>NZ_DASRXF010000074.1:0-19813 GCF_035654295.1 Noviherbaspirillum sp. | reverse complement strand
CCGCAGCGCCTTGGTGGCCGGCGAGTTCGACACGCGCGCGCCCTTCCTGGCGCACAACCAGAAGCTGGTGCGCGAGATCGAAAACCTCGAACACAAGTCGCGCCGCCTGGACGTGCTGGTGGATGAGGAACTGATCGCCGCTTTCTACGACAAGCTGATCCCGCAGGACATCCATACCGGCATCGCCTTCGAGAAATGGTTGAAGGAAGCGACCGCGAAGAACCCGAAGCTGCTGCACCTCAACCGCGACGACCTGATGCGGCACGAGGCGGCGGGCGTGACCACCGACCTGTTCCCGAAGACCATGAACGTGGCCGGCGTAGCGATGACGCTGACCTACCACTTCGAGCCCGGCAGCCCGCGCGACGGGGTGACGATGACGATTCCGCTGTACACGCTGAACCAGGTATCGGCCGAGCGCTGCGACTGGCTGGTGCCGGGTATGCTGAAGGAAAAGACACACCTGCTGCTGAAGTCCCTGCCGCAGAAACTGCGCCGCCACTGTGTGCCGCTTCCGGACTATGCTGCCGGCTTCTGCGATCGGGCCGAATTCGGCAAGGGCAACCTGGTCGATGCGCTGATCGCCGACGTGCGCGAGCAGACAGGCCTGACGGTCAGGACCACCGACTTCAAGTTCGAGACGCTGCCGGCACACCACTTCATGAACTTCAAGGTGGTCGACGAGCACGGACGTCAGCTCGACATGGGCCGCAACCTGGCATCCCTGCAGGCGGAATTCGGCGGCCAGGCGCGCGAGCAGTTCCAGAAGCTGGCGGAAAAGACGGCCATCGCGCCGGCGGAAACGGCGGACAAGGCCGCGCCTGCCGCCGCTGGCACAATCTCGGAATACCAGAACCTGACCACCTGGTCCTTCGGCGAGCTGCCGGAACTGCTGGAGATCCAGCAGGGCAAGCAGACCCTGATCGGTTTCCCTGCGCTGGTCGACAAGCTCACGCATTGCGACCTCGAAGTATTCGACGACCCGGCCGAGGCGGCGCGCGTGCACCGCACCGGTCTGCGCCGCCTGTTCTCGCTGCAGCTCAAGGAGCAGTTGAAATACCTCGAAAAGAACATTCCCAACCTGCAGCAGATGGGCATGCAGTTCATGTCGCTCGGGACCCAGGAGGAACTGCGCGACCAGATCATTCAGGCCGGCCTGGAGCGCGCCTGCATGCAGGACCCGCTGCCGAAGAATGCCGACGAGTTCAACCAGCGCAAGGATGAGGGCAAGAGCCGCCTCGGCCTGCTGGTGAACGAGATCGCACGCCTCGCGGCGCAGGTGCTGGCCGAGTACTACACCTTGCCGAAGAAGCTGCAGGGCGCCAGGGCGCATGCGCAGAGCGCGGCCGACATGCAGTCGCAGCTGCAGTCGCTGGTGGGCAAGCGCTTCATCGCGGACAACGATTACACGCAGCTCGCGCATTTCCCGCGCTACCTGAAGGCGATCAATGTGCGGCTCGAAAAGCTGCGCGCCGATCCCGCCCGCGATGCCCGGCTCATGGCCGAGTGGGCGCAGGTGGCCGCACCCTGGCAGCGCGCACTGAAGGACCGCCAGAAGGGCAGTGACCCGAAGATGGTCGAGTTCCGCTGGCTGCTGGAAGAACTGCGCGTCTCCCTGTTCGCACAGGAGCTGCGCACGCCGATGCCCGTGTCTGTGAAGCGTCTGCAGAAGGTGTGGGAGTCGATGCAGCGCTAGCATTTCCTGTCAGCAGCTTTCTCCGGATAATGCCTTTCGGTTGACATTGTTCAATTGATAACTTTTGCCCGTCGATATAGTGGTTTGCATACATCCTCAACCAGCAGGGGAAGGGCATGCAAAATCGACATACCGGCGGAGCAGGCGCATGAAGCACGTCATCATCGGCAACGGGCCGGCAGGCATCATCGCCGCGGAGACCATCCGCAAGAACGCGCCGGCGGACGACATCATCCTCATCGGCGACGAGAACGAGGCGCCGTACTCGCGCATGTCGATTCCCCATCTGCTGGCCTGCAATACGAATGAGGCGGGCACCTATTTGCGCCGGGAAAAGGACTGGGCGTCGCGCCTGAACGTGAGCGAGGTGCGCGGCCGGGCGGTGCATGTCAGCACCCGCACCCGTACCGTCAAGATGGAAGACGGCAGCGCCCTCGCATTCGACAAGCTCCTCATCGCCAGCGGCGCATCGCCGCGCGTGCCGGTCATTCCCGGTATCGACTTCACCGGCGTGCACGCCTGCTGGACACTGGACGATGCACGACGCATCCAGCGGCTGGCACGGCCGGGCGCCCGCGTGGTGCTCATCGGTGCCGGATTCATCGGCTGCATCGTGATGGAAGCCTTGCTGGCGCGCGGCGTCAACCTCACCGTGGTTGAGCGGCGCGACCGCATGCTGCCCAACATGATGGGCAAGCGCGCGGGCGACCTCGTGCAGCGCTGGTGCGAAAAGAAGGGCGTCAAGGTGGTCACCGGCACACGCGTCACCGCCATCGGCTGCAGCGAGCTCGACGATCACGGGCGCATGGTGCGCCTGTCCAACCGCGAGCAGCTCAGCGCCGACCTGATCGTGTATTCCGTGGGCACGATGCCCAACGTGTCCTTCCTCAAGGGCAGCGGTATCCGCTGCCTGCAGGGCGTGGTCGTCGACGCCTCGATGCAGACCAACGTGCCCGGCGTCTACGCCGCGGGCGATTGCGCCGAGACCTTCGACAGCGTGGCCGGCCGCTCCATCATCTCGGGCGTGCAGCCGAATGCGGCCGATCAGGCCTACTGCGCGGCGCTCAACATGACGGGCAAGCATGCCTTCCAGCGCGGCGTGCGCCAGATCGATGTGATCGACACCATGGGCCTGATCTCCTCGTCCTTCGGCAACTGGCAGGGCGTGCGGGGCGGGCAGTGGGTGGAACTGGCGGACGAGCGCAATTTCCGCTACCTGCGCCTGGAGTTCTTCAAGGATGTGCTCATCGGCTGCAACGCCGTGGGCGTGACCGAGCATG
The DNA here is from genome assembly GCF_035654295.1 of Noviherbaspirillum sp. Classification (GTDB taxonomy): domain Bacteria; phylum Pseudomonadota; class Gammaproteobacteria; order Burkholderiales; family Burkholderiaceae_D; genus Noviherbaspirillum. The sequence goes on along the minus strand of NZ_DASRXF010000074.1, from coordinate 16,837 downwards.
CGGCCATCCTGCGCAGCCTGATCCAGAACCACGTCCATCTCGGCGAGTGGAAAGACCGCCTGCTGCAGGACCCGACACGGCTGAAGGACGCCTACGTCGCCTGCGTCGAGCAGCAGTATGTGGACGAAGCGTCATGGTTCCACCAGCCGATGGAGCGCCGGCCGGAAGTGTTCCGCCAGGCTGTCTAGACGATTCGACAATATACGGTCGCCGGGCGGTTGTTTTCGCGTAAAATCGCGGGAATTCGTCGTGTGCAAGCGCACGGCAGTCATCCCTCATACAACGCGAAAACAATGAGCATCAAATCCGACAAGTGGATCCGCCGCATGGCCCAGGAACACGGCATGATCGAACCGTTCGAGTCCGGCCAGGTGCGCCACGTCGACGGCCAGAAGATCGTCAGCTACGGTACCTCGTCCTACGGCTACGATATCCGCTGCGCCGCCGAATTCAAGATCTTCACCAACATCAACAGCACCATCGTCGACCCGAAGAACTTCGACGAGAAGTCGTTCGTCGATTTCAAGGGCGATGTCTGCATCATCCCGCCGAACTCCTTCGCACTGGCGCGCACCGTCGAATACTTCCGCATCCCGCGCAATGTGCTGACCATCTGCCTCGGCAAGTCGACCTACGCGCGCTGCGGCATCATCGTCAACGTGACGCCCTTCGAGCCCGAGTGGGAAGGCTACGTCACCCTGGAGTTTTCCAACACAACGCCGCTGCCGGCAAAGATCTACGCAGGCGAAGGCTGCGCGCAGGTGCTGTTCTTCGAGAGCGACGAAGTCTGCGAGACCTCGTACAAGGACCGCGGCGGCAAGTACCAGGGCCAGCGCGGCGTGACCTTGCCGAAGACCTGATCCGGGGCATTCTTCCGCATCACCCCTGGCCGGGGGCGGCGGTTTCCTGGCCGTTAAGCCGGTTTTCGATTTTCAGCCCAGGGTAAGCGGCAAACAAACAAACGAAAAAAAACCCTCCCCCCATTGCGGGGGGAGGGGCAGGTAAGGGGTAGGTTGTTCGCGATACAGCCAGTACTTCAACCATCCTGCCCCCAACCCAAGCTTCCCCTGCCGGGAAGAGGCCCACCTCTGGAGCTTCGAACGTTTCAACGAGTTGCTGTATTGAAACGAATAATGCGGGCAAAGCGCGGTAATGGCTGTTTCGCAATTGCGATAGCTGTTGCCAAATGTAATTTTTTCAATCGAAAGAGCGGCGGCAAGTTGTCAGGAAGGGCAATGACTCGCGCGGCGCGGCGGAGTACGATGCCGACATTGTCTGCAGAGAATATTTCATGGATACCGCTCAAGCCTTCACCGTCGCCCTCGTCATTCTCGTCGGCGCCATCCTCGTTTTCGGCATGGGCTATTTTGGCGGGCGGATGCTCGGCTACCGCCTCGGCCTGGAGAAGGGCAAGACGCTGTCCGGACGGGTGGAACACCTGAAGGGCATGTCGGACGGCTACGTGATGTCGCTCCATCACACACCCGCGCAGCGCGACGAGTACATGAACAACGTGCTGCTCAGAACAGGCGCAATCACCGCGCAGCAGCTTCAAGACGAGCGCCAGCGCCGCTTCCGGATGCGGATGGAAGCCTGAGGGCAGGCGCAAAAAGACCGCGCCGGCAGGGCGCGGTCCTCATGCTTGCCTTAGTGGATACTCGAGGATCCTGTTGGTCCGCTGTAAGGCGTAGCAGAACCCGTCGTTGTGCCGGTGGTTGCGCTGGTGCCTTGTCCGGCCCCGGCGGTGGGCTGCTGCGTCGTCGGGCGGTTGGACATATCTTCCGCCACGCGCTCCGCTTCCTTCTTCGCCGTCTCGGCCACTCGCTGCGCCGACTGCTTGAGGGTATCCGCCTGTTCGCGCGCGGTTTCCTTTGCACGATGCATCAGGTCGTCACGCATGCTGCCCATCATTTCATTTTCCCGCCGCGTGCTCGGGAGGACCGCCCCCAGTACCGCGCCGATGGCCAGGCCGACGGCGCCCATGGCCAGCGGCTGCTCGTCGTACATCTCGTTGAAGCGGTCCTTCGCATAGCCGGCCTGCATCTGCGAGCGCCGGCGCATCTCGCTCATGCGCGCCTGCGCGCTGCCCGCGGTTTCCTGCAGGCGCTGGCGCGCACTCTGGCCTGCCTGCTGCACCCGCCCGGTGACGGAGGAGGCCGTGTCGCTGATGCGCTGCCCGACGTTGCTCGCGGTGTCCTTGATGCTGCTTCCGGCCTCGCCGGCCTTGGATGACATGCGCTGCATCATGCCTTCCTCTGGTTCGCCGGCGCCGTAATCGCGCGCCGCGAGGTATTCGTTCTCATCGTAACCTTCATAACCCTCATAGTCGGCGGCATAGCGGGGGCGGCGCACGGAACGGGCGTAACGCCGGCCCGGTTCGTAGGCCGGCGTCTGGCGTCCGGCAGCCATCAGCCAGGCAATGCCAATGCCGATCAGGGCAACGGGAATGGGATTGTCACGTACCGAATTGACGAGGTTCATGCTGAATGCTCCTGGGGTAGTGGACAGTGCATAGTCGACCGCGTTATCCATCATTTCGCTCGGCGACAACTTGTGCTGGATGGCGTCGATGGTGGAGGTGAAATCGGCGCGTGTGCGCTCGAGATCGCTCTCGATCTCTTCCGGGCTGCGGTTATCCGTGTTTTTCATCAGAGCTTCTCCTGTACGGCGAGCTTGTCGCGCTTGAGCGAGTCCATTGTTCTGTGCGGCGTGAGCTTGTCCGCGGTGATCTTGGCGCTGCCACTCTTGACCAGGGCGTAGCCGCCGCCGGCGACGATGAGCCCGACGATCAGCGGCGCCAGCCACGGGCCGATATTGGGCGGCAGCAGCACTTCCACGCCGCGCACCACGGCCAGCAGCAGGATGAACAGGCCTGCGAGCATGACTGCAGCCCCGACCGCGACCGAGATCAGAGCCGTCTGGATCTCGGCCATCTTCGATGACATTTCGGCCCGCGCGAGCGCGATCTCCTGGCGGACAAGGTCAACCATGTCGCGCGTCAGGTCGGAGAACAGCGCTCCCAGGGACTTGTCTGTCTTGTCGATCATCATGGTGCGTTACCTCCGATGTTCGACCCTGTCACCCCGCCGGTGGTCGATGCCCCCTTCGCCGGGGTGCCGTCAGCCCCGATCGGCGATGCTGTGCTTGTCCCGGTCGTGCCGGTCGTGCCGGTCGTTCCGGCTGCCCCGGTATATGGCCCGGCTTCGCCCGCCGAAATGGTTCCCTCATCCTCCCAGTCGCCGCGATACGCCTGGCGCTCGGACGAACTCTTCAGGAAGCGCGCGAGCAGGAAGCCAGCGACCATGGTGCCGACGAGGAAAGTCCCCGGCGAACGGCGCGCGTAGCCTTCGGCGTCCCTAACGATGGAGTCGAGGTCTTTGTTGCGCAGGCGGCCGCCGAGCGATTCCAGCTGGTCGGCGATCAGCTGGACATAGCGCGCGGTCTGGTCCTGTCCTTCACCCTGCAGGTTCTGCGCGGTATTGCGGATGGCGCCGGCGACGCTGCTGACCTGGCCTAGCGCCGATTCCTTTTGCTGAGCGAAAAGCGACCTTCCTTTTTCCTTGGCGCGGCTTGTCATGTCGTCCGCGTACTGCCGTGCGGAAGCGGCCATGCCCGCCGAGCTTTCATTCGGGTTGTCGCGCATCTGCGCGGTGCCACTTCCGCCTGTCAGGACGCCAGTCCCCGACACCGACGTGCCGGCTGTGGTGCCACCGGCAATGGGCTTGCTCTGATCCTTGTTCTCTGCCATCGCATGACTCCTCATGATTCGTTTCGGATTGGCTACACGCATCGTGTAGCGCTCTCGTCATTCGATGTGCTTTATGCAAAAAGATTCATTTTTGTCACGCTTGGCTTGCCAACGCGCAACCGCGAACCGGAATGCGGCGGAATTCGCGATCCCGAGACGAATCTATAGAAGGTCGACAAACAGAAAAACAAGCGGAGACAGTCATGAAGCGTCGTTCCCCGATAAGCGCCGCCTTCCTGGCGTGTGTGCTTTCAGGTTGTGCGTTGTTCGATCCTCCCGCCTTGCCGGTGGAAGCCGGCATGGGGCCCAATCCTCGCCTCCCGGCACCGGACAAGGATCTTGTTCCGACGGTCAACATCGCCCCTGCCAAGGGCTGGCCGTCCGGTACGAAACCCGTAGCCGCACAAGGGTTTACGGTGTCCGCCTATGCCGTCGGCCTGGACCATCCGCGGTGGGTGTACGTGCTGCCCAACGGTGACGTGCTGGTGGCGGAATCCGATGCGCCGGCCAAGCCTGACGACATGAAGGGCATCAAAGGTTTCGTGATGAAGGAAGTGATGAAAAAGGCAGGTTCCGGCGCACGCCCGAGCGCCAACCGCATCACGCTCTTGAACGGTCTGAACGCCGACGGTTCGGCGGCAATACGAAAGGTTTTCATCGCCAACCTGAATTCACCGTTCGGCATGGCCCTGGTCGGCAACGATCTCTACGTTGCCAATACCGACGCCATCCTGCGCTTCCCCTACAAGGATGGCCAGACTGAAATCAGCGAAGCGGGCGTCAAGATCGCGGACCTGCCGGCCGGTTCGATCAACCATCACTGGACCAAGAACATCATCGCCAGCCCGGACGGCAGGTACCTGTATGCCACCGTCGGATCGAACAGCAACGTCGGCGAGAACGGGATGGACAACGAAGAGAACCGCGCATGTATCTTGCAGGTGGATCTTGCCACCGGCAAGTCGCGGGTCTACGCCTCCGGCCTGCGCAACCCCAACGGCATGGGCTGGCAGGGCGGCCAGCTCTGGACCGTGGTGAATGAGCGCGATGAACTCGGCAATGATCTTGTGCCCGACTACCTGACCTCCGTGAAAGAGGGCGGCTTCTACGGCTGGCCTTACAGCTATTTCGGCCGGCACATCGACGACCGGGTGAAGGAAAAGCGGCCTGACCTGGTCGCCAGGGCGATCGTGCCGGATTATGCGCTCGGCTCCCACACCGCCCCGCTCGGCCTGGTTTTCTACAATGGCATGCAGTTCCCCGCCGAGTATGACGGCGGCGCCTTCGTCGGCCTGCACGGTTCCTGGAACCGCAAACCGCATAGCGGTTACAAGGTCGTATTCGTGCCGTTTTCCGGCGGCAAGCCGAGCGGGCTGCCGGAAGATTTCCTGACAGGGTTCCTGAGCGGCGAAGGGGAGGCCTATGGCAGGCCGGTCGGCGTCGCGGTCGCCAGGGACGGCGCGCTGCTGGTGGCCGATGATGTCGGCAACACCGTGTGGAGGGTGGCGGCCAAGGTTGCAAGCCGGTCCAGATAAGTGGGATCTGCCGGCGTGCGATACCGCCCCGATTCGCGTATCATTACGGCCCCTCACGAATCCGGCAGATCCTCAAGATGACAAACGCATGCGGTGTCGATTTCGGCACGTCCAATTCCACGGTCGGCTGGACCCGGCCCGGACAGCCGGCACTGCTGGCGCTGGAGGACGGCAACCGGACCTTGCCGTCCGCCGTCTTCTTCAATGCGGAAGAAGATGCGGTCAGCTTCGGCCGCGCGGCCCTGGCAGACTATCTGGCAGGCTACGAGGGCCGCCTCATGCGTTCCCTGAAAAGCCTGCTCGGCACCAGCCTGATCGATGGCCAGACGGAGGTGCTGGGGCGCGCGCTGCCGTTCCGCATGCTGCTGGCGCAATTCATCGCCGAACTGAAGCGGCGTTCGGAGGCCGCCGCCGGACGCACGTTCGAGCGCGCGGTGTTCGGGCGTCCGGTCTATTTCGTCGACGGTGATGCCGGGGCGGACCGGGTGGCGGAAAACACGCTCAGGGAAATCGGGCTGGCAGCCGGTTACCGCGAGGTGGCATTTCAGTACGAACCGATTGCCGCGGCCTTCGATTACGAATCGCGCATCGATCGGGAGGAACTGGTGCTGATCGCCGACATCGGCGGCGGCACCTCGGATTTCTCCCTGATCCGTCTGGGGCCGCAACGCGCCGGCAAGTCCGAACGGCGCGACGATATCCTCGCCAACGGCGGCATCCACATCGGCGGCACGGATTTCGACAAGTACCTCAGCCTGTCCTGCGTCATGCCCCAGCTCGGCCTCGGCAGCCGGCTCAAGAGCCAAAGCGAGGTACCGTCGAGCTATTACTTCAATCTCGCGACCTGGCACACGATCAACCTCGCCTATACCCAGCGGGCCGAGCGCGAGCTGCAGGACATCCACCGCGATGCGGTCGAGCGTGACAAGATCGGCCGTCTGCTGCACCTGGTCCGGCATCGAGAGGGGCATTGGCTGGCGATGCGTGTGGAAGAGGGCAAGATTGCCTTGTCCGATACAGGCCATGCCCGGCTCGAACTCGACAGGCTGTCGCCGCCGCTGGACGTGGCGCTGGACGGCGAGCGCTTCGATGAAGCGATAGCGCACCTGACGGCCGACGTGGAGCGCGCGGTGAGCGGATTGTTGCGGGATGCGGGGATTGCCGCGGACGCTGTTGATACCGTGTTTTTTACGGGTGGTTCGAGCGGCGTGCCGCTGCTGCGGCGGAGGATTGCGGCGACAGTGCCGAACGCGCGCCAGGTGGAAGGCGATCGCTTCGGCAGTATTGGCGCCGGATTGGCGCTGGATGCGGGGAGGAAGTTTGGGTGAGGTGGAGGGATGGCGGGTTTCGCTTCGCTCTACCCACCCTACGGTTCTTTATAAAGGACGGTAGGGTGGGTAGAGCGCAAGCGAAACCCACCAGCACATAAAGCACGGCATGGCGGGCAGCGCAAAGCCCCCCTGCCAACCTCCTATTTCACGCAATCCACGTAATACCCGCGCTTGCCATCGATCTCCTGCGTCACGAGCCCGTGCACGTCGGTCTCGAAGCCCGGGAACTTCTCGTTGAAGTCCCGTGCGAATTTCAGGTAATCGACGATGGTCTTGTTGAAACGCTCGCCCGGGATCAGCAGCGGAATTCCCGGCGGGTAGGGCGTCAGCAGGATCGCGGTAACACGGCCTTCCAGTTCCTCGATCGACACGCGTTCGATGTCGCGGTGCGCCATCTTGGCGAAGGCGTCGGACGGCTTCATCGCCGGCTGCATGTCGGACAGGTACATTTCCATCGTCAGGCGCGCGACGTCGTAGGTCTTGTACATGTCGTGGATCGCATGGCACAGGTCGCGCAGGCCGACGCGCTCGTAACGCGGATTGGCCGCGGCGAACTCCGGCAGGATGCGCCAGATCGGCTGGTTCTTGTCGTAGTCGTCCTTGAACTGCTGCAGCGCCGTCAGCAGCGTGTTCCAGCGGCCCTTGGTGATGCCGATGGTGAACATGATGAAGAACGAATACAGGCCGCACTTCTCGACGATGACGCCGTGCTCGGCCAGGTACTTGGTCACGATCGATGCCGGGATGCCGGTCTCGCCGAACTTGCCGTCCAACGCCAGGCCCGGGGTGACGATCGTCGCCTTGATCGGGTCGAGCATGTTGAAGCCCGGCGCCAGTTTGCCGAAGCCGTGCCAGTCGTCTTCCGCGCGGATCATCCAGTCTTCGCGCGAGCCCATGCCTTCTTCCGAAAACTTGTCCGGTCCCCAGACCTGGAACCACCAGTCCTGGCCCCATTCCTCGTCGACCTTGCGCATGGCGCGGCGGAAGTCCAGCGCTTCGAGGATGCTTTCTTCGACCAGCGCGGTGCCGCCCGGCGGCTCCATCATCGCCGCGGCGATGTCGCAGGAAGCGATGATCGCGTACTGCGGCGAGGTCGAGGTGTGCATCAGGTAGGCTTCGTTGAACATGTCCTGGTCGAGCTTCACCGTCTGCGAATCGCGCACCAGGATCTGCGAAGCCTGCGACAGGCCGGCCAGCAGCTTGTGCGTGGACTGTGTGGAGAAGATCAGCGATTCCTTGGCGCGCGGGCGGTCCTTGCCGATGGCGTGCATGTTCTTGTAGAAGTCGTGGAAGGTCGCGTGCGGCAGCCAGGCTTCGTCGAAGTGCAGGGTGTCGATCTTCCCGTCGAGCATTTCCTTGATCGTCTCGACGTTGTACAGCACGCCGTCGTAGGTCGACTGCGTGATGGTCAGGATGCGCGGTTTCTTGTTCACCGCTTCGCGCGCGAACGGGTTGGCCTCGATCTTCTTCATGATGTTTTCCATCTTGAATTCTTCGAGCGGGATCGGGCCGATGATGCCGAGGTGATTACGCGTCGGCATCAGGAACACCGGGATCGCGCCGGTCATGATGATCGAGTGCAGGATGGACTTGTGGCAGTTGCGGTCCACCACGACGATGTCGCCGGGGCCGACGGTGGAGTGCCACACCATCTTGTTCGAGGTCGAGGTGCCGTTGGTGACGAAGTAGCAGTGGTCGGCGTTGAAGATACGCGCCGCATTGCGCTCGGAGGCGGCCACCGGGCCGGTGTGGTCGAGCAGCTGGCCGAGTTCTTCCACCGCGTTGCAGACGTCGGCGCGCAGCATGTTCTCGCCGAAGAACTGGTGGAACATCTGGCCGATCGGCGATTTCAGGAAGGCCACGCCGCCGGAGTGGCCGGGGCAGTGCCAGGAATACGAACCGTCCTTCGCGTAATGCACCAGCGCGCGGAAGAAGGGCGGCGCCAGGCTGTCGAGATAGGACTTGGCCTCGCGGATGATGTGGCGCGCGACGAACTCCGGCGTGTCTTCGAACATGTGGATGAAGCCGTGCAGCTCGCGCAGGATGTCATTCGGGATATGGCGCGAGGTGCGGGTTTCGCCGTACAGGTAGATCGGGATGTCGGCGTTCTTGTAGCGGATCTCCTCGACGAAGGCGCGCAGCGATTTCAGCGCGGCGTCGGTTTCTTCGGAGGTGCCGCCGCCGAACTCTTCATCGTCGATGGACAGGATGAAGGCCGATGCCCGCGATTGCTGTTGCGCGAACTGAGACAGGTCACCGTAGCTGGTTACGCCCAGGACTTCCATGCCTTCTTTTTCCATCGCTTCGGCCAACGCGCGGATGCCGAGGCCGGAGGTGTTTTCGGAGCGGAAGTCCTCGTCGATGATGACGATGGGGAAGCGAAATTTCATGTGGTCTCCAGGATGGACAAAATGCTAGGGAGACGCCTGGGCGGGAAAGCTTGCGCGCCGAAAAAAAGAAAAACCGAATTTTCGCAGATATGGCGGGGATGTGCGAGAAACGGCCGCGATTTTGCGAAGATGCGGGAAAATTGTTGTTTTGATACCGGGCCGGCGGTCCCCGTCATCCCCTCGCAGGCGGGGTGACGGGGACAGGGAATGGCTTCAGCTCGGATAGATCGCCTGCTCGGCGGCCGTGTTCACGCCCCTGGCCGGCGCACTGGCCTCGATACGGCTCTTCATGCGCAGCAGGTCTTCGTCCATCTGGTTCTTCGGATTGCCGTGGAACAGGGTGGCAACCGCGTCGCCCAGCGCGCCCGCCGGCGGCCGGTAGGTCATGTGCACGTGCACCCGCGTGCCTTCGCCATCCGGCTCGAAGCGCACCCGGCCGGTATGCGCGACCTGCGCTTCCTCGGCGGTGCGCCAGGCGAGCGTGCGCGGACGCTCGCTTTCGGTCACGACGGCATCCCATTCGATCTGCGTTCCGGCGGGGCCGCTGACCACCCAGTGCGAGCGTCCGTCGCCGATCTCGCGCACCTCCTGCACATTCGACATGAACTGCGGGAAGTTTTCGTAATTCGACCAGGCATCGAACACTGTCTCGGGCGCGGCGTCGATGTAGATGGTCTTGTGCAGTTCGATCGATTGCGAGCCCGACCTGCCGTACGAGCGTGCCTGCATGTTGGCGAGGCCGCGCGCAAGCAGGCCGACGCCGACAGCGGCAGCTGCGAGCCCGAGCACCGAGCGTTGCCGCAGACCGTAGGCGCTGAGCGCCCCGCCGCCCAGCGTGGCGGCGGCACGCCAGGCGGGCGGCCAGTTACCTTGCAGGATGGGCGCGTGGAGCTGGCGCGGACGGCCTTCGCCCTGCAGCGATGGCACGCCGTCGGACTGCACGTGCGCCTGCAGCGCATCGTCAATGCTGCGCACGCCCGGCACCGACCGGACCGCCTCCAGCAACTGGTCCTTCTCGTGCGCAAATACCGGTCCGCTGAGGATGATGCAGCCGTCCTGCGCATGCACCTTCACCGCGTGCGGATGGGATACCGCGCGTCCGACCTTGGAGCGCACCCGCTCGATGAGGTGCTGGTCATCCGTCGCCTTGCCGCGCCGTGAGAACAGGCGGCCGGTTTTCGCGCGCATGCCCTGCATGCGGTTGGCAAGGTCGCGCGATGCTACACCGATGGCGCCGCCCGAGCGGTGCGCGGTACTCACCATCTTGTCGCGGATGAGCGCCCGGCGCCGCTTGCCCCGGTCGGGATCGGACAGATACATGGCCGCCGCACCGAGTGCCGCGCCGGCCAGCCATTTTCCCCATGCTTGCGATGATGCGGACTCCTGGTCCATGACGATCTCCTTTTGTTCGTTGACGGAATGGTGCAACCGGTCAACTACCGATGGCCGGCCGCGGACGGATTAATGAGACAGACTGGAAGGAGATGAGTGCCCGGCGCCCGGCATGCACCGGGCGGGGGGGATGCAGCCGGGAAAGGGCGCTCGCCCGTTCACGGCTTTTCCGGCTTGTAACGTTCGCTAGTTGCGTTCGTAGGTGACGTAGGCGTAGTCGAATCCGTTGGATTCGGAGTGGTGGGTTTCGCGCGCGACTTCCTTCCACTGGGTGCGGTCGAACTCCGGGAAGAAGGCGTCGCAGTCGAAGGTCTTGCCGATCTCGGTCACCACCATGCGGTGGGCGATCGGCAGCGCTTCGGCGAAGATCTGGCCGCCGCCGATCACGCAGGACGGCGTATCGCCGACCAGCGCCAGTGCCGCTTCAAGCGAAGAGACAACGTCGACGCCGTCGCGCATCCACTCGGGGTTGCGCGTGATGACGATGTTGCGCCGGTTGGGCAGCGGCCGGCCGATCGAATCGAAGGTCTTGCGCCCCATGATGATCGGATGGCCCATCGTGGTGCGCTTGAAGTGAGCGAGGTCTTCCGGCAGGTGCCAGGGCAGCTTGTTGTCGATCCCGATGCCACGTTTTTCGTCGATGGCCACGACGAGCGTGATGTGTCCCATCAGACGGCCACCGGCGCCTTGATGTGCGGATGGCTCTGGTAGCCCTCGATCTCGAAGTCCTCGAACCTGTAATCGAAGATCGACTCCGGCTTGCGCTTGATGACCAGCTTCGGCAGCGGGTAGGGCGTGCGCGAGAGCTGTTCGCGGACTTGCTCCATGTGGTTGGAGTAGAGGTGGCAGTCGCCGCCGGTCCAGATGAAATCGCCGACCTCCAGGCCGGTCTGCTCGGCCACCATGTGCGTCAGCAGCGCGTAGGACGCGATATTGAAGGGCACGCCGAGGAAGATGTCGGCGCTGCGCTGGTAGAGCTGGCAAGACAGTTTGCCGTCGGCCACGTAGAACTGGAAGAACGCATGGCAGGGTGGCAGCTTCATCTGCGGGATGTCGGCCACATTCCAGGCCGAGACGATCAGGCGGCGCGAATCCGGGTTGTTGCGGATCTGGTCGAGCAGCTGCGCGATCTGGTCGATGTGCCTGCCGTCCGGCGCCGGCCAAGAGCGCCACTGGTAGCCGTAGATCGGGCCGAGGTTGCCTTCGGCGTCGGCCCATTCGTCCCAGATCGAGACACCGTTGTCTTTCAGGTACTTGATGTTGGTGGAGCCGGCCAGGAACCAGATCAGTTCATGGATGATGGATTTCAGGTGCAGCTTCTTGGTCGTCACCAGCGGAAAACCTTCCTGCAGGTTGAAACGCATCTGGTAGCCGAAGACCGAGCGCGTGCCGGTGCCCGTGCGGTCTGTTTTTTCGGTGCCATGGTCTTGGACATGGCGCATGAAGTCGAGGTATTGGCGCATGGGAATGTGTGTGTTGAGTCGCGCTATTTTAAATTAAATCACCGTCCGGACTGTGTCATTCCTGCACGCTCAACCTTGCGAAAATTGCAATGCGGCGAGGCTGGCATAGAGCCCGCCTTGCGCCACCAGCGAGGCATGGGTGCCGGTCTCCACGATGCGGCCGTGTTCCATCACGATGATGCGGTCGGCGCGCTGCACCGTGGCCAGGCGGTGCGCGATGACGAGCGTCGTGCGGCCGGCCATCGCCGCTTCCAGCGCGGCTTGCACCAGGCGTTCCGATTCCGCGTCGAGCGCGCTGGTCGCCTCATCGAGCAGGAGCAGCGGCGGATTCTTGAGCAGGGCGCGGGCGATCGCGATGCGCTGCCGCTGGCCGCCGGACAGCCGCACGCCGCGTTCGCCGAGGAAGGAGCGGTAGCCGTCGGGCAGGCGTTCGATGAAGTCGTGGGCGGCGGCCAGCCGCGCCGCCTCGATCACTTCCGCATCGCTGGCATCGGTGCGGCCATAGCGGATGTTCTCCATCGCATCGGCGGAAAAGATCACCGTGTCCTGCGGCACGATGCCGATTGCGCCGCGCAGCGCGTGCAGGTCGAGCCGGCGGATGTCGATGCCGTCGAGCAGGATGCTGCCCTGCTGGGGATCGTAGAAGCGCAGGAGCAGCTGGAACAGCGTGGTCTTGCCCGCGCCCGAGGGGCCGACGACGGCCACCGTTTCGCCCGGACGGACATCGAGCGATATGCCCGACAGCGAGGGCGCCCCTGGGCGCGAAGGGTAGTGGAAGCTCACGTCGCACAAGGACAGGGAGGCGCCGTTCGCGGCGCGCGCCGGCAGGGGGAGCGGCGCCGCCGGCGGTTGGATCGGCGAGCGCACGACCAGCAGTTCCAGCAGGCGCTCCGCCGCGCCGGCGGCCCGTTGCGCTTCGCCCATCACTTCCGACAGCGCGCCCGTCGCCCCGGCCACGATAGTGGCGTACAGGATGAACTGGCCAAGCTCGCCGCCCGTCATCCTGCCCTGGATGACCGCATGCGCGCCCAGCCAGAGCACGAACACGATCGCGCCGAAGACCAGCAGGATGGCGACTGCCGTGAGCAGGGAGCGCGCGCGGATGCGCTGCAAGGCCGTATGGAAGGCACGCTCGACCGAGCCGCCGAAACGGGAGGCTTCATTCCTTTCCTGCGTGAACGCCTGCACGGTGGGCATGGCATTGAGGATCTCACCGGCGAGCGCCGACGCGTCCGCGACACGGTCCTGCGAATCGCGCGACAGCTTGCGCACGCGGCGTCCGAACAGAACGATGGGAAGCACCACCGCGGCCAGCATCACGATGATGATCGAGGACAGCCGCGCGCTGGTGACGAACAGCATCACCAGTCCGCCGGCGAAGAGCAGCGTATTGCGCAGCGCCAGCGAAATGCTGGTGCCGACGAGCGTCTGGATCAGCGTCGTGTCGGTGGTCAGGCGCGACAAGACTTCGCCGGTCTGTGTAGTCTCGAAGAATTGCGGGCTTTGCACGACCACGTGGCGGTAGACCGCGCTGCGCAGGTCGGCGGTCACGCGCTCGCCCAGCCAGGACACCATGTAGAAGCGTGCGGCAGTCGCCAGCGCCAGCACGCAGGCGACGGCGAACAGGGCAAGGAAGTACACGTCGATGTGGCCGGCGGTCTGCATGCCGCCCGAGCCGAAGCCGGCGTCGATCATGCGGCGGAAGGCGTAGGGGATGGCGAGCGTGGCTGCGGCGGCGATCACCAGGGCCACGCCCGCGAGCATGAATTGTTTCCGGTAGGGGGCGAGAAAGGGCAGGAGGCCCTTGAGCGTCGCGATGCTGCTTTTTTCTTCTCTTGTCGCGTTCATAGTTTCAGTGGTTTCACATAGCCGGTCAGCTCCAGGTAGCCGCGCCCGGCCGGACGGCCGTCGCGCTCGATGCGCACGGCGCCCTCCCAATAGACCGATCCCGTCGACTGGCGCGAATCGAGTTCCTGGTCGTCCTGCAACGGCTCCAGGTCCCAGGTGATGCCGCCGGTGCGCACCTGCACGGCCACCGGATAGGTGGCGCCGGTGCGGGGCGAGCGCCAGTTGCGCTGAGGCAGGAACTGTACTTCATCCGGCCCGTAGTGCATCACGCGGCCGGACTTGTCGCGCAGGGCGGCGTGCGACCAGAGCACGCCGCCATTCTTCAAACGGATGCGGAACACCATCAGCGCCGAACCGTCGTCCATGTTCGCGCCGATCCAGTCCCATCCCGCGGCGTCTGGATCGAGCACCGTGGTCGACCATTCGTGGTCCAGCCAGGCGCGGCCCTTGACCTTTGCCGCCGTGCCGCCGCGGCTTACGGAGCCTTCCACCCTGAGCTGGGGCTCGCTGTAGTAATAGCTGGCCTGTCCCGGTTTCGGGCCCTTGCGGGAGAATCCGTTCTCGCCTTGCAGCATCGGCGGCTGGGTCGGTGTCAGAACCAGGTCGAGCGCGAAGTCGCGGGCGGGGATGCTGGCATGGTAGCTGCCGTCGTCGCGGCGGACAAAGCGCCATGCATCGAGCTTGACATCGGTATTGCCGGTGCGCGCATGGGCGCGGCCGAATCCTTCGCGCGCGCTTTTCTGTTCATGCAGAAGTTTGCCAACCGCGGGATCAGAGACGGCAGCGTGGGCGATGATGAGCTGCTTCGGCGCGAAGCGGCTGGGGTTATCGGCGTCGTGGTCGGTCGCCGAGCGGAAGAAGGTGACCTGGAAGCCGAGCGGTTTGCCATCGGGCAGTTCCACCCATCCGGTGGCGTACCACCACTCGGTGCGGAAATCGGGGTGCGCGCCGAAGTCGTAGGGCAGCGACAGGGCCTTGCCGGGGACGACGGCCGAGAGTTGCGGCGGGGCTGCGGCGGCCGGCATTGCCAGCGCGAGCAGTATCAGGAGGCGAAGAATGAACAGGCGCATCACCAATCCTCCCTCACCGCGCGCACCGCTTCGCCGGAGACCGCGTAGCGTCCGGACGCCAGCGCGGTCAGCGCCGCCGATACCAGCAGCACCGCCGCGACCGCGAGCAGCATGCCCCAGGGCATGTGCAGCTGCATGGTCCAGTGGAAGGATTGCGGGTTGACCACGAACACCAGGATGAGGCTGATCGCGCTGCCGAGCAGGAAGCCGACAACGATGCCCAGCAGCGTCAGCAGGCTGCCTTCGGCCGCCAGCATCGCGAGGATCTGGCGGCGCATGACGCCGACGTGCCGCAGCATGCCGAATTCCTTGGCGCGTGCCAGCGTCTGCGCGGAAAACGTCGCCGCCACGCCGAACAGGCCGATGACGATCGCCACCGCTTCCAGCAAGTAGGTGACGGCAAAGCTGCGGTCGAAGATGCGCAGGCTGATCGCGCGGATCTCCGCCGGCTCGGAAAACTCAAGCACCGCCCCGAAAGGCAGGCCGCGCATCGCTTCCATCACCTTGCCCGTCGTTGCATCGGGCTGCAGCCAGAGCGCGGCGTCGTTGACCTCGTTGTCCCCGGTGAGCCGGCGGTAGTCGGCCAGCCGCATCTGGATCGCGCCCGATTGCCGCGCGTAGTCGCGCCAGATGCCGGCCACGAATACTTCGCGCAATTGCCCTGCGAGCGGCAGTCGTTGCCGTTCGCCGGGATGGAACCCATACAGGTCTGTCATGGCTTCCGACACCCACACAGGAACGGCACCCGCCGGGATGTCCTTTGCAGCCACCGATTCGCCGACCAGGGGTACGACCCGCGCCGGATGCTCCACCTCGATCGGCCGCGCCAGCAAGGCGACCGGCGGGCGGGCAGGATCGATGACCAGTTGCGTCAGGCGCAGGAAATCCGCCCGCTCGACGCCGGGCGTCTTCGCGACGGCTTCCTGCTCGGCCGCGGAGAAGGCCCCCGTATTGCCGCCGGCCGCTGAACGCACGTACAGGTCCGCCGACAGCACCTGCGACAGCCAGTCGTCCACCGACACGCGGAAGCTCGCGACCATGATTGCCATCGCCACCATCAGGCTGAAGCTGGAGAGCACGCCGCCGAGCGCGATCGAGGCCTGGTTGGGCGCATTGGCGAGCCGCCCGAGCGAGAGCGCGGCGACCGCGCCGGTCCCCGGGCGGACGACGAGACGGGACAGCAGTGAGAACATGAGCGCCGCCACGCGCGGCATCAGCGCGATGCCGCCGATCAGGAGCAGGGCGATGGACAGGTAGCCGAACACCGGCAATTCGAATACCGGCGGCAACTGTGACATGGCGCCGCCGGCCGCCAGGCAGACGAGCGCCGGCCAGGGCGACGCCAGGCGCGAAAGCGCCACGTCTTCGCTGCCGGACTTGAGTGCCTGTGCGGGCCGCGCACGCGCCGCTTCCCATGCCGGACTGGCGCAACCGAGCAGGCCGGCGGCGGTGCCAAGCAGGAAAAAGGTCGCTGCGGCAGGCAGGGAAAATTGCACCGTCGGCTGCACGCCGGGAAAGTATCCGCCGCCGAGGTCGCCGCCGAACAGCCGGAGGGCGAGGGCGGCAATCGCATAACCGGCGGCCAGCCCGGCGAGCGACCCGCTCACGCCCAGCACCGCGCCTTCCACCAGGATTTGCACGAGCACCTGGCGGCGCGTCATGCCGGCCACGCGCAGCAGCGCGAGCTGGCTGCGCCGCCGCAGCACGGAAAGCGCCTGCGTCGAAAACACCAGGAAGGCGCCGGTGAACAGCGCCACCAGCGCAAGCATGTTGAGATTGACGCGGTAAGCGCGCGACATGTTGGCGGTGCGCGCCTCCTGGTCCTCGGTCTCGGTGACCAGCAGGCCGGCGGGCAATTCCTTTTCCAGCACCATCTTAAAGGCGCCGCGGCCGATGCCCGATTCCAGCTTCAGCTCGATGTGCGACAAGCGTCCGAGCCGGTTGAAGCGCCACTGCGCCGCGCCGATGTCCATCACGGCAAGCCGCTGCCCCGCGCGCGCACGCGTCAGCCCTCCCGCCACCCGCAGGCGCACCTCCTGCGTGCCGGCGCGCAACGCCAG
>NZ_DASRXF010000073.1:0-17233 GCF_035654295.1 Noviherbaspirillum sp. | reverse complement strand
CGTCTTCGATCCAGGCGGGCATCTTGTGGCCCACCGCGGCGATGATGAGCTGCATGGCAGCTTATTTGGCGGTCGTCCGTTTGGCGGCTGTCTTCCTTGGCGCGGCGCTCTTGGTTGCGGCGACCTTCACGGTCTTTCCGGCTGGGGTCCTGGCGGCGGTTTTTCGTGCGGTGGTCTTGGTGGCTGCGGTCTTGGCGGCAGTCGTCTTTGTTGCCGCAGTCTTTGTGGCCGTCGTCTTGCGGGCCGCGGTCTTGCGGGCCGGCTTCTTCGGCTCGTCGTCGTCCAGCGTGGTCTGGCTGGCGGCGATGTGGGTCGAGCGCTTGCGCGCCGGTTTGGCTTCGCCATCCTCGGCGGCGGCGGCCGTCTTTTTCGCCGTGCGCTTGGCGGCGCCGAACTTCACTTCCTTCTCGCCCCAGATTTCCTCGAGGCGGTAGTAGTCGCGGATCGCCGGCTGCATGATGTGCACGACCATGTCGCCAAGGTCCACCAGCACCCATTCGCCGGTTTCCTCGCCCTCGATGCTGACGACGTTGCCGCCCTTTTCCTTGACCTTGTCGCGCACCGAGGCAGCCAGTGCCTTGGTCTGGCGGTTGGAAGTACCGGAAGCGATGGCCAGGCGGTCGAACATGCTGGTCAGATGGACGGTGTCGTAGACGCGGATGTCTTGACCTTTCACGTCTTCAAGAGCGTCGATGACGGCGGATTGCAGTTTTTTGATGTCCATTAGTTTCTATAGAGATGGTGTTGTTTTATATAGTCTAGCACCCCGGCCGGGATCAGCGAGGCGACATCCGCGCCGTTCCCGAGGGCAGCACGGATTTGCGTCGCCGAAATATCGATCGCGAGCTGTGATGCCACATAGGCCAAACCCTTCGGTGTGCCACGGATTTGCTCCGGCGTCGCCGCCCGCCGTGCGAATTCGCGCGCCACTTCCGGCGCCATTCCCGCATCGTCCACGCGAAAGCCGGGGCGGGAAGCCGCGCAGAGGTGCGCGTGCTCGAACAGCGCCTGCCAGTCCTTCCAGGTTTGCAATTGTTGCAACTGGTCCGCGCCGATCAGGAAGGCAATCGAGACGTCCGGCCCGAGTTCCTGCCGCAGCTCCCGCAAGGTGTCGATGGTATAGGTCGCTCCCGTGCGGCGGATCTCCCTGTCATCGACCACGACCGGCACGGCGAGTTGCCCGAAGGCCCGGCGCGCCATTTCCGCTCGGTGTTCCGGTGCAGTCTGCAGGCCCTGCTTCTGCCAGGGCTGGCCGGCGGGAATCACCCGCAGTTCGTCCGGCAGCAGCAGTTTGGCGAAGTAGCCGGCGAGGGCGACATGGCCATTGTGGACGGGGTCGAAGCTGCCGCCCAGCACGGCGATGCAGCGGTCTGCGCTCACACCCATTCGCGCGGTGTGAGGAAGTCGGTGTACAGCTTCGCTTCCGGCGTGCCCGGCTCGGGCTTCCAGTCGTAGCGCCACTTCACGACCGGCGGCATCGACATCAGGATCGATTCGGTGCGCCCGCCCGACTGCAGCCCGAACAGCGTGCCGCGGTCGAGCACGAGGTTGAATTCCACATAGCGCCCGCGCCGGTAGGCCTGGAAGTCGCGCTCGCGCTCGCCGTAGGGCATGTCCTTGCGGCGCTGCAGGAGCGGCACGTAGGCATCGATGAAGCCGTCGCCCACGCTGCGCAGCATGGCGAAGCTTTGCTCGAAGCCGAGTTCATGGAAGTCGTCAAAGAAAATGCCGCCCACGCCGCGCGGTTCCTGGCGGTGCTTCAGGTAGAAGTAATCGTCGCACCACTGCTTGAAGCGCGGGTGCAGGCCATCGCCGAAGGGGGCGAGCGCATCCTTGCACACCTGGTGGAAGTGCTGCGCATCTTCCTCGAAGCCGTAGTAGGGCGTGAGGTCCATGCCGCCGCCGAACCACCATACCGGCTCCTCGCCTTCCTTGGTCGCGGTGAAGAAGCGCACATTCATGTGCGAGGTCGGCGCATAAGGGTTGCGCGGGTGGAGCACCAGCGACACGCCCATCGCTTCCCAGCTGCGGCCGGCGATCTCCGGGCGGTTTGCTGCCGCGGTGGGCGGCAGGCTGGTGCCACTGACGTGCGAGAAGCCGATGCCGCCACGTTCGAGCACATTGCCTTCCTCGAGGATGCGCGAAATGCCCCCGCCCTTGATCGGGCTGGTGCCGTGCGGGCGTTCCCACTGGTCGACGATGAATTGCTTGCCGTCTACCTGTTCGAGCGCGGCGACGATGCGCTGCTGCAGGCCGAGCAGGTAGGCTTTGACGGTGTCGGGCGAGGTGGTCATGGGTGGCTTGGGGTGGATTGCGATCGGGTGATTGTACTGTGGGGGAGGGGGGACACGCAGGCGCCGTCACTCCGCGGGCGGGCGCCTTCTTTCATGTTGCCGCCTCACTTCCCCCCGTCATTCCGGCGAGGGCGGGAATCCAGTGTCTTTAACGCCGCTGGATTCCCGCCTTCGCCGGAATGACGTGGGAAGTGTTGCAGAAGATCGGCGGCTACGTCCCGCCTGCGGACGCCCGCAAAGGTTTACTGCCCGTGCCGCTTCAGCGCACGCCAGCCGATGTCGCGCCGGAACTGCGCGCCGTCGAAGCGGATGCTGTCCACCGCGTCATACGCATTTTTCTGCGCGATGCGCACGCTGTCACCAAGACCGACCACGCATAGCACGCGCCCGCCGGAGGTCACCAGCTTGCCGCCCGCCATCGTGGTGCCGGCGTGGAAAGTCACGCAGTCCGGCGTTTCGGCCGGGATACCGCTGATCACGTCGCCCTTGCGGGGCGACTCAGGATAATCGGCGGCGGCCATGACCACGCCCAGTGCGGTGCGGCGGTCCCATTCGAGTTCGACTTCGTCGAGCGTGCCGTCGACCGCGTGCTCCATCACGCTCACCAGGTCGGTCTTCAGACGGGCCATGATGGGCTGGGTTTCCGGATCGCCCATGCGGCAGTTGAATTCCAGCGTTTTCGGATTGCCCTTGGCGTCGATCATCAGGCCGGCATAGAGGAAACCGGTGTACGGAATGCCGTCCTTCTGCATGCCGAGCACGGTCGGGTTGATGATCTCGCGCATCACGCGCGCATGCAGCGACGGCGTCACGATCGGCGCGGGCGAGTAGGCGCCCATGCCGCCGGTGTTCGGGCCTTCGTCGTTATCCTTGAGGCGCTTGTGGTCCTGGCTGGTTGCCAGCGGCAGCACGTGCTTGCCGTCCACCATCACAATGAAGCTGGCTTCTTCACCGGCCAGGAATTCCTCGATCACCACGCGCGCACCGGCATCGCCCAGCTTGTTGTCGGACAACATCATCTCGACTGCGGCATGCGCCTCGTCGACGGTCATCGCCACGACGACGCCCTTGCCCGCGGCCAGGCCGTCGGCCTTGATCACAATCGGGGCGCCTTTCTGGTTGATGTACTTGCGCGCGGCCTGCACATCGGAAAAAGTCTGATAGTCCGCGGTCGGGATGCGGTGGCGCTTCATGAAGGCCTTGGCGAAGTCCTTGGAGCTTTCCAGTTGCGCGGCTTCCCTGGTCGGGCCGAAGATCTTCAAGCCCTGCTCGCGGAAGGTGTTGACGATGCCCGCGGCCAGCGGCGCTTCGGGGCCGACGACGGTAAAGGCGACGTTTTCCTTGATCGCAAACTGCGCCAGCCAGCCCGGATCGGTGATGTCGACGTTCTGCAGGCGCGCATCGGACGCAGTGCCGCCATTGCCCGGAGCAACATAAACCATTTGAATCCGCTCGGATTGCGCGAGCTTCCAAGCCAGGGCATGTTCGCGGCCGCCTGAACCGACTACCAGAATTTTCATGGAGATATCGAAAACGTTAATGGGAGCGCAGCGATTCAGGCTGCACTCCCCAATTTACTTGTGAAACGGGTAAAACGAAAGACAGAACGAGACGGCGTTTATTCTTCGATAACCGCGTTGGTGTAGACCTCTTGCACGTCGTCGAGATTCTCCAGCGCGTCGAGCAGTTTCTGCATCTTCACCGCGTCGTCGCCGGTGAACACGGTCTCGGTGGACGGCTTCATCACGATCTCCGCCATTTCCGCCTTGAAACCCGCCTTTTCCAGCGCATCCTTGACGGCGGAAAAATCGTTCGGGGCGGTAAGCACTTCGATGCCGCCTTCGTCGTCGGTAACGACATCTTCGGCGCCGGCTTCGAGCGCCGCTTCCATCAGCTTGTCTTCATCGGTGCCCGGTGCAAAGAACAGCTGGCCGCAATGCTTGAACAGGAAGGCCACCGAACCTTCGGTGCCCATGTTGCCGCCGAACTTGCTGAATGCATGGCGCACTTCGGCCACCGTGCGCACGCGGTTGTCGGTCATGCAGTCAACGATGATCGCGGCACCGTTGATGCCGTAACCTTCGTAGCGGATTTCTTCATAGTTCGCGCCTTCCAGGCCGCCGGTGCCGCGCTGCACTGCGCGCGCCACGTTGTCCTTCGGCATGTTGGCGTCGGCCGCCTTTTCCACCGCCAGGCGCAGGCGCGGATTGCTGTCGATGTCGCCACCGCCGAGGCGGGCCGCGACCGTGATTTCCTTGATGAGACGCGTCCAGATCTTGCCGCGCTTGGCGTCAGCCGCGGCTTTCTTGTGCTTGATGTTGGCCCATTTACTGTGTCCAGCCATGGTATTTCTTTCTTGGAAGTGAACGAGGAAGGGCGGCGGCACCGCAGGATCCGATTCAAAATAGGTGGGTGCCCGTCCGAAAACCAATCTACAATTTTACCATATCGCCCCCTCCCAAAACTTGCCGGAAAGTCCATAAAACAATGTCCAAAAGTCTACTTATCGCCAAGAACCAGGAGCATGAACTTGCCCTGCTGTCCAACCTCGCCAACCGCCACGGCTGTATCACGGGCGCGACAGGCACCGGCAAGACGGTGACGTTGCAAGCGCTGGCACAGGCGCTGTCGGAGATCGGCGTGCCGGTCTTCATGGCCGACGTCAAGGGTGATCTGTCGGGCCTCGCGCGCCCGGGTTCGCCTGCGCCGCGCATCAAGGAACGGCTCGACCTGCTGAAACTGGATGAGCCGAAGTGGTCGGCCTGCCCGGTCACGTTCTGGGACGTATTCGGCGAGAAAGGCCACCCGGTGCGCGCCACGGTTTCCGACCTCGGTCCGCTGCTGCTTGCGCGCATGCTGAACCTGAACGAAGTGCAGGAAGGCGTGCTGCAGCTGGTGTTCAAGGTGGCCGACGATCTCGGCATGCTCTTGCTCGACCTCAAGGACCTGCGCGCGATGCTGCAGAACGTGGCGGAGAACGCCGGCGAGCTGCAGGCGGAGTACGGCAACATTTCTCCCGCCAGCGTCGGCGCCATCCAGCGCGGCCTGCTTGCCATCGAGGAGCAGGGCGGCGACAAGTTCTTCGGCGAGCCGATGCTCAACATCCTCGATTTCATGCAGACCGATGCGGGCGGCAAAGGCGTGGTGAATATCCTCGCCGCCGACAAGCTGCTGCATGCTCCGCGCCTGTACGCGGTGTTCCTGCTCTGGATGCTGGCCGAACTGTTCGAGCACCTGCCCGAGGTCGGCGACCTCGACAAGCCGAAGCTGGTGTTCTTCTTCGACGAGGCACACCTGCTGTTCGACGAGGCGCCCAAGGCCTTGCTGCAAAAGATCGAGCAGGTGGTGCGCCTGATCCGCTCCAAGGGCGTGGGCGTGTATTTCGTCACGCAGAATCCGCTCGACATTCCCGACACCGTGCTCGGCCAGCTCGGCAACCGCGTGCAGCACGCGCTTCGTGCTTTCACGCCGCGCGACCAGAAGGCGGTGCAGGCGGCCGCGGAAACCTTCCGGCCGAATCCGAAGCTGGATACCGCGCAGGTGATCACCGAACTCGGCGTGGGCGAAGCACTGGTGTCTTTCCTCGATGAAAAAGGACGCCCGAACATCGTCGAGCGCGCCTACATCATTCCGCCCGCATCGCAGATCGGCCCCGTCACGGACGATGAGCGCAAGGAAATCATGGCCAGTTCGGTCGTGGCCGGCGTGTACGAAAAATCCGTCGACCGCGAGTCCGCCTACGAAAAGCTGAAGGGCCGTGTCGAGAAGGAAATGCCGGCTGCGGAGGATGTGAAGCCCGCGAAAGGCAAGGGCAAGGCAACTGCCCCGGCGGAGGAACAGACGCATTCCGGCGGCGGTTTCGGCGATGCGCTCGGCGGCCTGTTCGGCGGAGGCGGCGTCGGCCGCCGCAAGGACACGATGGTGGAAGCCATGATCAAATCGGCCGCGCGCAGCATCGGCTCGCAGGTCGGGCGCGAGATCATTCGCGGCGTGCTCGGCTCGATCCTGAAGAAGTAGTCCGCTCCATGTAAGAAATTCATGTCCGGCGTACAATCGCCGGATGTCCTTCCGCACCCATTTTGCCGGCAACATGCACTGGCACGCCATGCGGAAGCGCATTTTTCATTCCGACAGCGAGCATAGGAAGAAACATGGATTTGGGAATTGCAGGAAAACACGCGCTGGTCTGCGGCGCCAGCAAGGGACTGGGGCGCGGTTGCGCGGAAGCGCTCGCCGCCGAAGGCGTGCACGTGACCATCGTCGCGCGCACCGCTGAAGCCCTGGAAGCGGCGGCGCAGGAGATCCGCCAGAAAACCGGCGCCACCATCACGGCCGTCGCCTGCGACATCACGACGCCCGAGGGCCGGGCGCAAGCGCTGGCTGCCTGCCCGCAGCCGGATATCCTCGTCACCAATGCCGGCGGGCCGCCGCCGGGCGACTTCCGCAATTGGACGCGCGAGAACTGGATCGCCGCGCTCGACGCCAACATGCTCACGCCCATCGAGCTGATCAAGGCCACGGTGGACGGCATGATCGCCCGCCGTTTCGGGCGCATTATCAACATCACTTCCAGCGCGGTGAAGGCGCCGATCGACATCCTCGGCCTGTCCAACGGCGCGCGGTCCGGCCTGACCGGCTTCGTCGCCGGCATCGCCAGAAAAACCGTCGCTCACAATGTCACCATCAACAACTTGCTGCCCGGCCAGTTCGATACCGACCGCCTGAAGAAAACGCTGGGCTCCGCCGCAGCGACGACAGGCAAGAGCGTGGACGATGTCTTCGAGGCGCGCCGCCAGCAGATTCCCGCGCAGCGTTTCGGCAATCCCGCCGAGTTTGGCGCGGTTTGTGCATTCCTGTGCAGTGTGCACGCCAGCTACATGACGGGCCAGAACGTGCTGCTCGACGGCGGCAACTACCCCGGAACATTCTGAATACGGAGGCGAAGTGAAAAAGCGCATCGCGCTCATTGCCCACGACCAGAAGAAGGACGAGATCGTCGAGCTCGCCGCCGAGTTCGCGGACCTGTTGCGCCAGTGCATACTCGTCGCGACCGGCACCACCGGCAAGCGCCTGCATGACGAAGTCGGGCTGACCATCGAACGCAAGCTGTCGGGTCCGTACGGCGGCGACCTGCAGATCGGCGCCGAACTGGTCGAGGGCAAGATCGACTGCGTGATTTTCCTGCGCGACCCCATGACGCCGCAGCCGCACGAGCCGGACATCAATGCGCTGGTGCGCGCCTGCGACGTGCACAACGTTCCGTGCGCGACCAACATCACATCGGCGCGGCTGCTGCTGTCGCAGCTGGTTCCGCATCACCACCACACCCATAATTAGGGAGAAAACATGGCAAAGGCAATTCGAATCAATGCGGTCGGCGGACCGGAGGTGATGGAGTACGTCGACGTCGAGGTCGGCGAACCCGGCCCGGGCGAGGCGCGCGTGCGCCAGATGGCCTGCGGACTGAACTACATCGATGTCTATTTCCGCACCGGCGCCTATCCGCAGCCGCTGCCGGCCGGGCTGGGCATGGAAGGCTCGGGCGTGGTGGAAGCGGTGGGCGAGGGCGTCACGCACGTAAAGCCCGGCGACCGCGTTGCCTATGCAGGCCGTCCCACGGGCGCTTATGCGGAGCTGCGCGTGATGCCGGCTTCGATCCTCGTCAAGCTGCCGGATTCGATCGACTTCGAGACCGGCGCGGCGATGATGCTGCAAGGGCTCACCGTGCAATACCTGTTCCGCCGCACCTACCCGCTCAAGGGCGGCGAGACCATCCTGTTCCACGCGGCCGCGGGCGGCGTCGGCCTGATCGCCTGCCAGTGGGCGCGCGCAATCGGCGTGACCATGATCGGCACCGTCGGTTCGGATGAAAAGGCCGCGCTGGCCAAAGCGCACGGCTGCACGCACACCATCAACTACAACACGGAAAATTTCGTCGAGCGCGTCAAGGAAATCACCGGCGGCAAGGGCGTGCCGGTCGTCTACGATTCGATCGGCAAGGACACATTCACCGGTTCGCTCGACTGCCTGTCGCCGCTCGGCATGATGGTCAGCTTCGGCAGCGCATCCGGCCCGGTCCCGGCGTTCACCCTGAATGAGCTCGCGTCGCGCGGCTCGCTGTTCATCACGCGTCCCTCGCTGTTCTCCTACACCGCGAAGCGCGAGGATCTCGACATCATGGCCGCCGATCTGTTCGGCATGGTCTCGAGCGGGAAGGTGAAGATCGACATCAACCAGCGTTATGCGCTCAAGGATGTCGGCCAGGCGCACCGCGACCTGGAAGCACGCAAGACCACCGGCTCCACCATCCTCCTGCCATGAACGACGACCGCGACAACCCGATGAACCACCCGCCTGAACAGCCGACAGGCAGCGACGGCGCGCCGAAGTTCGGACGCCTGCTGCTCATCCTCGGGGGTGCGGTGCTGGTGATCGTTGCGGTGACCTTCATTTCGGAAGCGCTGTATTCGTAGATGATTGGCGGGTTTCGCTGCGCTCTACCCACCCTACCGTCTGAGCGGTGCGCATGGTGGGTTTCGCTCACGCGCTACCCACCCTACCGTCCTCTATACAGAACCGTAGGGGGGGTAGAGTGCAGCGAAACCCACCATGCAAATAAAGAACCGCAACGCCGGCGAGCCAACGCCCCCACTATTCCATCTTTAACTCAATCCTCCGCGGCACCCCATTCTGCCCCGGAAACTCCGCAAACGCGCTGCGCACCATATAAGGCATGACCGTCGCCAGCGAAGGATTCGTTCCTTCGCTCACCACCGTCGTCTCGAACAGCTTCTTGTTATCCGCCATGCGCGCCAGCGACACGCGCAGCTGCCGGTTGAACAGCTGGTACTGCGACACCCGCTGCTCGACGATCGGCGGCCCGTACCAGAACGGATCGTAGAAGGGACTGTAGAACGGATGGTGCGGCCAATAGTGGCCGCGCCACGCCGGCCCATACCAGTAAGGATAGGGGTGAACCACCACCGGGTACACCTCGCGCACGTCGCGCCCATTGATGCTGTAGCTGAGCGCCGCCTTCAGCGCCGGCCGGGTCCCGCTCGGCGCCTCGCTGAAGCCCAGCCTGTTCAACTCGTTGCGCACCAGGTTTTCGTAGTTCCGGTATTCGAGGCTGTCGTTCTGTTCCTTCGTGCGCTCGAAGACATAGGACTTGTCGGGCAAGGTGTCCGGCCATTCGTGGAAACTGGTCACGTCGCTGCGGATGATCGTGCCGCAGCCCGCAACCAGGGTGCTGACGGCCAGGATACAGGCGGACAGCAGTGCTCTCATGATTCCCTCCAGCGGATTCGGTTCGATGTCAGTGTAGAAATTAGGTCTGGACGCGTGGAAAAAAATCCGTAAATTTTTGTAACTCACCTGGGGCTTTCGAAGAAGATGTAATTCGAGCCGTAGTCGCTGACTTCGAAATACACCTTCTTTTCGCCGGCATCGGCCGCCATGTTCAGGTTCTCGTCCAGCACGCCGTAACCGTAGCGGTAAGGGCGCGGCCGGTTGTCGTCGGTGCCGAGCGCCGTTGAAATCTTGTCCACGCGGATGAAGCGACGCACCAGCTTGTCGCCTGCGTACACTTCGAGCACGCCGTTGGTGCCGGTCCAGTTCTGCACGCCCCGGCTGATCTGGTTCTGCTGCTCCTGGGTGCAGGCGGCCAGCAATGCTGTAATGGCAACTACGAAAAGCGCAAAGGATGATTTCATGGCGATGGGTCCTGCCCGCTGTCGGTTGGTAAAATAGCAGTTTGCACCATTATCACCCGGCTACCAGCTTATGCGCACCGATACTCCCCAGACGATTTACCGCAAGGATTACACGCCGCCCAGCCATTGGGTCGACACGGTCGAAATGGGTTTCGACCTTGATCCGGAAGCTACCCACGTCGCCACCCGCATGACCATGCGCCGCAATCCCGACAGCCCGAACAAGAGCCTCGTGCTGTACGGCGAAGCCTTGCGCCTGGAGCAACTGCGCATGAACGGCAAGGCGCTGTCCAAGCGCGCCTACGCGCTCGGCCGCGGCACGCTGGAAATCTTCAACCCGCCCGACAAGTTCACGCTCGAGATCGAAACCGTCACGCATCCGAACATGAATACGTCGCTGATGGGCCTCTATGTGTCCAACGGCAACTTCTTCACGCAATGCGAGGCGGAAGGCTTCCGCAAGATCACCTACTTCCCCGACCGCCCCGATGTGATGGCGAAGTACACCGTGATGCTGCGTGCCGACAAGGAAAAATATCCGGTGCTGCTGTCCAACGGCAACCTGGTTGAGCAGGGCGACCTCGGCGATGGCCGGCACTATGCGCTGTGGGAAGACCCGTTCAGGAAGCCGTCCTACCTGTTCGCACTCGTTGCGGGCAATCTGGTATGTCAGGAAGAAACCTATACCCTCAAGTCCGGACGCGAAGTGCTGCTGCAGGTGTGGGTGGAAGAGGGCAACCTCGACAAGACCCAGCACGCGATGGATTCGCTCAAGAACAGCATCCGCTGGGACGAGGAACGCTTCGGGCTGGAACTGGACCTCGACCGCTTCATGATCGTCGCCGTGAGCGACTTCAACATGGGCGCGATGGAAAACAAGGGCCTGAACATCTTCAACACCAAGTTCGTGCTCGCCAATCCGCGCCTCGCCACCGACACCGACTACGCGGGCATCGAATCCGTCGTCGGCCACGAATATTTCCACAACTGGACCGGCAACCGCGTCACCTGCCGCGACTGGTTCCAGCTTTCGCTCAAGGAAGGCCTCACCGTCTTCCGCGACCAGGAATTCTCGGCCGACCTGATCGGCTCCGACAGCGGCCGCGCGGTCAAGCGCATCGAGGACGTGCGCGTGCTGCGCCAGGCCCAGTTCCCCGAAGACGCCGGCCCGATGGCGCACCCGGTGCGCCCCGACTCCTACGTCGAGATCAACAACTTCTACACCGTCACGATCTACGAAAAGGGTGCGGAAGTGGTCCGCATGTACCAGACCCTGCTCGGCCGCGACGGCTTCCGCAAGGGCATGGACCTCTACTTCCAGCGCCACGACGGGCAGGCGGTCGAATGCGACGACTTCCGCCGCGCGATGGCCGACGCCAACGGCCGCGACCTGAAACAGTTCGAGCTGTGGTACAGCCAGGCCGGCACGCCGCGCGTGAAGGTGGAAACGGAATACGACGCCGAAGCGCAGACCTATGCCGTCACCCTGACGCAATCCTGCCCGCCCACACCGGGCCAGGGCGTCAAGCAGCCCTTCCATATTCCTGTCGCGATCGGCCTGCTCGATGCACGCGGCAAGGACATCCCGCTGCAGCTCGAAGGCGCAGAGCAGGACACTGCCCCGCAAACCATGGTGCTGGAACTCACGGAAGCCACGCAGACCTTCCGCTTCAAGCAGGTCGCGGAACGCCCGGTGCCCTCGGTGCTGCGCGGATTCTCCGCGCCGGTCGTGCTCGACATCGAATACACCGACGAGGAACTTGCCTTCCTCATGGCCAACGACAGCGACGCCTTCAACCGCTGGGAAGCCGGGCAACGCCTGGCCATGCGCCGCATGCTGTCGCTGACGGAAGCGGTGCAAAACAACCAGGCGCTGAGCGATGCCGAGCTCGAGGAAAACGTACTGAACGACGCCTTCCGCGCCACGCTCAACAACAACGGGCTCGATGCCGCCTTCCGCGAACTGGCGCTCACCCTGCCCGCCGAAACCGTTGTCGCGGAACAGATGGAAGTCATCGACCCGCACGCCATCCACGCCGTGCGCCGCTTCCTGCGCCGCTCGCTCGCCTCCGGCCTGCGCGTGGACTGGATGGTCGCCTACCAGGCCAATCGCACACCCGGCACCTACAGCCCCGACCCGATCTCCGCCGGCAAGCGCGGACTGAAAAACCTCGCGCTGTCCTACATCCTCGAAAACGACGACGCCGAAGCGCACCACCTCGCGCAGACCCAGTACGACAATGCGAACAACATGACCGACCGCATTGCCGCACTGGGCGCCCTGGCCAACAGCAGCGCACCGGGCCGCGAAGACGCCCTGCAAAGCTTCTACAAGGAATTCGAGCGGGAAGCCCTGGTCATCGACAAATGGTTCGCGCTGCAGGCGATGGCCCGCACCACCGACGCCGCCGCTGTGCGCGAATTGATGAAGCACCCGGCCTTCACGCTCAAGAACCCGAACCGTGCGCGCAGCCTGATCTTCAGCTTCTGCAACGGCAACCCGTCGCAGTTCCACGCGGTGGACGGCAGCGGCTACGCCTTCTGGGCCGACCAGGTGATCGCCCTCAACGCGATCAACCCGCAGGTCGCCGCGCGCCTGGCCCGCAGCCTTGACCGCTGGCGCAAGTACGCGCCCGCCCTGCAGGAAAAGATGCATGCCGCCCTGAAGAAGGTCGCCCGCACCAAGGACCTGTCGAAGGACGTGCTCGAAGTCATTACCAAATCCCTATCCAACTAACCATCAAGCACTTACCGGAAAAATCCATGAAAAGAGTCAGCCTGACGCAGTACCTAGTGGAAGAACAGCGTCTCTACAACAACATCCCCGCCGAACTGCGCCTGCTGATCGAAGTGGTCGCGCGTTCCTGCAAGACCATCAGCCACGCCGTCAGCAAGGGCGCGCTGGGCGAAGTGCTCGGCAGCGCCGGCAGCGAAAACGTGCAGGGCGAAGTGCAGAAAAAGCTCGACGTCATTTCCAACGAAATGCTCCTCGAAGCCAATGAGTGGGGCGGCCACCTCGCCGCCATGGCCTCGGAAGAGATGGAAGAAATCTTCCCCATCCCCAATCGCTATCCCAAGGGCGAATACCTGCTCCTGTTCGATCCGCTCGACGGCTCCAGCAACATCGACGTCAACGTCTCGATCGGCACCATCTTCTCAGTGCTGAAGGCGCCGGAAGGCATGGCCGACCCGACCGAAAAGGATTTCCTCCAGTGCGGCGCCAAGCAGGTCGCAGCCGGCTACGCTGTGTACGGCCCGCAGACGGTGCTCGTGCTCACCACCGGCAACGGCGTCAACTGCTTCACGCTCGACCGCGAGATGGGCTCCTGGGTCCTCACCCAGCGCGACATGCGCATACCCACGGAAACGAAGGAATTCGCGATCAACGCCTCCAACGCCCGCCACTGGTACCCGCCGGTCAAGCGCTACGTTGACGAAATGCTCGCCGGCGAAACCGGCCCGCGCCAGAAGAACTTCAACATGCGCTGGATCGCGTCCATGGTCGCCGACGTGCACCGCATCCTCAACCGCGGCGGCATCTTCATGTACCCGGCCGACGCCCGCGAACCGGACAAGCCGGGCAAGCTGCGCCTGATGTACGAAGCCAATCCCATGGCCTTCATCGTCGAACAGGCCGGCGGCGCCGCCACCAACGGCAAGCAGCGCATCCTCGACATCCAGCCGCAGAAACTGCACGAACGCGTGGCCGTGTTCCTGGGCTCGCGCAGCGAGGTGGAGCGGGTGACGAGCTACCACGCGGAGTGATGTTTCCGGGGGTGATGTCTTTAAGGAAAGAAGGGGAATTACCCCCGCACTAGCGGAGCAGTAACTTTTTTTGGTAAAATGCGCGTTTTCGCTGATGTAGCTCAGTTGGTAGAGCAACTGATTCGTAATCAGTAGGTCGGAGGTTCGACTCCTCTCATCAGCACCAGTATCGATGCGGGTTAGCAGTCAAAAGCTGCTAACCCGCATTTTGTTTTGGGCCGGCCGATATTCTGATGCCTCTGCATCAAGACCCCAACTTCACCGCCTTCCGCGCCGCCGCCAGCACCTCATCCGACATCGCCTTCCTCCCCAGCGCCCGGCTGATTACAATCGCCCCGACCATCTGCGCCAGCAAGGCCATCGCCTGTTCCTTCCGATGTTCCTGCGAATTCCCCGGCATGTACGCCGCCAGCGCCTCCAGCATCTGCCCGATTTCCCCGGCAAAGGCTTCGCGCAGTTCGGATTCCTGCCGCGACACTTCCGCACCGAGGGATGCGATCGCGCAGCCCCCTCCGGGCGCGTCGCGGTGCTTCGGCGACAGGTAGCTGTCGACGATCTCGCGCAATCCGCGCTCGCCTGCACTGTCGAGAATTTCGTTCCATCGCGCCGTGGTCTTTTCCAGCGCATGCGCCGCCGCTTCCGCGGCCAGTGCTTCCTTCGAGGCGAAATGACCGTAGAACGCGCCATGCGTCATGCCCGCTTCCCGCATCACGTCGGCGACCCCGACGTTGTCGAATCCGCGTTCGCGGAACAGCCTGCCGGCCGCCTCCAGGATGCGCTCGCGATTAACCGCCATCTGCTCGCGTGAGACTTTCATGATCCATCCTTGACTTTATACATGATGGCCATCATAATAAATTTAATCATGATAGTCATCATGATTATGAGCCGGCGCGGTTTTGCCGGATTTCACTATCGATCTGCGACACGGGAGTGACTGGGACCGCTCCGGGGATCGCTTTTTCTTCTGAAAGGAATGCAAATGAGATTCAAGGACAAAGTCGTGCTGGTCACCGGCGGCAACAGCGGCATCGGTCTGGCGACGGCGAAACGGGTGGCGGAGGAGGGCGGCAAGGTGATCATCACCGGCCGCGACCGCAACAGCCTGGATGCGGCCGTCGAGGCGATCGGTGCCAATGCGAACGGCGTTGTTGCGGATGTGACGAGCCTGGGCGATCTCGATCGCCTGTATGCCGGCATCCGCGAGCGGTACGGCCGGCTAGATGGGCTGTTCGCAAACGCCGGGATCGCGACTTTCCAACCGATCGAGACGGTGACCGAGGCGACCTACGACACGCTGATGAATACCAACGTCAAGGGCGTGTTCTTCACGATCCAGAAGGCGATTCCCCTGCTGGCTGCCGGTTCGGCTGTTGTCGTGAACGCGTCGGTCGCGCAGGAGACGGGGTCGCCGATGACGGCGGTCTATTCGGCCGGGAAGGCGGCGGTACGTTCGATGGCGCGCACCTTCTCGGGTGAACTGCTCGGACGCGGCATCCGCGTGAATGCCGTGAGTCCCGGCCCCGTCGAGACGCCGATCTGGCAGCGCACCGGCGGCATACCGAAGGAGGCGGCGGCGGGGATGGTCGCGCGGATCAAGGAAAGCAATCCGATGAAGCGCTACGGCAAGCCGGAAGAGGTGGCAGCAGCCGTTGCCTTCCTGCTGTCGCCGGAATCTTCGTACATGGCTGGGTCGACCATCTATGTCGACGGCGGGGCCACGCAGTTGTAACGAAGCGATGCAGCCGGGTCTCCCGGCTGCATGTCCGCTTAGATGGGGAACACGAGGCAGGTCGTGGTGGCGTGCGAGTACAGCTTGCCTTGCGCGTCGACGATGCGCCCTTCGGCCGTTGCGACCTGGCCGCCGAGATGGATGACCTTGCCTTCGGCACGGATCGGGCCGGTCTTGTCGGTCAGCGCGCGCACGAAGTTGATCTTCAGCTCCAGCGTGGTGTAGCCCTTGCCGGCGGGGAGCAGGCTGTGGATGGCGCAGCCGACGCAGGAGTCGAGCAGCGTGGCCGCGTAGCCTCCGTGTACCGAGCCGATGGGGTTGTAGTGCTGCGGCCCGGGCGTTCCCTGGAACACCACGAGGCCGGGCTCCACCTTCACAGGGACGAAGTCCAGCAGCTCGGCGATGGGCGCGGGCGGCAGTTCGCCCCGCATGATGCCGCGCAGGAAATCCACACCGGCGTGCTCGCGCAATTGCTCGCGGGAGGCCACGCCGGCCGGCATCAGGGAGGGACGCACGGCAGCCTCGTCGGCTTGCCACTCTTTCAAGGGTTCTTGCAGGTTCATTACTTGTCTCGCGTGATGGTGGGGGTAAAAGCAGGTATTTTTCAGCGCAGTGCACAAAAAGGATGTACATACACTATAATCGATTCGCGAATATATGCATATACATCTGATGCGCCGGGCGCAAGGAGGAAGGATGCAAAACCAGACTGAAATGACGCCGCGCGCGGCGTGGCTCTTGACCCTGGCGGCGGCGGCGATCCTGATGATCACCATGGGCGCGCGCCTGACTACCGGGCTGTTCGTCTCACCCATCAATACTTCGACCGGCCTCGGCATCGTGTCGATCAGCTTCGCGATGGCGGTCGGCCAGTTCATGTGGGGTGCGTCGCAGCCGATCTTCGGCGCGATCGCGGACAAGCACGGGCCGGGCAAGGTGATTGTCGCCGGCGCCATCATGCTGGCCGTCGGCACCGCACTCACGCCGTTCATGGACTCCCAGTGGGGCTTGCTGATGACGCTCGGGATCCTGAGCGCGGCGGGCGCCGGCGCGGGCAGTTTCTCGATCCTGATCGGCGCCACGTCGCAGCGCCTTCCCGCCGAACGCCGTGCGTTTGCCGCGGGCTTCATCAATGCGGGCGGCTCCTTCGGCCAGTTCGTCTTCGCGCCGCTCATGCAAGCGATCATCAACGGCGCGGGCTGGGTGGCGGCGATGCTGACCATGGCGGCCACGACGCTGCTGACCATTCCGCTTGCATGGCCGCTGCGCCGCCGCAGTGCGCCTGCATCCCAGCCGCAGGCAGCCGATCCTTCGCACGTCGGCCTGAAGCAGCAGCTGAAGATCGCACTGCGCGACCCGAGCTACCTGTTGCTGCACGCAGGCTTTTTCACCTGCGGCTTCCACATCGCTTTCCTCGTCACCCATTTGCCGGGCGAAGTGGCGCTGTGCAGCCTGCCTGCCGGCGTGTCCGCCACCGCGCTCGCGCTGATCGGCTTGTTCAACATCGCCGGCAGTCTGACTGCGGGCGCGCTGTCTTCCCGCATGCGGATGAAGTATCTCCTGGCCGCCATGTACGGCAGCCGCGCCGTGATGATCGTGATCTACCTGCTTGCGCCGAAGACCGAATGGACCTTCTACATCTTCGCCGCCGCGCTCGGCTTCACCTGGCTGGCAACGGTGCCGCCCACCGCCGGCCTCGTCGGCAAGCTGTTCGGCACGCGCTATCTCGC
>NZ_DASRXF010000072.1:0-16349 GCF_035654295.1 Noviherbaspirillum sp. | reverse complement strand
TGATGGCGTTCGATGAAACCGGCCAGGCCGACACCTATGCGCGCAAGACCGAGATCTGCGCGCGCGCCTACAAGCTGCTCACCGAGAAGGTGGGCTTCCCGCCGGAAGACATCATCTTCGACCCCAACATCTTCGCGATCGCCACCGGCATCGAGGAACACAACAACTACGCGGTCGACTTCATCAACGCCACGCGCTGGATCAAGCAAAACCTGCCGCACGCGAAGATCAGCGGCGGCGTGTCCAACGTCAGCTTCTCCTTCCGCGGCAACGACCCCGCGCGCGAAGCGATCCATACCGTCTTCCTGTACCACGCGATCAAGGCGGGCCTGACGATGGGCATCGTCAACGCCGGCATGGTCGGCGTGTACGACGACCTCGATGCGGAGCTGCGCGAGCGCGTGGAGGACGTGGTGCTGAACCGCCGCGAAGATGCGACCGAGCGAATGATCGAGTTCGCCGCCACGCTCAAGGCCGGGGCGAAGAAGGAAGAGCAGAGTCTCGAATGGCGCAACGATCCGGTCGAGAAGCGCCTGGCGCATGCGCTGGTGCATGGCATCACGCAGTGGATCGTCGAGGACACCGAAGAGATGCGCGTCAAGACGCTGGAAGCCGGCGGCCGGCCGATCAATGTGATCGAAGGCCCGCTGATGGACGGCATGAATATCGTCGGCGACCTGTTCGGCCAGGGCAAGATGTTCCTGCCGCAGGTGGTGAAGTCGGCGCGGGTGATGAAACAGGCGGTAGCCCACCTGATCCCCTTCATCGAGGAAGAGAAGCGCCTGGAAGAGCAGCGCACCGGCGTTGCCGCCAAGCCCAAGGGCAAGATCGTGGTGGCCACGGTCAAGGGCGATGTGCACGACATCGGCAAGAACATCGTGTCGGTCGTCCTCCAGTGCAACAACTTTGAAGTGGTGAACATGGGCGTGATGGTGCCGTGTTCCGAGATCCTCGCCAAGGCGAAGGCGGAAAACGCCGACATCGTCGGCCTGTCCGGACTGATCACGCCGTCGCTGGAAGAAATGGCCCACGTCGCCAAGGAAATGCAGCGCGACCCGCACTTCCGCATGCTCAAGATCCCGCTGCTGATCGGCGGCGCCACCACCAGCCGCGCGCATACCGCGGTGAAGATCGCACCGAACTATGAAGGCCCGGTGGTGTACGTGCCGGACGCGTCGCGCTCGGTCTCGGTCGCGCAATCCCTGCTCACGCAGGAGCAGCGCGAGCAGTACATCGAAGACATCAAGAGCGATTACGAGCGCATCCGCGAACAGCATGCGAACAAGAAGACGGTGCCGCTGCTCTCGCTGGCGGACGCGCGCGCCAACAAGGCGAAGCTGGAGTTTGCGCCGGTCAAGCCGAAATTCATCGGCCGCCGCGTGTTCAAGAATTACGACCTGGCGACCATCGCGCAGTACATCGACTGGGGCCCGTTCTTCCAGACCTGGGACCTTGCCGGCCCCTTCCCCGCGATCCTGAAGGATGCGGTCGTCGGCGAGCAGGCGAGCAAGGTCTACGAGGAAGGCCTGGCACTGCTGAAAAAGCTGATCGAAGGCCGCTGGCTTACCGCCAACGGCGTAATCGCATTGCTGCCGGCGAACAGCGTCAACGATGACGATATCGAGATCTATACCGACGAGACGCGCACCAAGGTGGCCTTCACCTACCACGGCCTGCGCCAGCAGACGGTGAAGCCGGTGATTGACGGCGTCGCGCGCCCGAACCAGTGCCTGTCCGACTTCATCGCGCCGAAGTCGTCGGGCATCGCCGACTATATCGGCCTGTTCGCCGTCACGGCCGGGATCGGCATCGAGAAGCATGAGAAACGCTTCGAGGATGCGCACGACGACTACAGCAGCATCCTGCTGAAGTCGCTTGCCGATCGCCTTGCCGAAGCCTTCGCCGAGCACCTGCATGAGCGCGTGCGCAAGGAGTTCTGGGGCTATGCCGCCGAAGAATCGCTGAGCAACGAAGAGCTGATCAAGGAATCCTACCGCGGCATCCGTCCTGCGCCGGGCTATCCGGCTTGCCCGGAGCACACGGTGAAGGCCGACATGTTCAAGTTCTTGCAATGCGAAGAGATCGGCATGCGCGTCACGGAGTCCTTCGCGATGTTCCCGGGTGCGTCGGTGTCGGGGTTCTACTTCGCCCATCCGGAATCGAAGTATTTCGTGGTCGGCAAGGTCGGCGAAGACCAGGTGGCCGACATGGCCGCGCGCCGTGGGGTGCCGAAGGAAGACGTGGAGCGGTGGCTCGCGCCGAACCTGTGATCCGTTCAGGTTGATCGTTGAATCGGTGGGTTTCGCTGCGCTCTACCCACCCTGCGATTCTTTATAGAGGACCGTAGGGTGGGTAGAGCGCCAGCGAAACCCACCATTGCGTTTAGCGGCTTGAATCAAGCATACCGCGCCACGCTGTCGCTCCATTCGAATGCAGAAAGTTGCAGGTTGCAGAGGTCTTCCGATGACAGACGGAAGCGGGCCACCAGGTCGTCGAGCATCGTACCCGCCTCCTCGATGCGCTCCATCTGCTCGACAAGACTCAGCAACTCGCCGTACACGCCCTTGCGGTGCAGGAGCGCATCGCCGACCGCGTCGACCACCGCCACCTGCTGGAGGATTTCTTCCATCGGCATCGAGAACAGCGTATCCATCAGCGACATGATGCCGACCGTGAAGGCGGTATCGGCCATGCCGCGGTTGCGCGGTTCGACCTGCTGCGCAATCAGCTCCAGAAGCTTGCCGCGCGTGGTCGCCAGCGTCAGCAAGGGAGTCATC
Source organism: Noviherbaspirillum sp. (assembly GCF_035654295.1). Lineage (GTDB taxonomy): Bacteria > Pseudomonadota > Gammaproteobacteria > Burkholderiales > Burkholderiaceae_D > Noviherbaspirillum. Next base: position 13,572 of record NZ_DASRXF010000072.1, on the reverse strand, counting down.
GCATGGCCCTTCTTGCAGGGCTCGGCGTACAGCATGATCTGCAGCCATCGCCGCAACTGGTTGCGGCCCAGGATCATCAGCGCCTGGGTGACGGAGTCGATGCGCCTCGGGGAACCGACCGCCGGCGTGTTCACCAGGCGCAGCAGGTTGAAGCAGAGCGAAACGTCTTTCTTGATGCTGCGTTCAATGGCGGCATTGTCCGCATCCGAATTGATCTGCGACATCAGCTGCATGATCGACAGCTGCGAAGGGGAGAGCTTCTTCCCGCTGAGGATGACCGGTTTGGCGAAGTAGTAGCCCTGGAAGTAATCGAAGCCGAGATCGAGGCAGGTCTGGAACTGCTCCCGGTTCTCGACCTTTTCGGCCAGCAGTTTCTTGTTCGCGGACTTGAAGCGCGGCGTGAGCTTCAGCAGGGCTGACAAGGGCATGTCGCGCAGGTCGAACTTGATCACCTCGACCAGCGGCAAAAGCTTTTGCACATCCTCCGTATCGGTGATCACATCGTCCAGCGCGAACCGGAAGCCGTCGGCAACCAGCTGCTCGACGCGCGCCAGGATTTGCGGCGTCACCTTCATCGTCTCGACAATCTCAAGGACCACTTTCTCGCGCGGCAGGAACTTGAAGATGTCGCTCATCAGCACGGCGGCGTCGACATTGACGTAGCCGACCGAATCGCCGATCACTTTCTCCATGCCGAGCTGCGATGCGTGCGCGATGACGGACGCGGTGGCCGACAGGTCGCTCGTGATGCGCGCCGGGCCGGCCTCGGCGTTGCGGAACAGGAGTTCATACGCGACCAGGGCCTGGTTGCGATCGAGAATGGGCTGGCGCGCGAGGAAGAACTCGCGCACGCGCAAGGGGATCGTGCTCCCCGGCCCCGATGTGGATTCGGCGATGATCAATTTCTTGTTTTTCTCGTCGTTGAACTGCCAAACGGCCCCGCGTCTCCAGCGGGGCCACTTTCCGCAAGCCAAAGCGGATGCCGAACTGCAGTAACACTCTAGCGCATTTTTGTTGCCGTGTTGCAACTTTTGATTGTGCGTTGCACCTCTGACCGGATGAGCGGGCACTTACCTCGGCGTGAGGCGGGATTAAAGCGGGATTAAAGCGGGATCGTTTCGCCTTCCACGAAGACCTTCAATTCTCCCGTATCGAACTGGGTCCACGTCTCATTCGTGGTCAACGGCGCGGTGACAATGATGGCCACGCGGTCGCGCGGGGTAGTGACCTGGGCAAAATCGACGCTCAGGTCTTCGTCGGACAGCTTGGCGGTGGCGAACGGATGCTGGCGCACGATGTAGTGGAGATGGGTGGAGCAGTGCGCAAACAGTGCCGTCCCGTCGGACAGCATCATATTGAAGGTGCCGTGCCGGGCGATCTCCTGCGTCAGTTCGCGCAAGGCTGCCGTCAGGGCGTCGAGCGGGGGCCGCACGTCGCCGAAGCGGCGGCGCAATTCCTGCAGCAGGTAGCAGAATGCCTGTTCGCTGTCGGTCGTGCCCACCGGGCGGAACGCGCCGTTGAGCGCGGGTGCGAAATCCTTGAGGTCGCCGTTGTGCGCGAACACCCAGTAGCGTCCCCAGAGCTCGCGCACGAAGGGATGGCAGTTCTCGAGCGAGACGCGGCCCTGGGTCGCCTTGCGAATGTGGGCGATGACGTTCTTGGACTTGATCGGGCAGCGCTTGATCAGTTCGGCGATCGGCGAGGCGACGGCGGATTCATAGTCCACGAAGTGCCGCACGCCGGCGCCTTCGAAGAACGCGATGCCCCAGCCGTCCTTGTGCTCGTCCGTGCGTCCGCCGCGGGTGGCGAATCCGGTGAAACTGAACACGATGTCGGTGGGGACATTGCAGTTCATTCCGAGCAGCTGACACATGATGGAGCGGGGGAAGTTGGGCGTGAAACCCAAACATAGCACGTCCGGGTGTTTCCGGGGGCGGGCTGCGTCACCCCAGCCACGGATCGGTCTCCGGCCGCGGGAACTGCTGCGCCATGAAATCGACGAAGCTGCGCACCTTTGCCGACAGCAGGCGCCGGCTCGGATACACCAGCACCACGGCCAGCTGTCCGAGTCCGTGCCGGGGCAGCAGGCGTACCAGGCGGCCGGCCGCGAGGTCGTCGCCGAGCGCGAAGGAGGGACGGATCATGATTCCCAGCCCTGCCAGTGCGCACTGGCGGAGCAGTTCGCCGTTATTGGAGATCACCTTGCTTCGGATGGGAACGTTGACGGCTTCGCCGTCGCTTCCCCGCGTGGGCCAGTAGTGCCGCAACTGTTCAAAGGAGAAATTCAGGCAGGCGTGACGGGAGATATCCTCCACGCTCTGCGGTGCGCCGTGCTCCTTTACATATTTGGGCGAGGCGCAGAGGATGGCTTCCGCGACGGCGAGCTGGCGCGCGATCATGCCTGTATCGAATTTCTGGAAGTCGATGAAGATCCCGGCGTCGTAACCGTCTTCCACCAGGTCCACCGACCTGTCCGAAAGTGTTACGTCGAGCGTGACGTCGGGGAACTTCGCGGCAAACGCGGGCAGCAGTTGCGCCAGCTGAGACTGGCCGAAGCCGAGATGGGAGTAGAGGCGCAGCGTGCCGCCCGGTTTCTTGGACTGGGAGGAGGCGATGGCTTCGGCGTCCTCGATCTCCTGCAGGATCTGCAGCACGCGTTCAAGGTAGGCCTGGCCAGTCTCGGTCAGCGAAAGGCGGCGTGTGGTGCGGTTCAGCAGCCGGGTGCCGAGATGTTCCTCGAGGTCGGCGACGTGGCGTGTGACGACGGCGTTGGAAATATCGAGCGCCTTGCCTGCTCCCGCAAAGCTGCCTTGCTCAACAACCTTGGCGAAGACGCGCATCGATTGCAGTCTGTCCATGTTGCTCCATTGTTTCTGAATCAGAAATAGTATCTTGCGATTATTCGTCTTTTTTGTGCCCCGCGCAATCTCTACACTGTGACGCATCGACATACAGTCGCTGCCGAGGCGGGACCAGGTCCGATCCGGGCCGGCCTCAATTAACCGAACTGATCCATTGGGAGCAAGACCATGAACGCCAAACACATTATCGCCGCCCTTGCTGTATTTGCCACCGCCGGCAGCGCCTGCGCCGACAACGGTATTTTCGTCGAGCATGTCAACGTGCCGTTGACCAAGACCCGTGCAGAAGTGCGCGCCGAACTTGAGCAGGATCGCGGCGCCGAGCGCATTGCCGGCAGCAGCGCTTTTGTCGAACACAATGCCGTCGCCTCCTCCAAGACACGCGACGAGGTGCGTGGCGAGGCTGTGCAGGCGGCACGGCGTGACACCGTTCGTTCGCCGTACTTCGGCGGCTGATCAGGCGCACCGGTTTTGGGCAGTCCGTGCGGCAACTGAACGCTGCTGACACACTCCCGGACAGGAAAAGCGCCGGCATTGCTGCATCCGCAAAACTAGGCCAAACGAATCAAGCAGTTGCGGAATTGGCATGCCACTTGCGATAGGTGAGGAGACTGGGTCCGCGCCTCCTGCGTTCCCGTTGCTGCGGATCTCTTACCCTCTCCGGTTCCCGCCATAGTCTGCGCAAGCAGGCGTGGCGGGTTTTTTTTGCCCGGCCGGTTTGTCCAGGCAGCCATATGATTGCCTTTACTCCTCCCTTCGGGGCAACTGCCAGCATACATGCCGGAGGCAGGCATCGGCGATGCTTTACATTTTCGGACAATGCTCGGAAGGACAACTTCGATGACCGCGAGCATGCTTCTATCAGGGTGCTGCGAGCGGCGAAGCAACGAATCGAAGACGCAGGGCAATTTATCGAATCCTGCGATAGGTTTTCCTTTCCGCGGCGTGCTTTCCTGCGCGGTGAACCCCTTCACGGACGATGCCGAAAGGACCGTTTACGAGAGTGCGCGGGTGCTGGTCTGCCGCCGGGAAACGCATCTCGCGACGACGGTGAAACACTAGCGGACGGCGCGCCCCCGTCAACGTCTGAAAACCCTCGACAAATCAGATGCTTGTGTTCACAGGCGTAGGTCTTGCTTCAACCTCCCGCCGGAGTAAGGCACAAGTTGCTGGCGCAGGAGGACGAGAACAAGCTGCGCCGGCCAGGGAGTCTGTTCTGAACATGAGGGAAGCCATGACGCAGTCGAGAAAGCAAGAGCAGAACCAGGCAGTGAGACAGGATGGCGTGCGCGCCACCTACCGCTCGCGTCCGCATGATATCCACAACCTCTATGTCAGCCTCAAGCAATGGCGCATTTTCCATGCGGTTATCGATTGTGGCGGCTTTGCCGAAGCCGCGAAAGCGCTGCACTTGAGCCAGTCCACCATCAGCTACACGGTATCGAAACTGCAGGACCAGTTGGGCACCGCGCTATTGCGCATCGAAGGACGCAAGGCCATCCTCACGACGGAAGGGCGCGCGCTCCTCGAACGCTCGCGCAATGTCCTCAAGGAAGCGATTGAACTGGAAACCTTCGCCAAGAACCTCGGCCAGGGATGGGGGGAGGAAGTGCGCCTCGTAGTTGACCACAATTTCCCGGTGCACCTGCTGACCCAGGCGCTGAGCAAATTCACCGAGATCGGCAAGGGCGCCGCCCATGTCCGCCTGCGCGAGGTGCCGACGCTGCAGGCGGAAGATATCGTGCGTGACCCCAACGTCGACCTTGCCATCAGCGAGCGCGTTCCGCTCGGCTACCTTGGCGAGCCGCTTACCGAGGTCGAGTACGTGGCCGTCGCCCATCCCGGGCATGTGCTGATGAAGTGCGAGCGCGAGTTGAGCTCCGTGGATCTCGCACAGCATATCCAGATCGACATGGGGCATGGCAATGCAGCGGGCAAGCCGGCCGGCGGCGGGCCCAAGCAGATCCGGCGCTGGACGATGAACAGTTTCGATACGGTTGTCGCCGCCGTGTGCGAAGGGCTGGGCTACGCGTGGCTGCCCAAGCACCGCGTGCAGAAATGGCTCGACCAGGGACAGCTCACCTGCCTGCCGCTCGGGGACAGGCTGCCCTATAAATCGATGCTGTACCTGATCCACGGCCGTCCGTGGTGCACTACTCCGGCCGCCAGCAGGCTCGCCGAGGTATTGCGCAGCTATGCAAGGGAAGACCAGCGGCGCGTGGAGGTGGTGCACGCGGAGTGACATGGAGGGATGGTGATGACCCATGCACGGGTGGCTACTGAAGCTTCAGTAGCCACTCTTTTTTTGTGCACAAAGGACGGTAGGGTGGGTAGAGCGCAGCGAAACCCGCCATGCACTCGGCAGAGGTAAGTCCGGTCCGCGCCGGCGAGCTTCACGTCTTTCTGCGCCGCGTGCCCAAGGGCCGATCCGCAAACTGCTTGCGGCGCGGTGTTTACTTGTGAGCTTCGAGGTCCGGCTTGCCGCTGCCCATGAAGGGCGCATGAGCCGGCGGTACTGCATCCGGTCTGATGTTGTACTTTTCGATCAGGCGATACAAGGTGACGCGCGATACGCCGAGCAGCGAGGCGGCGCGCGAGATTTGATTGCGCGACTGGGACAGCGCACGGCGGATCATCGTCCGCTCCGCGGCGGCACGCGCGTCTTCCAGCGACATCAGCTGCGACTGGTCGCTGCCGCGGTCGAACCCGAGGTCTTCGGGCTGGATGAAGCGGCCTTCGGCCATCACTGTGGCGCGTTGCACGCGGTTCACCAGTTCGCGCACATTGCCGGGCCAGGAGTGGCTCAGCAGGGCATTCATCGCGGCCTTGGAGAAGCCGCGCAGGCTGCGGTTGTGCATGCTGGCGAACTGGGAGAAATAGTGCTTGGCGATGTCTTCGATGTCCTGGCCGCGGTCGGCAAGCGGCGGCATGCTGATGCATACCACGTTGATGCGATAGTAGAGGTCTTCGCGGAAGCGGCCCTGCCGCACCGCCTCGGCAAGGTCGATGTGGGTCGCGGCGATCACGCGCACGTCGATCTCGACGGAATCGTTGCCGCCGACGCGCTCGATGGTCTTCTCCTGCAGGAAGCGCAGCAGGTTGACCTGCATGTCGAAGGGCATGTCGCCGATCTCGTCGAGGAACAGCGTGCCGCCCTGGGCCGCCTCGATGCGGCCGATCTTGCGCTGGCTGGCGCCGGTGAAGGCGCCTTTCTCATAGCCGAACAGCTCCGACTGGAACAACTGCGGGGCGATGGCGCCGCAGTTGACTGCGACGAAGGGAGCATCGCGCCGTGCCGACTGGCGGTGGATCGACAGTGCAGCCAGTTCCTTGCCGGTGCCGGAGGGGCCGGTGATGAGCACCGAGGCGTCGGTGCGTGCCACCTTGTTGAGCTGGCTGAACAGCTGCTGCATCTGCGGCGTCCTGCCGACCATCACGAAGTCTGCGTTCTCCGGCGCCGGAACGGGCGATGCGTCGCGCTTGAGATCGCGCATGAAGGCCATGCCCCATGCATGGCGCAGCGTGAGGACGATATGGTTGAGATCGGCGGGCAGGGTGATGAAGTTGAACAGGTGTTCGCCGATGAATTCGCGCATGCGCGGCATCGCGATCAATTCCTGCGCGACGAGGCCGACCCAGGAAATCCGGGTATTGCCGATGAAGGATTCGCACTTGTCCAGGTGCGACAGCTCGGACTCTTGCGTGATGATCAGCAGGCCGACCCGGCAGCCGCGCTCGACTGCCTGGTAGGCGGATTCGAGGCTGAAGCATTCGGTCAGGTTCAGGCCGTGTTCGCGCAGGGTTTCGGTATAGGGGCAGTGGTGGCCGTTGCGTCCGGTCAGTCGCATGACCAGCACGGGCTGGGTCGTCGATGCAGAATTGGAGACGTTAAGCATGTCGCATTACCCTTGTTCGTGTTGTGTGGACCGGGCGCGGCGGCATGTCGTCCGCACGGCTTTGGCAGGTTTTTTTACCCCGCCGCGACGCCGGGAAGTACCCCCGGCGTTTGCCAGTCGGAGTGCCGTCAAAACGTGGTCAAGGGCCGAGATTAGCGCCTTTTAGTCACACGAACAATGCCATAAATGCGGGAGTTGACAAGAACAGAACTGCCGTTTGTGCTCCGTCAAACGGAGATTTCTCGTCTGAAACGCAGGAAAATCAAGCCTTTCCAGACCATTTCGTCCCGAAACGCGCGCTAATGCTCGATGTCCAAAAGTGTTTCATAAAAATATGAATTGTCGAGAGGTAATAATTACCGCGGAAACTATGGCGAATTAACTTGGCAGCACCGCCGCGCAGCGCCATAACGAGTGGCCGGAGTCTGCATATTTTTTTTCGAAGGGGGTGATCGGGCCGGCAGGGGCGAAGCGCTCGGCAGTGACCGCACTACCGGAAAGCTGTGCGAGCGCTGCTGCAAATTCTTCCACGTAGATGCGCCAGTTGCTGCGGCATTCGATCTCGCCGCCGAGGGCGACGATGACGGGAAAGACGGGATGCCCGTGCCAGCGCCGAGCCAGATGCCCGATCTTGGGCCAGGGATTGGGGTAGAGGATGAAATGCTTCGCAGGTCGAATGTCTGCGGCGAGCATCAGCCGCCAGTAGTCGACGAGATCCGCGCGCACGCAGATGAAGTTGGCGGGCACGGGGCCCTCCCACGCGGTATTGCGCGCGAGGCGATCCGCCGACTGGTCGACGCCGATGACGAAGTGCGCGGGATGCGTGCGCGCGAGGTGGCGAGTGGAGAGGCCGACGCCGCAACCGGCATCGAGGATCAGCGGCCGGCTTCCTGCCGCGCGCCACGCCGCGACGCTCGTCTCGAACGCATCGCGGTTGTATGGCATGAACGGCTTTCTGTACTCGGACCGGGCATGCCTGGCAACGAGTGCGGGCAGCTGTTCATGCACGCCCTCCTGGGCGCTTGTAACGGGACGAGAGTTCGCGTCCATGCCGTCTCACGTCTTCCGGCACGCCTGCGCGCTCGCGCGGCGAGTCACATTCCCTGCATTCGACCGATTCATTCCAAACCTCGCTGGCGGGCTCCCATTCCAGCGCAGCGCAAAGACGTCGCCCTGCACGGGTGGTACCCGCGCGACTTGGTTTGCGTTGGAATGGGAGCCGACTGATTTTGCCCGCCATCATGCCACAGGGCAGCACTCAGGCACAGTCGCAGCGAAGTTCCGGAACTCCACAGAACGCCGTGTATTCTGTGGCGGGGGTTTGTAATTAGTGCAGGGTGACTGGCTGACGCATCAGTGCGTCGTATTTGCCGAGGAAGTCGTCAATCTCTTCCACCGTCGGTTCGGTTGCGATCAGGTTTTCCACCTCTTCGCGGAATGACTTGGCGAGCGTGCCGCCAATGAAGATCTCGCGCTTGCCGGATTTGTCCATGATTTCATATCCGCCAAAGCGCAAGGCTTCGCGCCTGTCGTCGGCGCCGAACTCTACGACGCTGTACTGCTCGCTGTTGTAGATCAAGTTCATTTTTGCGCTCCTTCTGGTACGGGATAAATTCCAGGTGACCCGGAACCAATGATGCAAAAATGGGGCCACCTGCATGGATTTCAAGCCGATGCCGGATTCCCGCGGCCGCCGCGCCGGATAAATGATGTTCCTGTCATCAGGAACGGCATCAGGCGTGCAAATCTTTAGTCAGCGCGAGTAAATTGTCGTAGGGCGGAGCAGAAAGAAATGCACGGATCTGTGCAATGTGGGCAGACGTTGCCACACCGATAAAAAGCCGGTCCGGCTTCGTGCGTAACAGCCGGTTGAGTGAGACGCGCAGCGTGAGGTTGCCGGTGCAACACACGCAGCCGGGGGCGATGCGCGCGATCCGCGGCGCCGGTATTGCGGATTCAAGGCCGGACTGGGTATCCGGAATGCCCTCGAGAATGATGGCAGTGTGTTCTGCGGGAGCAAGCGCCGCGCGAATGGCTGCTTCCCGCGCAGCCGGGTTGGCGCCGATGACGAGCGTGGCGGGAATCACCCTTTGCGGGATACCTTGCTCGGCTCCACGCCCAGCTGCTTGAGCTTGCGGTACAGGTGGGTGCGCTCGAGTCCGGTTTTTTCTGCAACGCGCGTCATGCTGCCGCCCTCGCGCATCAGGTGATGCTCGAAGTAGGCGCGCTCGAACGCATCGCGCGCCTCGCGCAGCGGAAGGTCGAAAGACAGCCCGAAGACATGGGATTCGGATTGCATCGCTGCCGGGGCAGCCACGGCAGCGCCTTGCGAGCTTCCCGCCGGCTGTGCCGCGTAGGCGGGCTGTACGGGTAGGCCGGGCTCTTCGGCAGGCACCACGACCGCCGGGCGCGCGTGGTACGCCACCGGGGCGGGTCGCACGACTTCAGTGGTGCGCGTGAGCCCCTGCTGCACTGCCTTGAGCAGTTTTTGCAGCGCGATCGGCTTCTCGAGGAAGTTCAGGGCGCCGATGCGCGTGGCTTCGACGGCGGTATCGATCGTGGCGTGTCCGGACATCATGATGACGGGCATCGTCAGCAGGCCGTCGCGCTGCCATTCCTTGAGCAGCGTCACGCCGTCCGTGTCCGGCATCCAGATGTCGAGGAGGACGAGGTCGGGCGCTCCCTGCGCGCGGACATCGCGCGCCTGCTGCGCATTTTCAGCCATGATGACGACGTGGCCTTCGTCGCCAAGAATTTCCGAGAGCAATTCCCGGATGCCCATTTCATCATCGACTACCAGAATGTTTGCCATATGCTTACCTTGTGTGCTTCCGCTGTCGCTGATTATTGTTGATGTACGCCGACCAGGAGCAGGAGAGTTGTCACGATTTGTTTCAGGCCGCCGCTTGTTTCTCGTCCGGCGCTAACTTTAACAGCAAAATTGCGACTTTTGCACCGCTGCCGTTTGACCGGTTCTTGATGTCGACGCGGCCGCCGTGCTCATCCACGATCTTCTTCACCATGGCAAGGCCGAGGCCGGTGCCGCGGGACTTGGACGTGACATAGGGCTCGAATGCGCGGGCAAGGATCTTCGGCGAGAAGCCCGGCCCGTTGTCGGCCACCGTCAGGCGCACCGCGGTGCGATGCCCACCCGGGTCGTCATAGTGCACCGCCTCCGTCGTGACGTCGATGCGCGGCTTGTTGCCCGGCAAGGCCATGTCCGCCACCGCGTCCTGGGCATTCTGCAGGAGATTATGAATCACCTGGCGCAACTGCGTCGCGTCGCCCATGACCTGCGGCAGGTTGGCGCCGAGTGCGGCATGGATGATGGAGCGATCGTCGCCGCCGACATAGAGATGCAGAATCTCCTCGACCAGCGCATTCAGGTCGAGCGGCGAGAGGACGGCCGGCGGCGTCTTGGCGTAGTCGCGGAAGTCGTCGACCATGCGCTTCATCGCCGCCACCTGGTTGACGATGGTGCCGGTGCTCTTGCTGAGCACCGCGGCATCCTGTCCTTCCAGCTTTGTTTCCAGTTTCATCTGCAGGCGTTCCGCCGACAGCTGGATAGGCGTCAGCGGATTCTTGATCTCGTGCGCGAGCCGACGCGCCACTTCGCCCCAGGCCACCGAGCGCTGCGCCGAGATCACCTCGGTGATGTCGTCGAACACCACGATATAGCCGGTGCCGCCGGCGACCGGGAGATAGGAGCCGCGCGCCAGCAGGGTGATGTCGTTGTCGCCGTCGGGCTCGGCGCCGCGCCGCGGCACCTCGATCTGCTTCTGCCAGTGCAGGTCGGACGGCGCATCGCCCGCCGACTGCGCGCGCTGTTCCGAGAATGCCTTGGTGATCGCATTGGCCATCGGTTCCAGGCCATCAATGGCCGACAGCGGCTTGCCGATATAGGCGTCGAAATCGATCAGCAGGATGCGTTCCACCGATTCATTGCAGGTCACCAGGCGGAACTGGCTGTCCAGCACCATCACACCGGCCGACATGTTCGCCAGCACCGACTCGAGGTAAGCCTTTGCGTTTGCCAGCGCGGCGCGGTTGCGCTCTGCCGAGGCACGCGCCTCGGAGAGCTGCCGCGTCATCGTATTGAACGATTGTGTCAGCGTGCCGAGTTCATCCGAGGTCGCCACGATCGGACGCGGCGACAGGTTGCCCTCCGCCACGGCCTTGGTGCCTTCGGCCAGCACGAGCAAAGGCTGTGCAAGATCGCCCGCGATCAGGAACGCGGCGGCGATCGCGCCGAAGATGGCGAGCAGCAGGGTCAGTGTCAGTGTCACGAGGTAAATCTTGCGCAGGCCGGTACGGGCGAGCGAACGCTCCTGGTATTCGCTGTAGGCCGCGCGCAGCGCCTCCGCATTGGCGGCAAGATGGGCGGGAACGGGCTGCAGCAACTGCAGGTAGCGGGTCTCGCTCTGCAGCGACAGGTCGGAATTGGACGCCGGGATTTCCACCACCACGCGCAGGCGCAGGTCGGCCGCAGCACTGGGCTGGGCTCGTTGCTCCTGCGCGGCCGGAGGCGGGTTGTCCTTTGCCGGGTTGTCGCTGGAATCGAAACCTCCTTCGATCGCCGCAAATGCGCGCGACATGCGCGCCTGGCGCAGCATGGCTGCGCTGGGAAGGTCGGGCACCAGTGCCCCGAGGCGGCCGCCGACGGTCGCGACAATATGACCGCTGGAAGTGACAATAGTTGCTTCCTGCATTTGACTTTGATCACGCAGGCGCGACAGTTGCGTGACTTGCGCGGACTCGGACATTTCCGAAAGCTCGAGCGCGACGTTGCGCGCCTTCGCGGTCAGGTCGGCCAGCGAGGCATCCAGTGCGGTGCGCCCCAGCGTCAGCCCGGACTCCAATGCGGATTCCACGCGCACGTCGAACCAGGACTCGATGGAGCGCGACACGAACTGTACCGACACCATGTAGATCACCGTGCCGGGCAGGATCCCGACCAGCGCGAACAGCAGGACCAGCCGCGTCATCAGGCGCGAACCGAACTCGCGGCGCTTGTGCCCTCGATACAAGCGGGTCAGCAGCAGGGCCACCAGCGCCAGCAGGGCGACCGCGATCAGCGCGTTGAGCACCAGCAGTTCTGGGTAATGCCGGTCGAAGAAGGCGGAATTTTCGGACGCGGACGCGAGCAGGAACAGCAGGATGCTGACCACCGCACCGCCAACGACCAGGAAATAACGCAGGAACCTTTGCACCTTATTCCGCCCTGAATGTGAATTGCTTCCAGTCGGAAGAGAAGCGCCAGTCCGAACTGTTCATCGCGTGGACCTGGAACGGCTTCGGAAGGCGGGCGACATCCAGCCCCATGCGGACGGCGACGTTGTAGACCTCGCCCGATTTGAGCGCCCCTTTCTCGGCCACTACCCAGCGGCTGGGGCGGCGCACCAGCGACAGCGCATCGTCGAGCGTGCTGAAGCTTTGCTGCAGGCGGCCGCTGATGGAGGCGTGGTACTGGTGCGTCAGGACGTTGTAGGAGATGCGGATGGTTTGGGAAGCCGAGACGGCCTTCTCGTCGAACCAGTACCAGCGCGGTCGCGTGAGCTGGACCTCGGTGGTGAAGTACAGTGGGATGCCGCGCGTAACCGCGTCTTCCAGGCTGCGCGTCAGCTCGAAGGAAAAGGCCAGCGCCAGCTTGTATCCCTCGTCGGTGTATTCCAGCGCCGCCTGCGTGATTTCAACGCCCTCTGCGCGCGCCGGAGACGGCGCGAGCGCAGCCGCCAGCAGCGTCGCTGCCAGCATCCAGCTCGTCAGCAGGTGAAGGACAGGGCGAATCACTGGTACGGGCGCAGGTCGGTCACTGGCGATGGATCGTTATTATCGGGAATTATCGGGGCTTGTCGAAAAGGCAGCTGGAAGACCGGCCGCATCCTTCCGTCTTGCTGGCCGGGTCGGCGAAGATACTATCAGACGCCGCCTTTTTGGAATAGCGCGTAGAACAAGCCATCGTGATCTTCTCCATTGCCCGCAACAGGCAGCAGCTGGCCAGGGGCGCCTAGTCGGATGGCATTGTTTCGCGCCGCAAAGGCGGCGGCCTGCAGCTCGGATTCCTTCGGCCACAGCGAACACGTGACCAATGCCAATTTACCATCGGGCTTGAGCATCCGCCACAGGTTGTCGAGGATGCGCGCCGAAAGTGTTGCAAGCTGCGCGGTATCGTCCTTGCGCCGCAGCCAGCGGATGTCCGGATGCCGCCGCACGACGCCCGACGCGGTGCACGGCACATCGGCGAGGATGCGGTCGAATAGCCGCCCGTCCCACCAGTCGACGGCGCTGGCGTCGCCGGTCTTGAGCACGGCGTTCAGCTGCAGCCGGTCCAGGTTCTCGGTGATGCGGGCAAGACGCTGCGGATCGCTGTCGAGTGCGAGCAGGTCGATGTCCGCGCATTCCAGCATGTGCCCGGTCTTGCCGCCGGGGGCGGCGCATGCATCGAGCACGCGCATGCCGTCGCGCAGGTCGAGCAGCGGCGCCGCGAGCTGGGCCGCCGCGTCCTGCACCGACACCATGCCCTCGGCGAAGCCGGGGATCTGCGCGACCGGTACCGGCTTGTCCAGGCGGACGGCGACCGGGCCGACGACGGTAGCGCCGATCTCCCTTTCCTCCAGCAGGCGCAGGTACTGTTCGACGCTGCACTTGCGCGCGTTGACGCGCAGCGTAAGCGGCGGAGGGCGGTTGCCGGTTGCAAGGATGCTCTCCCACCCGGCAGGATAGGCGGCGCGCACGGAGTCGATCCACCATTGCGGATAGTTCCAGCGCCCGGCCGCTTGCTTCAATGCCTGCTGCATGAGGACGGCGCGTTCGCG
>NZ_DASRXF010000071.1:0-31862 GCF_035654295.1 Noviherbaspirillum sp. | reverse complement strand
CACCGAAGTCGGCCTGCTCGTGGTGTGGGGCGTGGGCATCTGGCAGGTGTCGCGCGGCGACATCACCGTGGGCGTGCTGACCGCCTTCCTCGCCTACATCGGCCGCTTCTACACGCGCCTCGACTCCATGAGCCGCATCGTCTCGGTGACGCAGAAAGCCGCCGCCGGCGCCAAGCGCATCTTCGACATCCTCGATCATGTCTCCAGCGTGCCGGAATCGCAAAACCCGGTGCACCTGCCGCGCCTGGAAGGCCGCATCGACCTGCGCCAGGTCGGTTTCCGCTATGGCAACCGGGCTGTGCTGCGTGGCGTGGACCTGGCGATCAAGCCGGGCGAGATGATCGGCCTGGTGGGCCACAGCGGCTCGGGCAAGAGCACGCTGGTCAACCTCATCTGCCGCTTCTACGACGTCTCGGAAGGCGCGATTCTGGTCGACGGCGTCGACATCCGTTCGCTGCCGATCGCCGAGTTCCGCCGCCACATCGGCCTGGTGCTGCAGGAGCCTTTCCTGTTCTTCGGCACCATCGCCGACAACATCGCCTACGGCAAGCCGGATGCGACGCGCGAGGAAATCATCGCCGCCGCCCGGGCGGCCAACGCGCACGAGTTCATCCTGCGCCTGCCGCACGGCTACGATTCGCTGGTCGGCGAACGCGGCCAGACCCTGTCCGGCGGCGAGCGCCAGCGCATCTCGATTGCCCGCGCGCTGCTGATCGATCCGCAACTGCTGATCCTCGACGAAGCGACCTCCTCGGTCGACACCACCACCGAAAAGGAAATCCAGAAAGCGCTGGACAACCTGGTGCGCGGCCGCACCACCATCGCCATCGCACACCGCCTGTCCACGCTGCGCCAGGCCGACCGCCTGGTCGTGCTGGACAAGGGCCAGATCGTCGAAGTCGGCCCGCACGAGGAACTGCTCGCGCGCGGCGGCCACTATTTCCGCCTGTACCAGGCACAACTGCGCCAGGCAGAGAATGAAGCGCTGGCGGATGTCGAGGAGGATGCGGCATGAATCGCTTTACACTGAGCCGCAACACCTTCGGCAAGCTGGTCTTCACCGATGCGGAAGGCGTGCATGAAGGCGTGGTGCCGGTGCGCGCCTTTCCCATCGGCGCACCCGACACCGGCATTGCCATCGTCGATGTGGACGGCCATGAACTGGCGTGGATCAACCGGCTGGAAGACCTGCCCGCCAATACGCGCGCGCTGCTGCAGGAAGAACTCAAGAGCCGGGAATTCCTCCCGGTAATCAACCGCATCCGGCACGTCTCCACCTTCGCCGTGCCGAGCACCTGGGAAGTCGAGACCGACCGCGGCGTGACCAGCTTCGTGCTCAAGGGCGAGGAAGACATCCGCCGCATCGCCGGCAACGCGCTTCTCATCGCCGACAGCCATGGCGTGCAATACCTGATCCGCGACCAGAGTGCGCTCGACAAGGGCAGCCGCAAGCTCCTCGATCGCTTCCTCTGACGCATCTTGCGCATCCTGTCCACCGTGGCGGGATGCGCCCCTCTTGTGCCCTTCGGCAACTCTTGCCGAATTCCATTGCGCCACCGCAAAAGCTGTTCGCTTCGCATCTTTTTGCTTTCCTTTTTGACTTATTTTGATCGTTGCGCGCGTCGCTCAAAACACGATTCTGCATAGCAGAACGCCGCACATCAAAACCAATCAAGAGGAGACAACCAGTGAACAAGAAAATCTGCAGCGGCGGAGCACTGCTGCTGGGCGGGACATTCCTGCTCACCGCCTGTGGCGGCAACCAGACCGACGGCATGGCGTCGGCGGCAACCTCCCTCATGGCTCCGGCCAAGAAAGTCGTTTCCGAGGAATCGCGGGAGCATGACGGGCGTACTTTTGTCGTGCCCGATCCGGCAGCGGCGGGCGACTACGAGCTTGCGGCGGACGGCGGCGCCGGCTTCAAGGCAATGCCCGGCTCCACCGCGGCCACCGACCGCTGGGCAGGCGAACTGAACGGCGCGGCCTACCGCATCGAAGTCCCGAAAAACTGGAACGGCAAGCTGGTGATGTACGCGCACGGCTACGTCGGGCCGGTGCCGCAGCTCCGCGTCTCCATGCCCTCCATCCGCCGCCACCTGATCGAAAACGGCTACGCCTGGGCGGCATCGAGCTACAGCAAGAACTACTACGACGTGCGCGCCGGCGTGGAAGACACCAACGCCCTCGCCGACAGCTTCAAGAAGATCGCCAAGGAACGCGGACGCCACCTGCACGCGCCGCACAAGACCTACATCATCGGCCACTCCATGGGCGGCCATATCGCCGGCGCGGCCATCGAAGAAGAAACCTGGAAGACGGCTGTCAACAAGCAGAAGTACGACGGCGCGGTACCGATGTGCGGCGTGATGGGCGACACCGAACTGTTCGACTACTTCGGCGCCTATCAGCTCGCCGCGCAGACCCTGGCCGGTCATGCCAGCCACCCGGCCAGCGACTTCGGCAGCATCGCCAACGACGTGCGTTCCAAGCTGTTCGTCACCTTCAGCACGGTGCCCACCGCGCAGGGCGTGAAGCTGATGCAGGTCGTCAAGAACCTCACGGGCGGCGAGCGCCCCGTCTTCCTGCAAGGCTTCGGCAACACCGGATTGCAGAACGTGGTGTGGGGCACCTTCGGCAGCGACGGCACCGTCAACGGCATCCTGAACAAGAGCACGCTCGACACCAACCGCTTCGTCTACCAGTTCGACAACGACCCGGCCCTGTCCTACGACGAATCGCAATTCAACCAGACTGTGCAGGACCTGACGGCCGCGCACGACGCCAACCGGTTGCGCTCGGACGGGCTGCGCTGGATTCCGAAGGTGAATGGGCAGTTCAAGATCCCGGTCGTCACGATGCATACCCTTGGTGATCTCTACGTTCCGTTCAGCATGCAACAGATTTACCGCAAGCGTGCGGATGCGCAGGGCAGCGGCGACTGGCTGGTGCAACGCGCGATTCGTGCGCCGAGTCATTGCGACTTTACGGTGCGCGAGCAGGTTGATGCGTTCGAGGCGATGGTGAAGTGGGCGGAGATGGGGATCAAGCCTGCAGGTGACGATGTCGTCACGCCTTCGACTGTGGCTCATCCGCAGTATGGGTGTGCGTTTACCCGGAATGAAGGTGGGGCGGATGATAGTGCTGTCACCGTTGGGACGCGTGCTGTGATTGCGCCTATGTTGGCGGCTTGTCCGGCTTCCTGATTTTCTTCTCTTCGGTGAAGCGGTTTCTGTAGTCACTCCGTCGGGGCTTGCCGGGACTGGCCCCGGCAAGCATCCACGGAGTAGCAACCTAAACCGAGTCACCGAAGAGAGTGCGGTTAAGCGCTCGGTGGGTTTCGCTGCGCTCTACCCACCCTACGATCCTGACCGGGTTTTTCTCTTCTGCGAAGGGAGAGCGCTAAGAAACCCGAGGCTCAGCAGCAACAAGCACACTGCACCGCACCTTATCGACAAGCACGGCATCCATAGACCCCCTCCACCACCGCAAAGCAAACGGCTTCTTCCGCGAATGCCCCACGATGACGAGGTCGATCCCGTGCCGGTTCACGAGGTCGGAAATCACATTGACCGGCTCCCCGACCTCAAGATGCGGCGTCACCCGCAGGTCGGCTTCCTCGAGCAGCTTGCGTCCCGCCTCGAGAACCTGCGCCATGGCTTCCTTCTCGGCCAGTTCTTCATCGATCGTGGGAACGGCGGCGACGAACTCGCCCGCCAGCACGATGGGTGTGGGAGTCACCACGACAAGCAGGTGGATCTCCGACGACACGCCCGGTGCAAGACGTATGCACTCCTGCAAGGCATGGCGACTTTCGGGTGTCCCGTTATAGGCGACCAGAATTTTGCGATACATGACTGCCTCCTTGTGCAGGATGAGGAAATGTTTCTATTTCAATCATACATCGCGCCCTCGGATAGGCAATCGATTTTCGGCAAAGGATTACCGCGCCAGCACCCGTTCGATGTCGCCCACGAGCCGGGCGTCGTTCGGACCTACCCGGCTAGGGTAGCTGCCGACCACTTTCCCGCTGCGGTCGATCAGGTACTTGTAGAAGTTCCACTTCGGCGCCGTGCCGGTGATCTTCGCCAGCTCCGCATGCAGCGGATTGGCTTCCTTGCCGGTGACCGAGGTCTTGGCGAACATCGGGAACTTGACGCCGTAGGTGTTGAAGCAGAAATCGGCGATCTGCTTGCTGTCGCCGGGTTCCTGGTTGCCGAAATCGTTGGAGGGAAAGCCGAGCACGACCAGCCCCTTGGGCTGGTACTTCGCGTACAGGGACTCAAGCCCTTCGTACTGGCCGGTGTAGCCGCAATAGCTGGCGGTGTTGACGACCAATACGACCTTGCCGGCGTACTGGCAGAGATGCTGCGGCGCGTCGTCCTGCAAACGGTTGAAGCGCTGGTCGAGGAGGGACGGGCAGGAGGCCGGCGCGCTTTGGGCGGATGCAGGCGCGGCGACCGTCAGCAGTACGGGCAGGAGAAGGGCGGGCAGCATGGGAAATTCCGGATCGGGTTGGACGATTTCATTCTAGTCAAAAACCGCGGCGTGAGCCGGAAGCTTGCTATTTCTTGATAGCAATGGCTAATATGCGGGAAAAGCGACAAGGACCCTGCATGCTCAAAGTCGTCGTCATCGATGCGAACGCCATCTCGCGCAACCTGCTGACCTCCGTTCTTGTGAATGGCGGGTTCGATGTGATCGGCGACTCGAACACCAGCACCGCCGGCCTGGCGGCCATGGTGAAGCTGCAGCCGCAGCTGGTGTGCGTGGACCTGGGCGGCTCGGATGAGGAGGCCTTCGGGAAGCTCGCCACCATCCGCGACGGCCTGCCCAAGGCCGTCGTCTTCCTCGTCTCCGCCAAATTCGACGCCGCGACCGTCCAGACGGCCATGGAACGCGGCGTGCACGGTTTCATCGTGAAGCCCTTCAACGCCGTGAACGTCCTGGGCAGCATCCGCAAGGCCATCATCAAGCTGGCACAACAACACCGGACCCCAAGCTCCGTGTAACAATCTGCTACGGGCGTAGCCGGTGCGCCCGCTTTTCCAAGGATGACTCCGGAAAATTCCTACACGCCGGAACCGGTGGCCAAGGCATTTGTCAGTCTACTCATCACCTTCCAAAGCGCCGCCCCGCTTGTTTTGTAACGCTCGGAAACATCTCTCGGATGTTGCAATTCCTCAACTTTGTAGGAATTTTCCGAACACTTTTCTCCGTTCTCCGACATTTGTTTTCATCCGTCCGCTGATTTCGAGAAAGCGAACGCGCGGACATAATCCTTATCACTGATTTCCGCCTCGCAAAACGCCGCGGCCCAGACGGCGACCAGGACGGAAACCGAATTCCCAGAGCACGAAAGCCTGAACAACTATTCTTCAAAGAAGGATTCGCAATGCTGACTACCCAACTCTCCGACGCCCGCCCCTCCCCGCTATCGCTGGCAACCCCCTCTCCCGCAGGCGCTTCCTGGCAACGCCAGGCCAAGCTGTGGTCGAACCTGAAGGAAGTGTGCGACCTGCTGCGCATCCCCGCGAAACTGGCGGTGGACGATTTCCAGTTCCAGCACATGCAGTTCAAGGCCGGCCAGCGCATCCACACCATCGGCCAGCCGTTCGACATGCTGTATGTGGTGAACTCCGGTTTCCTGAAGACCGTGATGATCGATGAGCTGGGCAACGAGCAGGTGCTGGGCTTCCCGATGAAGGGCGACATGTTCGGCATCGACGGCATCCATCGCAAGCAGTACGCCACCGAGACCGTCGCGCTGTCCAACTGCGACGTGATCCTGATCCCGTTCAAGGTGTTCGCCGGCCTGGGCCGCAGCCATCCGGAACTGGAAGCCTCGATCTACGCGGTGATGAGCCGCGAACTGGTGCGCGAGCAGGCGATGGTCGGCACGCTGGGTTCGCTGTCCGCCGAAGCGCGCGTGGCACGCTTTCTGGTGTTCCTGTCGGAGCGCTTCACCGAGATGGGTTACTCGGGCACGCAGTTCAACCTGCGCATGACCCGCCAGGAGATCGGCAACTACCTCGGCCTGACGCTGGAGACCGTCAGCCGCACCTTCTCCGCCTTCAACACCATCGGACTGATTTCGGTCGACCAGCGCGCCATCGTGATCCACGACCTGCAATCGCTGCGCACCCTGCGCCGCCTGCCGCCGTCGCGCGTGCGCGCCAAGGCCGATGCGCCGAAGGCCAAGCGGGCCGTGGCCGCTGCTTAAGACTCGCTCACTGCATGTTTCGGACGCCACCTTCGGGTGGCGTTTTGTTTTGCGCATCGTGAACCTGGGCGCATGGTGGGTTTCGCTTCGCTCTACCCACCCTACAGTCCTTGGATGTTCATACCGTCACGTGGTGCATCAAGAATCGTAGGGTGGGTAGAGCGAAGCGAAACCCACCGATCCATCGCCTGCTGGCTCAAACCGTCACGCAAGTCTCGAACAAGTGCTCCACGTCCGCCGCCGGCGCCGGCCTGCCCAGCAGGAAGCCCTGCAGCACGCCGCATCCCGCCGCGCGCAGGAAGTCGGCCTGTTCGGTGGTTTCCACGCCCTCGGCGACGACCTTCAGGCCCATCTTGTGGGCAATGGCGATGATAGCTTCGGTGATGGCGATGTCGTCTTCCTCGTTGGGGATGCCTTTGACGAAGCCGCGGTCGATCTTGAGGCTGTCGAGCGGGTACTGCTTGAGGCTGACGAGGGAGGAGTACCCGGTGCCGAAATCGTCGATCGACAGCGCCGCGCCCATCGCGCGGATACGGTCGAGCATCACCACCGCTTCCGTCGGGTTCTGCATGATGGTGCTTTCGGTGATTTCGAATTCGAGGCGGGAAGCAGGCAGCCCGCTCTCGTCGACGGCGGC
Organism: Noviherbaspirillum sp.; assembly: GCF_035654295.1. Taxonomy (GTDB): domain Bacteria; phylum Pseudomonadota; class Gammaproteobacteria; order Burkholderiales; family Burkholderiaceae_D; genus Noviherbaspirillum. The sequence continues at coordinate 25,005 of NZ_DASRXF010000071.1, read as the reverse complement.
GCGAATGGTGTCGAGCAGGTCGCCGGCGGAGAACTGCTTGGCCGACAGGTTGACGGCGATATGCCCGAACTCGTAGCCGGCGTCCAGCCAAGCCTTGCCCTGGCGGCAGGCTTCGCGCAGGACCCAGGCGCCGATCGGCACGATGAGCCCGTTCTGCTCGGCCAGTGAGATGAAGGTGCCCGGCAGGACCAGGCCCAGCTCCGGATGGCGCCAGCGGATCAGTGCTTCCAGGCCGGACACCGCACCGGTGGAGGCCGAGAACTGCGGCTGGTAGTACAGCTCGAACTCGCCGCGGTCGAGCGCGCGACGCAGGCTGTTCTCGAGCAGCAGCTGCTCGAAGGCCTGGGTGTTCATGTCGCTGGTGAAGAACTGGAAGGTGTTCTTGCCGCGCTGCTTGGCGCGGTACATCGCGACGTCGGCGTTCTTGAGCAGCGTGGCCGCGTCATGCCCGTCCGCCGGATAGCAGGCGATCCCGATGCTGGCGGTCACGAACATTTCCTGGCCGCCGATCGAGAAGGGCTGGGCCATGGCGGCGATCAGGCGTTCGGCGAGGTTGGCCGCCGCGCCGGATGCTGGCGGGTCTTCGAGCAGCACCGTGAATTCGTCGCCGCCGAGGCGGGCGGCGATGTCGTTGAGCTTGAGCTGCGCGCGCATGCGGCCGGCGGCGGCCACCAGCAACTGGTCGCCGGCGAGATGGCCGAGGGTGTCGTTGACCGTCTTGAAGCGGTCGAGGTCGATGAACAGCACTGCGAGCTGGCGGCCGGAGGAGCGCGCGCGTTCGATCTCCAGCGCGAACTTGTTCATCATGCCGCTGCGGTTCCACATGCCGGTCAAGCTGTCATGGCTGGCAAGGAACTGCAGGCGCGTTTCGTCTTCCTTGCGGCGGGTATTGTCGGTGAACACGCCGACATAGTTGGTGATGTGGCGATCGGCGTCGCGCACCGTCGAGATCGAGAGCCAGGCCGGATACCATTCGCCGTTCTTGCGGCGGTCGCGCATTTCACCCTGCCAGTGGCCGTCGTTGGCCAGGTCGGTCAGCATTTCCTGGTTGAGCTCGGCGCCGGTGCCGGTCATCATGCGCGACAGCCGGCCGACCGCTTCCGCGGCGGAGTAGCCGGTGATGCGGGTGAAGGCGGGATTGACGGCTTCGATCCGGCATTCCGCGTTGGTGATGACGATGCCTTCGCTGGCCGATTCGAACACCCGGTTGGCCAGCCGTGACTGGTGCTCGAAGGCGACCTGCTGGCTGACGTCGAGCGCCACGCCCATCACCGCCGGGCGGCCTTCGTATTCGCAGCGGCTGCCCTGCACGTCGGCCCACACGACACGTCCGTCGCGGCGTACCGCGCGGTAGGTGTAACGGATGCTCCTCACCTCGCCGGTCAGGCGGAGGCGATGGTTTTCCTCCAGGATGGGAACGTCGTCGGGATGGGTAATGCTGGCCACGGGTGTGCCGATCAGCTGTTCGGGGCTGTCGTAGCCGAGCAGGTCCGCCGTCTTGCTGTTGGCGTAGGCGATCTTCCCGTCCTGCACCACGTAGAGGCCGACCAGGGATTGTTCAACGAAATTGCGGAACTTGCGCTCGGATTCCCGCAGCGCGTCGTCGTTCTGCAGCGCCGGGGTGGTCACGCCCAGCCAGACTGCCGCCGCAATGGCGGCCGCAAGTGCCAGCACCAGCCAGTACGGCAGGTGCGGCGCGGCGAGCGCCGCGGCGGCGGCGAACAGGCCGAGCGCAATCCCGAGCCGGCGGCGGGACAGGCGCTGCATGCGTTGGTTGATGTTCAGGTAGACCGGGAATTCCATGCTCGCTCATTCTCCGGACGAGCTGTGCCGGCGCCCCGGCGCAGGGCTGGCCGCGATGGGTCGTGCCATCTCCTCATCCCATAATTTATAGTTATCCGCCCATGGTACCGACGCAGTTGTAAACCGGCAACACCTTCGCCCCATGCAGCGATTTTCTTAGAGCGATTCCACCAAAAAGCAACAACAGGCAGGTAACAATCAGGCAACTTCGGGCCTGCGCACAGGCTCTGGCGCCGTCGCCTCGCTGGCCTTCTGCACCGCCTGTTCGGCCACTGCTTGCGCCAGCCCCTCGTCTGTCAGCGGACAACGGCCGGCACGGATGTGCAGGGCGGGATGGTCGGCGAAGAGTTCGGATATCCATTCGACGAAGACGCGGACCTTGGCCGACAGGTGCCGGTTCTGCGGGTACACCACGTGCAGGGGCAGGGGTTCGATGGTCCAGTCTTCCAGCAGCAGCTCCAGCTCTCCGGACTGCAGATAGGGGCAGAGGGCGAATGCCGCCATCTGCGCCACGCCCATGCCGGACAGGGTGGCCGTCATGTAGGCGTTCGAGTCGTTGACGGCGATGCGGCCCGGCAGGCGCATCTGGATGCGTTCGCCGTCGCGCGCAAAGTCCCACTCGGAGATCTTGCCGGTCTTGGCGGAGAAGTAGTTCACGCAATCGTGCCGCAGCAGGTCGTTGGGATGCTGCGGCCGTCCGTGCAGCGCGATGTAGGAGGGGGCGGCGCAGGTCACGAAATGGAGCTGCCCGATGCGCCGGGCGACCAGCGTGGAGTCTGCCAGCACGCCGCCGCGCACCGCGAGGTCCACGCCTTCCTCGATCAGGTCCACCGGCCGGTCGCTGCAACCGACTTCCAGGTTGATGTCCGGGTAGCGCGCCAGGAACTGCGGAAGCGCCGGCATCAGCAGGTGCCGGCCCAGCGCGGCGGGCACGTCGATGCGCAGCCTGCCGCTGGGACTGGCATGCGTCTTCGACAATGAATCCTCGGCATCGCGCACTTCGGCCAGGATGCGCAGGCAGCGCTCGTAGTAAGCGGCGCCGTCGGCGGTCAGGCTGATCTGGCGCGTGGTGCGGTTGAGCAGCTTTACCGACAGCGCCGTCTCCAGGTTGCGCACCAGTGTCGACACCGTCGCCTTGGGCAACTGCAGGATTTCGGCGGCACGGGTAAACCCGCCGGCTTCGACCACCTGCGTGAACACTTCCATCGCCTGAAGCTTGTCCATCTTCATTCCCCTTCTTGTGACATTCGCTGACGTCAGGGTGAAGCAGGCTACTGACATGAGGCTGTCAGTAGCCCTTTCGTACATTAGCGGCTGGCGTGCAGGCGCGGCGGATTTCCGCCTGCCGGCGCTCCTGACAGGCGCGGGCAACAGGAAATCCTGCGCGCAGGCCGGGGGCTCCGGCCAGGCACATCCTCAGTATTGTTCAAATCCCTGAACAGTCAATTCGATTTATTGCTGTTTATTCAGATTCTAGAACAAAGTTATAGTGCGGCCCATGACATCGAGGGATCGCACCGTGAAGAAGGACTGTCCGCAAACAGACGCAGTTGACGTCAAGGTAAAGACCCTGGCGGCGCAAGGGGCGCAGGACAAGCTCGTTACGCGCTTGTACATCCCTTCCGCGGCGCAAGGGCTGGACAGCGGACTGATCGTCTTTTTCCCGTGCGGCGGCTTTGTCACGCTGGAAATGGAGGATGCCGAGGGATTTGCCATTGCACTGGCGCAGCGCACCGGGCTGCGCGTGCTGGTCTCGGCATACACGACGGCGCTTGAGCGGCCGTTCCCGGCTGCGGTCGAGGATGCCCACGCCGTATTGAAATGGGCAGCGCGCAACCGCGCGCGCCTTGGATGGGACGGCAGGCTGCTGCTGACGGCGGGCATCGAGGCCGGCGGCAACCTGGCGGCGGTGTCGGCCCTGGTGGCGCGCGACCGCGGCGGGCCGGCATTGAGCGGCCAGATCCTCATCATGCCGATGCTCGATCCGGGCCTGACCAGCTGCTCGATGCGCTCGGCGGCGGAACAGGGCGGTGGCGCCCGCGCGGCCAGCGCCTGCGCCGCCGGCTACCGCGGCTACCTGCCGCGCGCGCTGGACCGCACGCATCCGTATGCGTGCCCGATGCAGTCGAGCCGCATGAAGGGGTTGCCGCCGGCGCTGATCCTGTCGGCCGACGACGATCCGCTGCGCGACGAGGGAGAACAATACGGCGCGAAGCTGGCGTCGGCCGGCATCAGGACAACGGTCAGGCGGCTGCCGCCGATCGAACTGGAAGCGCCGGATGCGCGATGCAATTGCGCCCGGAAGGACACGGTGCTGCAAGAGATCGCCGCATTCATCGCCGGACTTTAAAAAATCGCTTGACCCTCCCATTACGGGAGGGTTGAAGCTTCGGGTTTCAGGAAACAAAGCATAAGGAAGAACACCATGAGGCAACTATCGTCACTCTCCCCCGCAGCCCGCGCCGCGGCTGCCGCCACCATCTCAAGCGTCCTTGCGGCGCTGGTGCTGTCGGCGTGCGGCAAGCCGAACGCGCAGGAACTCGGACAGCAGCCGCAGGGCGGCCCGCCGATCTCGGCCGCCGAAGTCCTCGAAAAGAGCATCCTCGAAACCCAGGAATTCTCCGGACGCCTGGAAGCGGTCGAACGGGTGGACGTGCGTCCGCGCGTGTCGGGCTTCATTGCCTCCGTCAATTTCAAGCCGGGCGCGGAAGTGAAGAAGGGCGACGTGCTGTTCGTCATCGATCCGCGCCCCTACGAAGCCGAAGCCAACCGCGCCGAAGCGGCGGCGCTGGCCGCGCGCGCCAAGGCTGACCTGGCGAAGGTGGAGCTTGCCCGTGCCGAAAAGCTGGTGGCGGAAAAAGCCATCGCGCAGCGCGAGGCTGACGAAAAAGCCTCCAGCGTCAAGGAACTGGAAGCCACCGCCCGCGCCGCCCAGGCCGCCTATGAAGCCGCCAAGCTGAACCTCGGCTTTACCAAGGTCCATTCGCCGATCAACGGCCGCGTCAGCAAGGCCGAAGTCACGACCGGCAACCTGGTCGACGGCGGCGTGGTGCTGACCTCGGTGGTGTCGAGCGCCCCCATCTACGCCAGCTTCGACGGCGACGAGCAGTCCTACCTGCGGGTGGGCGCCATGGCGCGCAAGGGGATTCCGGTGGCGGTGCGCATCGGGCTGGCGAATGAAACCGGCTTCCCGCATGAAGGCAAACTCGAATTCGTCGACAACCGCGTCGACCCGGCCACCGGCAGCGTGCGCATGCGCGCGGTGCTCCCGAACGCCGGCAACGAACTCGCTCCGGGCCTGTTTGCGCGCGTGCAGCTTGCAAGCGGCAACGGGACCGGCGGCGAGACCAAGGCCGCGCTCATCAACGACCGCGCGGTGGGCACCGACCAGAACCGCAAGTTCGTGTTCGTGGTGAACGGCGAAGGCAAGGCGGAATACCGCCCCGTGAAGCTCGGCCCGGTGGTCGACGGCCTGCGCGTGGTGCGCGAAGGCTTGCAGCCTGGCGAGAAGATCGTCGTCAACGGCCTGCAGCGCGTGCGCCCTGGCGCGCCGGTGACGGCGCAGATGGTGCCGATGGACGCCGATCCGAACAAGCAACCGGCAAAAGCCGAAGCCAAGGCAGATCAAAGCCAAGCGAAGTCCTGACCGGAAGGTAAACACCCCCGCCTGACCCATGGATTCCCTCCCTCACAAGGGGAGGGAGCGGGCTCGCTCTCGCTTTCGAAACATACCCAAGAGAGAACACAATGAACTTCTCCCGATTCTTCGTCGACCGCCCGATCTTCGCGGCCGTGCTGTCGATCCTCATTTTCGTGGCCGGCGTGCTGGCCATCTTCAAGCTGCCGGTGTCCGAGTACCCGGACGTGGTGCCGCCTTCGGTCGTGGTGCGCGCGATGTACCCCGGCGCCAACCCGAAGGTGATCGCCGAAACCGTGGCCGCGCCGCTGGAGGAACAGATCAATGGCGTCGAGAACATGCTCTACATGTCCTCGCAGGCCACTTCCGACGGCGCGCTGGCGCTGACCGTCACCTTCAAGATCGGCACCAACGTCGAGCAGGCCGAAACCCAGGTGCAGAACCGCGTGCAGCGCGCGCTGCCGCGCCTGCCGGAGGAAGTGCGCCAGATCGGCGTGACCACCGTCAAGAGCTCGCCCAACCTGACCATGGTGGTGCACCTCTCTTCGCCCAACGGCCGCTATGACGATGTGTACCTGCGCAACTACGCGGTGCTCAACATCAAGGACCAGCTCTCGCGCATCCCCGGCATGGGCGAGGTGATCCTGTTCGGCGCGGGCGACTATGCGATGCGCGTCTGGCTCGATCCGCAGAAGGTGGCCCAGCGCAACATGACGGCTTCGGACGTGGTGCAGGCCATCCGCGAGCAGAACGTGCAGGTGGCCGCCGGCGTGATCGGCGCGGCGCCTGCCAAGAATGCCGAGTTCCAGCTCGTGGTCAATACCCAGGGCCGCCTGAAGTCGGAGGAAGAGTTCGGCAACATCATCGTGCGTACCGGCGCCGACGGCTCCGTGACGCTGCTCAAGGATGTCGCGCGCATCGAGCTCGGCTCGACCGACTACGCGCTGCGCTCGCTGCTGAACAACAAATCGGCCGCCGCCATCGCCGTGTTCGAAGCACCGAATGCGAATGCGCTGCAACTCTCGGCCGACGTGCGCGCCAAGATGGACGAACTGAAGCAGGACTTCCCGGAAGGCGTGGACTACAGCGTGGTGTACGATCCGACGCAGTTCGTGCGCGAGTCGATCCGCGCGGTGATCAAGACCCTGCTCGAAGCAATCGCGCTGGTGGTGCTGGTGGTGATCGTGTTCCTGCAAACCTGGCGCGCCTCCATCATTCCGCTGGTGGCGGTACCGGTCTCCATCGTCGGCACCTTCGCGGTGCTGCTGATGTTCGGTTTCTCGATCAATACCCTGTCGCTGTTCGGCCTGGTGCTGGCCATCGGCATCGTGGTCGATGACGCGATCGTGGTGGTGGAAAACGTGGAACGCAACATCCAGAACGGGCTCACGCCGCGCGATGCCACGGTGCAGGCCATGAAGGAAGTGAGCGGCCCCATCATCGCCATTGCGCTGGTGCTGTGCGCGGTGTTCGTGCCGATCGCCTTCGTGTCCGGCCTGTCCGGCCAGTTCTACCGCCAGTTCGCGCTGACCATCGCGATCTCGACCGTGATCTCGGCCTTCAACTCGCTGACGCTGTCGCCGGCGCTGGCCGCCGCGCTGCTCAAGCCGCACGATGCGCCCAAGGATGCGCTCACGCGCGGCATGGACAAGGTGTTCGGGCGTTTCTTCAACTGGTTCAACCGTGCCTTCGGCCGCGCCTCGCAGCGCTATGAAGGCGGCGTGAAGCAGGTGCTGGCGCGCAAGAGCGCATCGCTGGCGGTGTACGTTCTGCTGTCCATCGCCGCGGTGCTGGTGTTCAAATCGGTACCGAGCGGCTTCGTGCCGGGCCAGGACAAGCAATACCTGGTGGGCTTCGCGCAATTGCCGGATGCGTCCTCCCTCGACCGTACCGACGCCGTGATCCGCCGCATGTCCGACATCGCCCGCTCCGTGCCCGGCGTGAAGGATTCGGTGGCCTTCCCCGGCCTGTCGATCAACGGCTTCACCAATGCGCCGAACGCGGGCATCGTGTTCTTCGGACTGGAGCCCTTCGACAAGCGCGGCGCACCCGAGCAGTCCGGCGCCGCCATCGCGCAGCAGATCAACCAGAAGCTGGCCGGCATCGAGGATGCCTTCATCATGGTCTTCCCGCCGCCGCCGGTGAACGGCCTGGGCACCATCGGCGGTTTCAAGCTGATGGTGGAAGACCGCGGCAACCTCGGCTACGACAAGCTGTATGAAGCCGTGCAGGCGCTGCAGATGAAGGCATGGCAGACACCGGAACTGGCGGGCGTGTTCTCCAGCTACCAGATCAACGTGCCGCAACTGTTCGCCGACGTCGACCGCACCAAGGCCAAGCAGCTCGGCGTGCCGCTGTCGACCATTTACCAGACGCTGCAGATCAACCTCGGCTCGCTGTACGTGAACGACTTCAACCAGTTCGGCCGCACCTACCAGGTGAAGGTGCAGGCGGATGCGCCGTTCCGTTCGCATGCGGAGGACATCGCCCAGCTGAAGGTGCGCAACAACAAGGGAGAGATGATCCCGCTGTCCTCGCTGATGAAGGTCAAGGACAGCTACGGCCCGGACCGCGTGCAGCGCTACAACGCCTACGTCTCCGCCGACATCAATGGCGCAGCGGCCCCCGGCTTCTCCAGCGGCCAGGCACAGGCGGCGATGGAGCGCATTGCGAAGGAGGTGCTGCCCAAGGGCATCACCTATGAATGGACCGAGCTGACCTACCAGGAAATCCTGGCCGGCAACACCATGGTCGTCATCTTCCCGCTGTGCGTGCTGCTGGTGTTCCTGGTGCTGGCCGCGCAGTACGAAAGCTGGACGCTGCCGCTGGCGGTGATCCTGATCGTGCCGATGTCCATCCTGTGCGCACTGCTCGGCGTGAAGCTGACCGGGGGCGACAACAACATCTTCACGCAGATCGCGCTGTTCGTGCTGGTGGGGCTGGCGTCGAAGAACGCGATCCTGATCGTGGAATTCGCACGCGAGCTGGAAGAGCACGGCCGCTCGGTGGTGCAGGCCGCGCTGGAAGCCTGCCGCCTGCGTCTGCGCCCGATCCTGATGACGTCCATCGCCTTCATCATGGGTGTGGTGCCGCTGGTGTTCTCTTCCGGCGCGGGCGCCGAGATGCGTCATGCAATGGGCGTGGCGGTGTTCGCCGGCATGCTGGGCGTGACCTTGTTCGGCCTGTTCCTGACCCCGGTGTTCTATGTGCTGCTGCGCACGTTTGCGAAGCGTTTTGAAAAACAAGTGCCGGCTTATCTCTCGAAGCCGGAGGGAGCCCAATGATGATCCGTTCATTGCACACCTTACCTATCGTTGCGGCGCTGGTGCTCGCGGGATGCGCAGCCCCGGTCCTGCAGGATCCGAAGATCGAGGTGCCGTCCGGCTTCAAGGAGGCCGCCGTCGATGAAGGCCGCTGGAAGCCGGCCGAGCCGGCGGAAGCGCAGCCGCGCGGCGAGTGGTGGAAAGTCTTCAACGACGGCACGCTGAACCGCCTGATCGACGATGCCACCGCCGCCAATGCCAACCTCGCCGCCGCGGCGGCGCGCGTGAAGCAGGCGCGTGCGATCGCAGGCATCGCCGAAGCCGACCGCATTCCGTCGGTAGGCATCGAAGCCGGCCCGCAGCGCGGCCGCGCATCGCCGGTATCGCTCGGCCTGCCGGAAGGCACGCCGATGCCGGTCGTCACCTCCTATACCGCGAGGCTGACCGCCAGCTATGAAGTCGACCTGTTCGGCCGCGTTGGCAACAACGTCAGCGCCGCCCAGGCCGACGCCGCCGCCGGCGAAGCAACCTTCCGCTCCGTGCTGCTGGCGCTGCAAGCCGATGTCGCGCAGACCTATTTCCGCCTGCGCGCCACCGACGCCGAGCTCGCCTTCCTGCGCGAGACGGTGCGCCTGCGCGAAGAGAACGTCCGCATCAACCAGCGCCGCTTCGACCTGGGCGACCTGGGCGAACTTGATCTCGCGCGTTCGAAGACGGAATTGTCGACCACGCGCTCGGAAGCGATTGCACTGGAACGCCAGCGCGCGCAGCTGGAGCACGCCCTGGCGGTATTGCTGGGCAAGCCGGCCGCTGCCTTCAGCGCCGACAGCAATCCGCTGCTGGCCTCGTCCACGCTGCCCGGCATTCCCGCCGGCCTGCCGTCGGCCCTGCTGGAACGCCGTCCGGACATCGCCGCCGCGCAGCGCGCGATGATCGCCGCCAATGCCCGCATTGGCGTGGCGAAATCGGCGATGTTCCCTGCGCTGCGCCTGACTGCCGCCGGCGGCGGAGAGTCCGCGGACTTGTCCGACGTGTTCAAGTGGAGCAGCCGTACCTGGCTAGTCGGCGCGCTGTTGTCGATGCCCATCATCGACGGCGGCCGCAACCGGGCCAACATCTCCCGCGCCGAGGCGGCGCTGGAAGAATCGGTCGCCGGCTACCGCCAGAGCGTGCTGACGGCATTTGCCGAAGTCGAGGACAACCTCGCCGGCCTGCGCACGCTCGCCGGACAGGCACAGGCGATCGACGAGGCGGTGGCCTCGGCGCGTCGTTCCACCGATCTGGCCGGCAAGCTGTATGAGGCCGGGCGCTCCAGCTACCTCGACGTGATCGATGCCCAGCGCAACCTGGCGGCGGTGGAACGCAGTGCCGTGCAGCTGCGCGGCGCGCGGGCGACGACCACGGTGGCGCTGATCCGCTCCCTCGGCGGGGGCTGGTAACTGCATCCGAAGCCGAAAGGCTGACGTATATGAGCGGCCGGGCGGCGCGCAGACATCCGCGCAAGGCCGGATCGCTTGAGAGGCAGGGTTCCGCAGGACAGGGAAACCCTGCCAAGGAGACAGAAGGGCGCGATCTTGAAAAGCAAGGGCTGATTGTTTCGGATTCAGAAATGGTCCATTGCCTTTATTGCTGTTTTTCAAGTATCGCGCGATAGCTAGACTGTGCTTCATCGATGAGCACACGACGATGCGACTCACGAAAGACGCGATGGAAAGCAGGATGTCCTGACCGACGCGCCGGAGTCATTAACTTCTTTGGAGAAAAACATGAATGCGAAAAACCTGATTGCCGCTGTTTCCCTGCTGACCGCCGCCGGTTCCGTGCTGGCCGACCAGACCTACCCGTTCGTCGAGCACACCAACGTGACGTCGAGCCGCACCCGCGCTGAAGTCGTGGCCGAGACCAAGCCGGCTGCCAGCAGCGAGTTCGTCGAACACAAGAACATTGCCTCGACCAAGACCCGCGCCGAAGTGCGCCATGAACTGGCCTACCAGCCGGTCGGCGGCGCCCCGTTCGTCGAGCACACCAACGTCGCTTCCAGCCGTACCCGCGACGAAGTGCGCAACGAAGCCATCCAGGCAGCCAAGGGCACGCAAGTCAAAGGCGCCAGCTTCGGCGGCTGATCGCCCGGCAAGATGTGCGGGAAGCGCTTGAAACGTTTCCCGCCCCACGAAGTCTCCTCCAGACTCTCCGAGAGTTGGATTTCGCCCGCAGCCCTCAACGGCCGCGGGCTTTTTTTTTGTTTGCGTACAATGGAAGCCTCTCGTCCCCTTCCCGGCTTGCCATGAAGATCCAGTACGCGTCCGACCTCCATCTCGACCTCCTGCAGGACCGCTTCCCCGGTTACCGCGCCGTCGAGCCCGCCGAAGGCGCCGAGGTGCTCATCATTGCCGGAGACATCCATCACGGCACCGCGGCGGTGGAGACATTTGCCCACTGGCCGGTGCCGGTGGTCTATGTTCATGGCAACCACGAAGCCTACGGCAGCAGCGTCGGCGAAACCACGAGCGCGCTGCGCGCCGCCGCCGGCGGCCGGGTGCACTACCTCGAACAAGGCGAATATGTCCTCGGCGATGTCCGCTTCCTCGGCTGCTGCCTGTGGACCGATTACGGCATATTCCCCGAGCAGCGGCAGGCTGCGATGCAGGAGTGCGAACAGCGCCTGCTCGACCACCGTGCCATCCGGGAAGGCGAGGCCATGTTCGGCGCCGCCGATGCGCAGCGCCTGCACCAGGCATCGCGTGCCTGGCTGGCGAAGAAGCTGGACGAACCTTTCGACGGCCGCACCGTGGTCGTCACCCATCACGGCCCGCATCCCGGCTCCATCCACCCGCGCTACGCCGGCCAGCTGCTCAATGCCGGCTTCGTCAGCGACCTCACGCCCCTGCTGGGCAAGGCGGCGCTGTGGGTGCATGGGCATGTGCACGACAGCTTCGACTACACGGTGTCGGGCACACGGATCGTCGCCAATCCCCGCGGATACGCGCTGAACCGGCATGCTGCGGTGTCGCCGCAACAGATCCAATGGGAGAATCCGCATTTCCAGCCGGCGCATTTCGTTAATATCTGAGCCACTGGCAAGGCGCTTCCTGTTACGCTGTCGGCTGCACTATTCGCGCCAAGATGCAATAATTGCCGCAGAGCAAAGCGTCTGGCAGCGCCGTTCAGGATCGGGGATCCCAGCATGGACAAAGAGGTTTTCGCGGCTTTCAGGCCGAGGGACGGGGGAGACACTACGGCAGGCACCTCCACTGCCGCGCGCGCCACCGCTGAAGAAGCGCTGCGAGCGAGCGAAGAAAAATACCGTGACATCCTGGAGACCATCGAGGATGCGTATTACGAGGTCGACCTGCAGGGCAACATGGTCCTGCTCAACAGCGCCTTTTGCCGCATGGTCGGCTACGAGGCGCATGAACTGATCGGCCGCAACAACCGCAGCTATCAGCCGATCGACGTCGCCGCCCGCACCTACCAGACCTTCAACCAGGTATTCCGCACCGGCGTTCCGGCCCACGCCTTCGACTGGGAAATGATCCGCAAGGACGGCAGCATCGTCGTCGGCGAGGGCTCGGTGCAGCTGGTGCGCGACCTCAATGGCGAACCGGTCGGCTTCCGCGGCATCCTGCGCGACGTGACCGAGCGCCGGCGTGTGGAACGGGCGCTGCGCGAGAGCGAAGGGCGCTACCGCAGCATCATCGAGAGCATCCAGGACGCCTACTACGAGGTCAACCTCGCCGGCACCATGGTGATGTGCAACAGCGCGTTCTGCCGCATGCTCGGCTACGAGTCGCACGAGATCGTCGGCCGCAACAACCGCCAGCTGCAGCCGCCAGACTTCCATGGCCGCATCTACGAAGTGTTCAACAGGGTCTACAAGACCGGTATCCCGACCGAGAGCTTCGACTGGCAGATGCTGCGCAAGGACGGCAGCGTGGTGACCGGCGAAGGCTCGGTGCAGCTGGTGCGCAACAGCAGCGGGGCACCCGTCGGTTTCTGCGGCATCCTGCGCGACGTCACCGAGCGGCGCCGGGTCGAGCATGCGCTGCGCGAGAGCGAGGCCCGCTTCCGTTCGCTGACCAACCTCACCTCGGACTGGTACTGGGAGCAGGATGCCGACATCCGCTTCACCCGCATGGAAAGCCGCGACGCGAACGCCGCCTCGGTGCGGGATTTCTTCCTCGGCCGCACGCCCTGGGAAACCGGCCTGCGCATCGAGCATGAACGGGGATGGGATGCGTTCCGCGAGCTGATGTTCGCGCGCAAGCCCTTCCGCGACATCATCTTCCACCGCACGCTGGAGTGCGGCACTCCCTATTTCGTCAGCGTCAGCGGCGAACCGATCTTCGACGGCAGCGGCGATTTCACCGGCTACCGCGGCGTGGCGCGCGAGATCACCGACAAGAAGATCGCGGAAGAGCGCATCCAGTACCTCGCCACCCACGACGGCCTCACCGGCCTGCCCAACCGCATGATGTTCAGCGAGCTGCTGTCCGCCGCCATCCGCACGGCGCGGCGCTACGATCGCCGCTTCGCGGTGCTGTTCATCGACCTCGACCGCTTCAAGTACATCAACGATACGCTCGGGCACCATGCCGGCGACACGCTGCTCAAGGAAGTCGCCGACCGCTTCAAGGCCGCACTGCGCAGCAGCGATATGATTGCCCGCCTCGGCGGCGACGAGTTCGTGGCACTGGTGCACGAAACCCCGGAAGAGGATTCGGTGGCGGCGGTGGCCCGCAAGATGCTCGCCGCCGCCGCCCGCCCGTTCACCCTGGTGGAACGCGAATGCCGGATCAGCGCCAGCGTCGGCATCGCCATGTACCCGCGCGACGGCGACGACGAACAGGCGCTGATGAAGAATGCCGACATCGCGATGTACTTCGCCAAGGAAGAGGGCAAGAACAATTTCCAGTTCTATTCCAAGGAAATCACCACCCAGTCGCTGGAGCGGCTCACGCTCGAAACCAACCTGCGCCGCGCGCTGGAGCGCGACGAGTTCAGCCTGCACTACCAGGCCAAGCGCGACCTCGCCACCGGCAGGATCACGGGCGTGGAAGCGCTGCTGCGCTGGACCAACGACGAGCTCGGCAGCGTGCCGCCGTCGCAGTTCATCCCGCTGGCCGAAGAGATCGGCGTCATTGTCCCGGTCGGAAAATGGGTGCTCAAGACCGCCTGCGCGCAGAACATGGCCTGGCAGCGCGAGGGTCTGCCGCCGGTGTGCATGGCGGTCAACCTCTCGGTGCGCCAGTTCGCCGACGAGGATCTCCTTGGCGACATCGCCGCCATCCTGCGCGAGACGGGCATGCCGCCCGGATTGCTGGAACTGGAGATCACCGAAGGTATGGTGGTGCACAACCCGGAGCATGCGCAGAGGCTGCTCAGGGCGATCAAGCAGATGGGCGTGCGGCTCGCCATCGATGATTTCGGCGCCGGCTATTCCGCGCTCGGCCAGCTCAAGCACTTCCCGATCGACACGCTCAAGGTGGACCGCTCCTTCATCCGCGACGTGGTCGACAACCCGGGCGACAAGGCGATCACCGGCGCCATCATCTCGATGGGGAAGACGCTCAACCTGACGGTCGTGGCCGAAGGCGTGGAAACCGTCGAGCAGGAAAGCTTCCTGAAGGAGCATGCCTGCGACCAGATGCAGGGTTTCCTGTTCAGCAAGCCGGTTCCGCCGGGCGACTTCGCAGACCTGCTGCGAGCGCAGCAAAAGAAGGATTGAAACGATGGCCGACCTCGACGCGATCCGCGCCCGACTGCTCGCCTTCCGCGACGAACGCGACTGGAAGCAGTTCCACACGCTGAAGAACCTGATCATTTCGCTCAACCTGGAATCGGCCGAGCTGCTCGAACTGACGCAATGGAAAACCGATGCGCAGCTCGACGCGCTCAAGTCCGATCCGGGATTCCGCGAAGCGCTGCGCGACGAATGTGCGGACGTGCTGCTCTACCTGCTGCTGGTGGCGGATGACGCCGGCATCGACCTGCTCGATGCGGCACAGGCGAAGATTGCCAAGAATGCCGCGCGCTATCCGGTGGAGCAGGCATTTGGATCGGCGCGGAAGTATACGGAGTTGAAGGACGCGGCGCGCAAGAAGCCGGATGCGTGAGGGGCGCTGGCGGGTTTCGCTGCGCTCTACCCACCCTACGATTCTCTATAAAGGACGGTAGGGTGGGTAGAGCGAAGCGAAACCCGCCATCACGAAAGGACCTCCGGATCGGCGGAGCGCAGCGAAACCCACATCACCTAAACACGCGCCACACCCGCACTCCGTTAAGAGCATTCAGAATCCGATAATTATTTTTCCCCTCCCCACCCCTCACCTCTAACATTCTTGTTCGCGCATCCCAGTCCCCGCGCATTCCATCGCAGTTCCCACCGATACATCCTTTTCTCGGAAGAACACAACATGACGGGCATCGTTTCATCCTTTTACAGAGCAGCGACTTTTTGCTGGAATCTCCCGGACGTGAACGACAAGGCCGAACTCGACACTGCTGCGCCTGATCGCCCGCACGCCGACGGTCCGCTCACGAACATTATCGTCGATGGAAAATGGTGCGACTCCGGCGCCAAGGTTGAGGCAGCTGATTTTCGAGAGAAGGTCGATGCGGGGGCGACAGACGAAGGCAGCGCTACCGATGGCTGCAGGTACAAAAGCCTGGAGGAATTTGTACAGCCCCGCACCGTTCGCGCGGCCCATTCTTCCGTTCTGCCCGTCGACGCTGCCGTACAGACGGTGACGATCCTTACGTCCCCCGTCGAACCCGTTGAGACGGTGATACAGCGAGTCGCGCATCACAGGGAAAAGATTCTTGCAGCCCTTAAGGAAGCGTATATTTTTGGGCGTAATCACCAGGATGAGTCGAAAGATTTCCTTAAAACGGAGATGTTTAAAAAGGCACTCGCCATCGCTACGTTGCTGCCCCATGCCGAAACACAAAGGCTAAACCAGGAAGCCCTTCTCGATGATAATTTTAAAAATCTCCATCTGCTCTTCTCCTACCATGACAGGCAAGTCGAACAATACGAAATCAATGCGTCGCTTGCCTATTGGAAGAAAGTCCTTGGTGCACATGTGCATGCCTATTGGGAGGTCCTCCAGCTTTACTGCGAGACTAAAGCGGAGAAAGACCGGAAAGACGAATTCCAGCTTTTCCTGGACACGGCAAGACTGGCCGGCGTTCCGACCCTGACCCTGTTGCATTGGAAGAATCACTGGATGGCCTTCATCGCCGATATGCGCGGTGCGAAACCCGTCTTCTATATTTTCGATACGAACGCCTCCGTGTACGAAAGCGGAAGAAGGCATGCCTTTGAAGAATATCTGGGGTACCTTTCCAAACTGTCGAAGAACGAGATCAGTCCCGCCAATACCGTGTACTGCGGGTATGCGATGCAACGACACACGCCGAACGCGTGCGGCGTGCTCGCCTGCTGGATACTGGAACAAGTCGCGCTGAAAATGGCAAGTCATCCGGAGATCCCGATCGCTGCGCTGTTCGACGCCTGCGTCAAGGACTGGCAGCCGACCGGTGCAAAAGAGGCGTCCCAGAAGCGATTTGTGCTCCACTGGCGCGCGGAGCTGCTTGCGCGCCTTCACGCATAGCGCACCAGTAGGGCGAAATGACTGCCGTGCCGCCGGAATCGGCGAACACGGCCGTTGAAGTTTACAGGGGAAGGAAAGTGATCAATCTCAATTCGAACTTGCCTGCGGCCTTGCCACAGCGCGTCGATAACACCAACGAAGCGCAACTCGACAAACGGGCGAGAGAATCGGCGTTCATCGAACAAGTCAGAGACGGGCGCACGGATTTTTCCGGCGTCGATTTTTCCGGCATCGAATTGAAAGAGATGAAAATGTCCAACCTTAACCTGACACGATGCGATTTCAGCAATGCAAAGCTTCTACGATGCGATTTTATTTCCACCCGTCTTGATCGCGTCAACTTCACCAGTGCGAATCTCACGGACTCGAGCATGACTTGGTGCGAGGCAACCGATATCGCCATGGAAAACGCCTGCCTGGAAAGAGTGTGTCTCAACGATAGCAAATTCACCTCCTGCCGTTTCTCCAACGCCAACCTGACCCGCGCATTCCTTACCCGAAGCACCTTCCATGACTGCAAGTTCGATCGCGCAATGTTGTCGTTTAGCACTTTTAGCGACAGTCATTTTGTGGGCGCCGACTTCAGTCGAATAATGAACGTAGGCAGGGGACAGGTTGAGGACTGTACCTTTCGGAACGTTTCGTGGCAGGACGGAAAGGTCCTTTTGAACTTCTGGAACGTCAAGTTTGAAGATGTCAGCTTCCACGGGCTTTACTTTGGAGGGGTCCGTTTCAGTTATTGCGATTTCCGGGGGCCGATCGACTTTGAAAGCTGCTGGGGTTTTGACGACCTCGCAAGCTGTACCTTCGAGAACGTCAATTTCCTGCCTTTAATCGACCCACCGAACATGTGGGCACGAGTAAGCGGTTTCGAGAAAGAGCGCCTTCATTATGAAAAGTACCGGCCGATTTGGAAGTCCGTCATCAATTGGAAAGATGTGTACAGACGCAGCCGCACCCTGAAACTCGATCTTGCAGCCTATGCGGAGAACATCCTCGACCTCGACCCGGTAACGCGAAAGTTCCTCAGGGAGAAAGTCACGTCACTCTTGGATGAGAAGCGTGAGCTGGCGACGCCCGATGCGATCGAATTGTTCCATCAAATCAAAATGATCGATGACGAGATGACGGAAGCGGAGATCCGGGAAAAACTCGCTTCCGAAAAAAGGGAGCGCGTGCTGTCGTCGTCGAGCAGCGGCTCCAAGAACTCCGCTCTTGTGCTGGAGAACGTCAGCAGCTGGAGCGTGAACTCCACCAGGTCGAGCATCGCGTTGGGGAACAAATCGCAGAATGGCGGAGTTTCTCCGGGCACCGACAAGGACGCCAATTTTTTACATCTGTTCGGCTAGGCGCCAACGCATGTGAAGCACCCGGCGGTTCTTTATAACGGACCGTAGCGTGGGTAGAGCGCAGCGAAACCCACGGAGATGCCTCTCGCGCCTGCATGACGGGTTTGGCTGCCGCTCTACCCGCCCTGCGGTTGCTGGTGCGCTACCGCGCATGCCGGGATGCGCAGGACGAAGCGGGCGCCGCCGCCGTCCGCGTCGTCGACGCCGATGCTTCCGCCGTGCAGGCGCAATGCCCTGGATGCGATCGCCAGCCCCAGGCCGAATCCGCCGGTCGCGCGGTCGCGGCTGCGGTCGAGGCGGTGGAAGGCTTCGAACACCCGCTCGCGCTCCTCGACGGGAATGCCGGGGCCGTCATCCTCGATCACGACTTCCACGCTGCCCCCGGACAACCTCGCGGCCGACATCGCCACCCGGCCATTCGCATACTTCACGGCGTTGGCCAGGACATTGCCCACCGCGCGCGCAATCAGTTTGCGGTCGCCCGTCACCATGCCCAGCCCTTCCGGCAGCGACAGCGCCAGCTGTTTGCCGCCGAGCGCATGGCCGACCTTGCCTGCACACTGGCGCAACAACTCCTCCATCCCGAAGGGTGCGCAGCGCAGCGTCTGTCCCTGGTCCAGCTTCGCCAGGTCCAGCAGTTCATTGACCAGCCCGTCGAGTTCCTGCACATCGTCTTCCATGACCCGGATGCGCGTTTCCAGGTCTTCCCGGTCGCGTGCGCCGCGCAGCAGTTCGAGACCGAAGCCGATGCGTGTGATCGGGGTGCGCAGCTCGTGCGAGACGGAATGCAGCAGGTTCTTGTGCGCGCCGAGCAGTTCCTGGATCCGACCCGCCATCTGGTTCATGCGCGCGGCAAGCGGAAACAGTCCCGACGCCTTGCGCGTTGCCGCGCGCGCCTCCAGCCTGCCTTCCCCCAGGTTGTCCGCCACTTTCGACAGGGCGAGCAGTTCCAGCCAGTGCCGCCGCGACCAGAGCCCGATCGGCACCAGCACGCACAAGGCGACGATCGCATAGCGCAGCAGTTCCATCTTCAGCTCGAGCCCGACGTCGATCGGCAGGCCGCTCACCTGCAGCACCTCTTCCTCGCTGCCGACATAACGCTCGCCGGCGAGGTCGACACGGCGGTAGAAGGATTTGGCATCGATGTCGAGCACCAGTTCGCCGCGCTGCAGGACAGCGTGCCGCGACGGATCAACCTTGGAACGGGCAGCGTCGAGCGGCAGCAGCTCCAGGCGCAGGCCGGATACTTCGCGTACCTTGTTGAGCCGCACCAGCCATTCGTCGGCCGGCGCCTGGTCGATGTATTGCTCTAGGAGGAAGATCGGCCCGGAGGCTTGCTTGCGCGCGATGTCTTCCAGCGGGTCGCCGAACACATGGCGGATCGCGAAATAGATCGCGAAGGCCGCGACCGCAATGGCGAACAGGATGAGGGGAACGATCCGGAAAAAAATCCGGTTCATGCGTCCCAGGCGGAGGGGCTGAACAGGTAGCCTTCGCCCCACACGGTCTTGATGCGCTCGGCGTCCGGATCGTCGAACTTGCGGCGCAGGCGCGAGACGCAATTGTCGATGCTGCGGTCCAGGCCGTCGAACTCGATGCCGCGCATCTTCAGCAAGATTTCGTTGCGCGACATGACCTGCCCCGCTGCTTCCGCCAGCACCAGCAGCAGCTTGAACTCGGTGCTGTTGAGCACGACCGGTTCGCCGCGCCAGGTGACCGTGCGGTTCTCGCGCGACAACTGGAAGGCGCCGAACACGATGTCTTCGCTGCGCGCCGTTGCCTGCCCGCGCCGCAGCAGCGCGCGCAGGCGGGCCAGCAGCACGCGCGGCTGCACCGGCTTGTTGATGTAGTCGTCGGCGCCCTGTTCGAGGCCGGACACTTCGTCGTAGGTATCCTCGCGCGCGGTCAGGATCAGGATGGGCACGCTGCTGATCTCGCGCAGCTGGCGGCACACCACCATGCCGTCCAGCCCGGGCAGCATCAGGTCCAGCACCACGGCATCCGGCCGGGTGTCGCGAAAGCGCGCAAGCGCGGCGTCGCCGCGGTTCACCACGTCGACGGAAAATTCATAGCCGGCAAGATATTCGGCCACCAGCGACGACAGCTTTTCGTCGTCTTCGACCAGCATCAATCGGTACATATTTTTCTCCCTGCGCGAATTGTATAAGAGCGAGCCGATCCATGCCGATTGGAAATATTTAAGTACAAATTCGCGACAATTTCATGACCGGCACGGGGGGATTTTGCGAAACAGGCAACGTAGGATGCCATGCAGGTTCCCACTTTCCGAGGAAAGAACATCCATGACCCCCAGCAGACTTCTCCTTGCCGCACTGTCCGCCATCCTGCTCGCCGCCGGCTGCGGAGGCGGTTCCGGCAGCGCGGGCGCCGCCGCGGACGGCCCGGGCACCTTTGCCCCGGCTTCCAACATCCTGCCGCAGTCCGAAGCCGGCGTGCCTTACGCGCAATTCTCCGCGCCGCTGTCGCAGACCGCCATCGCCGAGCGGCGCATGGTCACCGTGCGCGACGCCGAGGCATGGAACAGGCTGTGGGCCGAACATGCCGGCCCGGGCATCGTCCACCGCCCGGCGCCGGAAGTCGATTTCTCGAAGAAGATGGTGATCGGCTTGTTCTTCGGCGCCGGCAGCGCCTGCGACAGCTTCGCCATCGACACTGTCAAGCGGAAGGATGGCCCGCCGCGTATCGAAGTGGCATGGAAGCAGACGCCATCGCCGGAAGTGTGCGCAGCCGCCGTCGTCAACCACGCGGTGCTGATCACCGTCCCGGCATCGGCGCTGCCGGTGGAGTTCGTGCCGGCACTGGAAGTCGCGTCCGATCTCGTGGTGCGCACCGGCTGGTCATTCGGCTTCTGCCTGGACAAGTGCGAAGGCCAGGCCGAGATCCGGCAGGACAGCGCCACGTTGCGCGTCACGGACGGCAAGCAATCGACGCAGCAGGAACGCGCGGTATGGGGCGCGGTGACCCGCCAGGAATGGGAAACCCTGCTTGCCACCTTCGACACCCTGCCGGACGTGACGGTCGGTTGCCCGGACTGCGCCGATGAAGGGCGCGAGTGGATCGAGGTCGAGCACAAGGGCGGCAGGAAGCGGCTGGACATGAGCTGCGGCGTCGTCGTCCCCGAAGCGTCGCGCCTGCAGGAAACCGTGCGCGTCATCCGCGCGCGCCTGTCGGTGGCGCTGGGCTTGCCGGAATTCTGCAATCCCGGCAGTGTGGCCTTCGAGCGCATCGCGCCCTCGCTGTTCTCGTCCGATATTTCCGAGCAGCGTTTTGCGGCCGTCAGGGATGCGGCCGGCTGGGCCGCGCTGTGGCAAGAGCACAGCGGCGGACAGGCGCCGCTGCCGGCGGTGGATTTCTCGCAGCAAATGGTAGCGGGCGTTTTCATGGGACGCGAATCGATCCCCTGCGGCAGCACCAGCATCGAATCGGTGCGCCGGCGCAGCAATCCGGACCGCATCGAAGTCGGCTACCGGGTCCTCGATCCGGGGCCGGTGGCCTGCATCGCGGCGGTGATCAACCAGTATGCGCTGGTGACGCTGCCGAACTCGCCGCTGCCGGTGGAATTCGTCAGGCTGCCGTCGCCGTAGCGCGCTTAGGCAAGGGATGACAGGGGGAAATGCCAATACAATACCGGGGATATGCCATCCCGGAGATTTGACGACGTGACCCCTGTTACCCCTGCCCGACATCGCATGCGATTCCTCCCGCTCCTCGTCCTTGCCGCCGCACCCGTGCTGGCGCCGGCCCAGACGCCGGCCGCGCGCATGATGCCCGACGGCAGCAGGGACATGTACATCGGGCTCGGGGTCTCATCGGCGCCGCGTTACCGTGGCGCGGACGCGCGCGAGACGGATCCTGCTGCGTTGTTGCAGGTCCAGTGGAGCAACGGCGTTTTCCTCTCGGGGACGAGCCTCGGCATGCACCTGTCGGATGCGCCGGCGCTGGAGTACGGGCCGCTGGCCGCCGTGGAATCGGGCCGCAGTGCATCGGGCAGGCAAAAGCTTTCCGGCATCGGCGGCATCGGCGCGGCCGGTCTCATCGGCACCGCCGCGCCCGGCATCGATTCCGGCTCGGGCCGGCCTTTGCGCTTTACCGACATCCGCTCTACGCTCGGCGCCGGCGCCTTTCTCAACTATTACCTGGACGAGAGCCTGCGCCTGACCGGCAACCTGCTCTACGGCGTTGGCGAAAGCCACGATGGCTTGCTGCTGCAGGCCGGCGTGCAGAAATCCTTCGCGCCCGCCGCGCATCACCGCATCGCGCTGTCGGCCGGCGCAACCTGGGCCAACAAGCGCTACATGCGGGAATACTTCGGCGTCGACCCCGTTGCCTCCGGCAGCGGCGTGTCCTATGCGCCGTCTTCCGGCCTGCGCGACGTGCAGCTCACCCTCAACTGGAACTGGGAATTGAGCAATACCTGGCTGCTGAGCTCGCAGCTGTCGGCCACCCGCCTGACCGGCCCGGCCGCCGACAGCCCCTATGTAGACCGCCGTACCGGCTTCGGTGTGCGCACCGGGCTGGCCTATCGCTTCTGATCGACACCATGACCCTCGCGCGTGCATTCCTTCTCGCCCTGCTGCTGCTGACCGGAGCGGCCGGCGCACGCGCGGCGGACGAGGCGCAGGACGGCGAGTGGATCAGCTACCGCGACGCCTACCGGCAGATGATCCGTTTCGAGAAGTACGGCAAGCCGAAGCACCTGGTCCAGCACCATCTGCAGGTGGTGCCGAAGGACAAGGGCGTGTCGCTGGAGGGCGCGCGCCTGACGCTGACCGGCCCGTCGCTGCAACTGAACCTGCCGCTCGATGCGGCCGGGCGCGCGGTGTTCCCGTTCCTGAAATCCGCCTATGACGACAACGCCCGCATCGTCCTGAACCGCAAGGTCGGGCAGTACCTGCTGCAGCCGCGCATTTCGCTGGCGCCGCGCGCGGACGGCACCTACGAACTCGGCGACCTGCGCGCCGCCTGCGAGCAGGCCCTCGACTACCTGCGGCACGCGGGCCGCCCGGGCATGCAGGACAAGGCATGTTCCGGTGTGCGCTTTTCCTATCCGAGGGACGCCAGCCCCGTGGTCAGGCTGCGCGGCGCGGCGCAGACGCTTGCCGTCGAGGAAGCGGCGGCGTTCGCGGATGCCGCCGCGCCGCTGTTCAAGACCGTGAGCTACCGTTTCGGCGACGCCGACAAGGGAACACTCATCACCGAGGGCGCACCGGTCGCGATCGCGCCGGAGTTCAGGTAAGTCAGGTACGTCAGGCAGGAGAGCCGCCGAAGGCTTCCTTCGAGCGCCGCTCCAGTTCGTCCGGCGGCACATCCTCGACGTGGGTGGCGATCCACCATTTGTGGCCGAAGGGATCGGTGATCATGCCGCCGCGGTCGCCGTAGAACTGGTCCGCCACCGGACGCTCCAGCTTGCCGCCGGCCTGCACCGCCTGGTCAACCAGCGCGTCCACATTTTCCACATACAGATGCAGCATCACGGGCGAGCCGCCGATGGTTTCCGGGCTCTGCGCGCCCATCTCGGGAAACTCGTCGCTCAGCATGATGGCCGAGTCGCCGATGCGGATTTCCGCATGGCCGACCTTGCCGTCCGGGCTGGCCACACGGAAGGTCTCTTCCGCCCCGAAGGCGCGCTTGTAGAAGTCCAGCGCGGCTGCCGCGTTCCGGATGGTCAGGTAAGGCGTCAGCGTGTGGTAGCCCTCGGGCACCGGTTTTACCTTGTTCGTCATTGCACAATCCTCCGCTCGCTCGTTGACAGGGGTGTTCGCCGATTTAAGCACCCTCATGCGGGTGCGTACTGATCAAGACTAAGAAGGAAGAGTAAGCAAGCCCTGCTGACAGCGTCATGTCAGGAGCGCGGCGGTCCGCCCGGCAATGTCCGCCCCCAATGCCACGCCCATGCCGTTGCAGCCGAAGCCGAGCACGATGCGTTCCGACACGCGCCGCACCAGCGGCTGCTTGTCCGCGGTAAAACCCATGATGCCTGCCCAGCGCTGCGCAATGCGCGCCTTGCGGCCGGGCAGGATGAGCTCGTTCAACAGGCGTTCGAGCGCCTGCTGCACCGGGTCGGTGACGGCAAGTTCGGTCGTGGCTTCCGCCGCCATGTGCAGATGGCGCGCACCGCCGAGCAGCACGCGCTCGCCGATGTTGCGGAAGTAATAGAAGCCGCGATCCAGGTGGTAGGTCCCGTGCCACGGCAAACCGGGTATCGGCTCGGTCACCAGCACCTGCCCGCGGGCGGGAACGATGCCGCACTCCGGCAGCAGCTCCCGCGTGAAGCCGTTGGTGCAAAGCGCGACACGCGCGGCGCGCAGTGTCAGCGGCGCCGGTGCGGCGGCATGCACCCGCACTTCGCCATCCCCTTCCTCCAGAGAAACGACGCGAACCCCGGCAAGCAGGCTGATGTCCTGCTGCGCGGCAAGGCGGGCCAGTGCCTGCATCAGCATGCCCGCGTGCAGCTGGCCTTCGAGGGAATTGCCGACCAGCACGCGCACCTGCGCGCCGAAACCGCTGCGCGCCGGCGCTATCGGGTCGGCGTAGAAAACCTCATGACCAAACACCGGGTGCAGCAATGCATTGACCTTGTCGAGACTGTCCAGCGCGGGCAGCTCTTCTTCGCGCAGCAACTCGAATCCGCCCCGCTGTTCATAACCGAGCGCCGCATCGCCCACGCGCTTGCGCAGGCGTTGCAAGCCCTGCCAGCGCCGTTCGACGAGGGCGGCTGTCGCTGACTCGCCCATCGTGTCGCAGTCATGCAGCAGCTCGCTGAGGCTGCCGAAGCAGGCAAAGCCTGCGTTCCGGGTCGAGGCGCCGCTGGGCAACACCCCCCGCTCCAGTACGCGGATGCGTGCATGCGGCAAGCGTGCGCGCACTTCGAGCGCGGTCTGCAGACCGACCAGGCCGGCGCCGACCACGATGACGTCGGCATCGAGCATCACGTCCTGTTCCCAAAAGCTGGGCTGCATCATCGTTTGTCCTTTCCACTGTCATGGTAGGACAGCGCGACGGGAAGAAAAATATTTCCCGAGGGCAGAAAGCCGCGTCGCTGCTGCGCCGCAGCGTTGATCGTCGACCGCCATGCAAAACCAAACTCTTGCCCCTTTGTCCAACCTGTCGCCTAACAGAAAAGGGTATGAGAGTGGACAACAAGAATCCGCAAGACCAGAACCCGCGGCGCGCCTCATCCCGGAGCCGCTCACTTCCCCGTCTCTTCCTGCTCATCTTCCTGTATGCCTTCGTCCTGCTGACGATCGCACTGGCCGGCGGCCTGTATTACGCCACCGCCTACCTGGCGAAGATCGTGCCGCTCACGCCGAGCGTGGAAG
>NZ_DASRXF010000070.1:0-7921 GCF_035654295.1 Noviherbaspirillum sp. | reverse complement strand
CTGGCATTTCTCCAGCGATACCGTCATCAGCGACACTTCCGCCCGCGCCTTGGAGACTTCGGATTCGGAGACATCCAGTTCCACCTTGCCGATGGAATTGAGTTCGTTGAGCCGCTTGTTGGCGACGAAGGTGCGTTCCGCCGCGGATAGCGCGGCACGGGCCTTCTGCAACTGGGCCTGCTGCAGCGAGCAGTCGAGCCCGACCAGCAACTGGCCGGCGCGGAAGCTGCCGCCTTCCTGCACGGGCAGGCGGCTGATCTTGGCGCCGATCTCGGCGGCGACGGTGGTGAAGCGGCGCGGCGAAAGCTGCGCACGGATGTCCTGCCGTTCCAGCGCCGGGCGAGGCGCCGGCGCGGCAGGCTTCGGCGCCTGCTGTGCAAGGGCGGCGGCTGTCACACCGAGGCTGACGAGCGCCAGGGCGAGCATCCGCAATTGTTGGCGCAGGGGCATGGCCTAGTTCTCCTTGTTGTCCGAAAACGCCAGTACCGGCTCGACGCGCCAGCCCGGCGCCATCGTCATCCTGAGTGCGAGTTCGTCCGTCGAAGGAGCCTGGGCCGCTGGCTTGAACGCTTCCTTGCTCCAGTCGCGGATGGCGTCCGACACTTTCTTCGTCAGTTCATCGAGGGGGATGTCGGCGGTACTGCCGATCGCCGGCTCCAGTCCGATGGTGGCCTGCAGCTTGCTGCCCGCGCCCTGCAGCTGCGACAGCGACTGGTAGCGGCGCAGCAGGCTCAGGATGGCCGTGGTGCTATTGGCCACCTGTTCCAGCTTGCTTTGTGTTTCCGCCGATTCGCGGTTGCGGATGTGCGCCGAGATCTTCGCGTCCGCCTGCCAGATGGCGTCGGCGCGCAGGAACTGCCGGTAGGCGATGGTGTACGAGAGACGCGACAGGTGCACCTGGGTGAGCACTGCCATCTGGGCCGCCACGCGGCGCTGGTCGGCCAGCTTGACGCCGGCCTCGGCCAGCGCCTTTTGCGAGGGCGCGCTCAACAGGTTCAGCAGGTTGTAGGAAAGCTGCAGGCCGGCATCATTCCAGCGGTTGTTGATCATGAAGCGGTCGGTGTCATAGTGCGCGGTGGTGCGGAACGACAGGTTGGGAAACAGGCGCAGCATGGTGCGGCGCGTTTCCTCAACGGCGATGCGCGCGCTGTAGAAATGCTCGCGCAGGTCGGCGTTTTGTTCCACTGCGAGCTGCTCCATGCGCTCGACGGGAACCTCCAGCAGCGAGGCGTCGACCTTGTCGCTCGGCTCCTGCACGCGGAAATCCTGTCCGAGCGGGGCATTGATGAGGTTGGCCAGCTCGATGCGTCCGGTCGAGAGTTCCTGTTCGATGCTCTCCAGCAGGCGCAGGTTTTCCAGCAACTGGCGCTGGTAGCGCAGCGCATCGACGGGATTGCGCAGGCGCTCGCTCTCGGCCTTGCGCGCATCCTCCAGCGCATCTTCGGCCAGCGCGATCGCATTACGCACATCGTCCTTCAGGCGCTGGGCACTGGCGGTGCGCCAGAACGCATAGCGCACGTCCTGGATGAGGGTGTGCATGGCCTTGCGCCGGCGCTCCGAAGCGATCAGCACGCGGTCGGCCTGCTGCTTGGCGGTGATGTAGCTGAGCCCGAAATCGAGCATGTTCCACGTCAGGCCGAGGTCGTAGGAAGCGTGCGAGCGTTCGGACGAAATATAGGGATTGGCGAGCGAAGGCAGACCGGTCACCGAATCCACGCTGCGGGTGATGAGGTCCTTGTCACGCGTCGAGTAACCGGCATTGGCGGTCAGTTTCGGCAGCATGTCCCAGTTGGCCGTGTCGAGCTGGTTGAACGCCAGCGCCTCCTCCATCAT
Source organism: Noviherbaspirillum sp. (assembly GCF_035654295.1). GTDB lineage: Bacteria > Pseudomonadota > Gammaproteobacteria > Burkholderiales > Burkholderiaceae_D > Noviherbaspirillum. The sequence goes on along the minus strand of NZ_DASRXF010000070.1, from coordinate 6,088 downwards.
TTTCGTGCGGCGGTCGAGGTTGTACTTCAGCGCCCGCGCAATCGCCTCGTCCATCGAGAGCTCACCGCTGATTGGCGGAACGGCGTCGCGCGCGATCGCGCGGTCGAGTGCGGCCTGCTGGGCGATGTCGGCGGTGCCGAGAGGCTGGACCTGCACCGTGCCGCACGCGGCCAGCGCGAGGGCGGCGGCGACAGCGGCACTCATGGAAAGCAAACGGGGAAGGCGGGGGAGGGGACGGGCGACGGCGCGGGTGTCAGCAGGATGCGTGGCGATCATGTCGATGTTGGCGTTGTGTTGGAAGCGGCGAGCCCAAACAGGCTCAACCGGATTTCTTGCCGTTGGTAAAGCGTAAGACGGCGATCAGTTGATTTACGTCAATTGTAACGAGCTATTACACATGCTGCGTTGCAAAATAGTAATTTTTTATCGAAAGTTTCTAAGGAAGAACCCTGGGCGCAACAGAAGATTTCCGTATGGAAATAATGCGGAATGCGGCTTTCAGCGTTTGTAGGACAGACGCCTACGTCCTTGGGAGAAGAGATGCGGAGGCCGCCGGGGGGAGGTGAATGATGCGGTGCACAAAGGACGGGCGGAGGTGCCCGTCCTGCTTGCATCAGGATTTGATGACGACTTGGGCCGGTCCTTCGACAACAGTGCCGACGACGGCAGCATCGCCGAATCCCTCGCGGCGGAAGAGCGCCAGCACTTCATCCGCCGAGGAGGCGTCGCATGCCACCAGCAGGCCGCCGGAGGTTTGCGGATCAGTCAGCAAGGCTTGCTGTACCGGAGTGATGTCCGCGGGAAGCGCGACGTCGTGGCCGTAACCCGCCCAATTGCGGGCGGACGCGCCGGTGATGAAACCTTGTCCCGCCAGTTCTTCCACGCCGGGGAGCAGGGGGATCCTGCCGAGGTCCAGCTGCACGGTCATGCCAGCGCCGCGCGCCAGTTCAAGCGAGTGTCCGAGCAGGCCGAAGCCGGTGACGTCGGTCAGCGCGTGCACGCCCGCCATGGCGGACAGTGATTTGCCCGGTTTGTTGAGCTTGGTGGTGTTGTCGATCATCGCCCGGTAACCGGCGGCGTCGAGCGCGTTCTTTTTCAGGGCGGCCGACAGGATGCCGACACCCAGCGGCTTGCCGAGGATGAGCGTATCGCCGGGCCGCGCGCCGGCATTGCGCTTGACCTTGTCCGGATGCACCAGTCCCATCACGACCAGGCCATAGATGGGCTCGACGGAGTCGATGGTATGGCCGCCCGCGATCGGGATGCCCGCTTCGGTGCAGACCGCCTCGCCGCCCTGGATGATCTTGCCGATCACCTCGACCGACAACTGGTTGACCGGCATCGCCACTAGCGCCAGCGCCATGATCGGCGTGCCGCCCATCGCATAGACATCGGAGATGGCATTGGTGGCGGCGATGCGGCCGAAGTCGTACGGATCGTCGACGATGGGCATGAAGAAGTCGGTGGTGGCGACCAGCGCCTGTTCGTCGTTGAGCTTGTAGACGGCCGCATCGTCGGAGGTTTCGATGCCGACCAGCAGCTCGTTCGGCACCGGAAAGCCGCGGGATTGTTTCAGGATGTCGGCGAGCACGCCGGGCGCGATCTTGCAGCCGCAGCCGCCGCCGTGGGAGAACGAGGTCAGGCGGAGGGGGCTTTCGACGGGTTTGTTCATGGCATGTCTGGTGAAAAAGGTCCGGGCCGGACGCGAAGGGGCAAAGAATACTCCGGAAACCGTTTTTCGTCATAGAGCGGCCCGCGCCGGGCCCGGCGGGTACAATGTGGGGATGCAAAATTTCGATTCCTACGACCTCATCATCGACGCCCGCAGCCCGCGCGAATACGAGGAAGACCATATCCCCGGCGCGATCAACCTGCCGGTGGTCGACAACGCCGAATTCGCCGAAGTCGGCACGCTGCATCGCACCGATCCGCTCGCTGCGTACCAGCTCGGTGCGCGTTATTCCCTGATGAACATTGCCCGCCACATCGAGCAATGCATTTCCAAGTACCCGGCCAAGAGCCGGATCCTGGTGTATTGCTTCCGTGGCGGCAAGCGCAGCAAGGTGTGGTTCGATGTGCTCGACACCATCGGTTACCGGGTCGAGAAATACAAGGGCGGCTGGAAGGCGTACCGGCGCTGGGTGAACGAGGAAATGGCCGCGTTCCCGGCGAACTTCCGATACATCGTGGTGAGCGGCCCCACCGGCTGCGGCAAGACGCGCCTGCTCGGCGCGCTGCACCAGGCGGGCGCGCAGGTGCTCGATCTCGAAGGCATCGCCACGCATCGCGGGTCGATCATCGGCGCGGTGCCCGGCAAGCAGCAGCCGTCGCAGAAGATGTTCGACAGTCTCTTGCTGCGCCAGCTGCAGGAGTTCGACCCGGGCCGGCCGGTGTGGGTGGAATCGGAAAGCAAGAAGATCGGCAAAGTCCAGTTGCCGGATGCGCTGCTGGGCGCGATGCGTTCCGGCCTGACCATTGCGGTGGACGCCGCGATGCCGCAGCGCGTGCAGTTGCTGCGCGAGGACTATGCCCACTTCGAGCAGGACCCGGCGGCGCTGATCGAGCGCCTCTCCTACCTGCGCCCGCTGATCGGCGGCGAAGAGTTCGCCGCGTGGGAAGAGCTTGCGGCGCGGCGCGAAGTGCCGGCGCTGTTCGAGCGCCTGATGCGCAACCACTACGACCCGACTTACCGCCGTTCCATCCTGCGCAACTATCCGGAGATCGACAAGTCGCCGAAGGTCTTGCTGGAGGATTTGTCGGTGGAAGGCTTGCTGCCGGTGGCGCGGGAATTGCGCGAGCGCTTCGATTCCATCGTGCAGGCGCAGGCAGCCTGAGGACGAAAAAAAGCCCGGACTTGCCGGGGCTTTTCAATTCACTCGCGTTTGATTCCACCGCCGTCATCCCGGCGAACGCCGGGGTCCAGTGTCGTGCGTGCATCGATTAACGCCGCTGGATTCCGACTTTCGTCGGGATGACATCCTCTCCGGACATCACTCGCGTTTGATTCCACCGCCGTCATCCCGGCGAAAGCCGGGATCCAGCGTCGTGTGTGCATCGATTAACGCCGCTGGACCCCGACTTTCGTCGGGATGACGTCCTCTCCGGACACGCGGCAGGAATTGCAATCTCAGGCCGCCTTCGACTGCGCCGGCGCCGTCATCATCTCGGACAGCAGTTCGAACACCTCGTCCTTGGACAGCACATAGCGCTCCAGCAGCGTGTCCTTCAGCGTCCACATCACATCCTTGTACGCCTTCATCGCTTCCAGCGTCGCGGTGTAGAGCTCGTCCGCCTTGGCTTCGACCTGGCGCATCGCGTCTTCGGTCGAACCTTCGCGCTTGAACTGGGTGTAGTCCACCTTTGAACGCGAGTACATGGAGAGCTGGTTCACCATCAGGTCGAGCTTGGCGGTGATCTTCTGGATATCGTTCTGGCTGCCGGTGGAAATGCCGCGCGCGCCGTAGAACAGTTCTTCCGCTGCAACGCCGCCGTAAAGCTGGATCACGTCCTGTTCCATTTCTTCCAGCGTCTGCAGGGACACGTCTTCCGAGGAAGACAGTACATAGCCCAGCGCGCCGACCTTGGACACGGACTCGGTGCTGATCTTCAGCAAGGGCGACTTGGCCTTCACTTCTTCCCAGCTCATGCCCTGGCGCAGGTAGGGGTCGATCTGCATGAAGAAGTGGCCCAGTTCGTGCAGCGCCACGCGTTCGCGCTTCTTGTCCTGCTCGGCGGTGGTGGCGCGGTCGGTCAGGCCGATCATCGAGCGCTCGAAGGCGCGGAACATGACATCGGTGGTGATCAGGGTCTTTTCCTGAATGGCGATCATGCTCGCGCGGTCGACCACGGTTTCCAGCAGTGCCGGGCTGAGGTTGGCGGTGATCTCCGCCGCATAGTCCAGGTTCAGGTTCGCCCAGTCCACGCACTCCGGATCTTTCTTCGCCAGGAAGACGTTCAGCAACTCGCGGCGCTCGGCCTTGTTCGGCAGGCGGAAGTTGATCTTCACCGCAAAGCGGCGCAGCATCGCTTCATCCATTTGCGTGGTGGCATCATTGAAGTTCGAGGCCACGACCCAGATCACGCCGGCGCCCTTGTCGCTCTTGATACCGTCGAGCAGGGAGAGCAGGGTGTTGGCAGTATCGTCATCCCACTTCTTGTCGCCGCGGCCGCGCGGCATGAACAGGCTCTGCGCTTCATCCAGGAAGATGATGCAGCGCTCCATCGAGCATGCCTTTTTGTAAATCGCGTTGAGCGCCTTGGAACCGCCGCCGACGAGCCCGGATTCCAGGCCCGAACCCGATGCCTGGATGAGCGGAATGTCCAGCTTCTTGGCCAGGTAGCCGGCGAGCTTGGTCTTGCCGGTGCCGGCCGGGCCGGTCAGCATGACGTTGAACGGCTTGTCGATGTTGTGCGAGCGGTACAGGTCGCGGTTGCGGATCATTTCTTCCAGGTGCGCGACTTCCTGCTTGATGTCTTCCATGCCGATCAGGTCGTCCATGCTGCCCTTGAGGTTTTCCGGCTTGACAACGGATGCGCCGCCGCCCATGCCCATGCCGGGCAGGCCCTTGCGCAGCGAGACGAACAGGAAGATCAGCAGCGCGATGCCGACGGCATTACGCGCAAGAAAGCCGCCGGCTTCGTTCAGGATGCCGTCCTTCGTTTCCTTGTCTTGGAGGATTTCCTTGTTGGATTCCAGGTACTCGGCGTTGGCGATCGCGTACGGAATGCTGTTCTTCAACAGGACTTCGCGTTCGAGATTGCTGTGCGAGGTGCTGGGCACCTTCACCACGTTGATCTGCGCGGCATCCTTGTACTTGAATACATAGCGAGGGAAATCGGAGAGGGGCTGTGCGACCAGCAGGTATTCCAGGCGGCCGGCGTTGGCGGCGATGCGGGTGATTTCGGAAATGTCCTGGGAGTGCACAACCGGGTTGGCGGCGCGCAGCGCGAGGGGTTTGAATACGACGGCGGCTACGCTGGCAAAGGCCAGCAGCACCATCAGTACCGCGCCGACATAAGCATTGTTGAAGGCTTCATACACCTTGGAACATCTTGGCATTCGTTCGTCCTTTGGGGAGGTCAATTGAGAGCGCGTGTCCCGGATGCGTTGTCCAGTGTCGCGCAACGTTTCTGGTCAGAAGCTGATAGACAGGGCAGCGCAGTTTTGGTTGCTCCGCACAAAAGAAAATTCCAGAGATTTTTTCTATGGGCGCGATAGGAACCGTCCCCTCGGCCAAAGCGCATGCCTTGAGGAAAAAATGTCGGACCGCAACCAGGCATTGATCGTGCGCAAGTCCGGCCGGAAACGAGCTGCTTAAATGAACTTCATCGGAGACAGTTCGCAGGAGGGGGGAGCGATGGTGACAACAATAATCCTGGCACTCGCATTGCTCATGGCCGCGCTCGTGGTCGGCGTGTTCGTCATGGCGCTCATCGAGCTCAATGAGATCGAGGAAATCGCAGAGGGTTCGCGCAATGCGCAGAACAGCACGCTGCTCGGGCCGGTCACGGGCACCGCGGAATATTAGGTCTGCTTGCTTTCGCCGGACTTGGCTTCGATCATCCGCGCAAAATTGACCAGTTCCTTTTCCGTCGCCATGTCGTTCAAGTAGCAGATTTCGCCGTCGACAATCATCAGTTTCGCCTGGTGGGCCAGAGCGAGAATCTCGTCGCGCCGCAGTTCATGAGTATGGTGGTGTTTCATGTTTCCACTCGGAAGTTGATGGGTGAAGGAAATTCTTTCGGGCAATCTGAAAGCTACGACGCCCCCATGAGTTCCTAAGTTCCGCTGCATTGCACCATATTTAGATCGTGTCAAAGTGGTAACATACGGGTCATGAACGCCAGTTACCGCCCGTCACAGAAACAGCCAGGTTCGGAAGACCGCTCCGTCGTGCGCGCAGCCATTCGCCGTCTTGCCGAGCGTGTTTCCATGATCGTGTGGGAGGCGGACACCGAAGGGCGCTGCACCTACCTCAATCCCGAAGCGGCGCGGGCGTTTTCCTCGCCCGCGGATGTGCACATCGATGACTGGTTTGCTCATATCCATCCCGAGGATGCGCCGGGCGTGATCGCAAAGATCCAGGAG
>NZ_DASRXF010000069.1:0-5536 GCF_035654295.1 Noviherbaspirillum sp. | reverse complement strand
CTCCTGCGTACACAACGAGCATGTTTTCAGTTTCACCGTGTCGTGCGGTTTGGTCGAGCTGTGCAATAACGAACCGTATGGCAACGCTGTCAACCGGGCTGATGCCCTGCTTTACCAGGCGAAGTCCGAAGGGCGGAACCGGGTGGTCGCCGTCCCCAATACGGGCGCGGATGCGCGCTGCGCGGAGATGCTGGCCTGCAGTTCTTGAGCTTGCGGGGGACGGTGCCAATCGGCAGGTTTCGCTTCGCTTTATCTACCGTCCATTGCCATTCGCGGCCGCTACGCTCAATACTCGACCGTCGCGCCCCGCACGCCAAGCTTCTCGAACAGCGACTGCTTCAACCCGTCGGCCGGCGCCACGCGCCAATCGTCGGCCAGGCGGATCTCACAACTGCCGACGCCGTCCTGCATGTAACGCATCATCAGCGGCAGGCCGTTCTCGGAGCGGTACTGTGCCAGGATGGCCTTGATCTGCGCGGCATCGATCCGCGTGTTGAGCGAGAACGAGAACTGCCGTCCGAAGTTCACGCGTGCCATCGCAATGTCCATGACCTTCTCCGCCGACACGCGCAAGCCGCCGTTGAACCGGTCCTCCGATACCTTGCCCTGCACCGCGAGAAACTCGTCTTCCTTGAACAGGTGCTTGTTCGGCTCGTACAGCTCGGTGTACACGGTCACGTCGACCGTCGCCGTTCCGTCATCAAGCGTGACGATCACGATCTTGCCGCGCTGGGTCATCTGGGTGCGCACGGCACTGATGATCCCGGCGAGCAGGCGCGGGTCGCGCGCCGGTTCGAGGTTGAGCAGCTTGGTCTTGATGAACTTGCGCACCTCGCTCTCATAGGCGTTGAACAGATGCCCGGAGAGATAGAAGCCCAAAGCCAGCTTCTCTTCCGACAGCCGCTGCCGCTCGCTCCACGGCGGGACCTTCACGTAATCCGGTGGCGTCTCAAGGTCACTGTCGTCACCGCCGAACAAGCTCACCTGGTTGGCGGACGCATGTGCCTGCTCGGCGCACTCCATCGCAAAGTTGACCGAGGCAAACATGATGCCGCGATCGACGCCGAAGCAGTCCATCGCACCGGCACGGATCAGCGCTTCAATGGTGCGGCGATTGATCTGCTTCTTGTCCACGCGCTTGACGAAGTCGAACAGGTCCTTGAACGGCCCGCCCGATTGGCGCGCGGCGATGATGGCCTCAATCGCATTCTGGCCGGAGCCTTTCACGGCGCCCAGGCCGTAGCGGATCTGCATCGCCTTCTTGCCCGCCTCGCCCACCGGAATGAAACGGTAATCCGACTTGTTGATGTCCGGCGGCAGCATCTGCAGCTTGCAGACGTCGATCGCGTCTTCGACCAGGATCTTGATCTTGTCCGTGTCGTCCATGGCCAGCGACATGTTGGCTGCCATGAACGCGGCGGGATGGTGGGCCTTCAGGTAAGCGGTGTGGTAGGACAGCAGCGCATAGGCGGCGGCGTGCGACTTGTTGAAGCCGTAGCCCGCGAACTTCTCCATCAAGTCGAAGATCTCGTCAGCCTTTTCCTCGGACAAGCCGTTCTTGGCCGCACCCTCGCGGAACAGCAGGCGGTGCTGCGCCATCTCTTCCGGCTTCTTCTTGCCCATTGCGCGGCGCAGCAAGTCCGCGCCGCCGAGCGAGTAGCCGCCGATCACCTGCGCCATCTGCATCACCTGCTCCTGGTACACCATGATGCCGTAGGTCTCGGCCAGGATGCCCTCGGTACGCGGGTCGGGGTATTCGAATTTCTCGCCGTGCTTGCGTTTGCAGAAATCCGGGATCAGGTCCATCGGGCCGGGACGGTAGAGTGCCACCAGCGCGATGATGTCCTCGAAGCGGTCCGGACGCGCATCCTTGAGCATGCCCTGCATGCCGCGGCTTTCCAGCTGGAACACCGCGACCGTCCTGGCCTTGGTCAGCAGTTCGTAGGACGGCCTGTCGTTGAGCGGCAGCTTGGCGAGGTCGAAGTCCTTCATCGCCGGGTCGAGCATCTTGATGTAGTTCACCGCCCGGTCGAGGATGGTCAGCGTGGTCAGGCCAAGGAAGTCGAACTTCACCAGGCCGACCGCTTCCACGTCATCCTTGTCGTACTGCGACACCACGCCCGCATCGCCGCCCTGCGTGTACAGCGGGCAGAAGTCGGTCAGCTTGCCCGGTGCGATCAGCACGCCGCCGGCGTGCATGCCGATGCTGCGCGTGATGCCTTCGACCTGCTGCGCGAGGTCGAGCAGCTGCTTGACCTCTTCCTCGTTCTCCAGTCTTTCCTTGAGCAGCGGCTCTTCCTCGATCGCCTCGGCAATCGATACCTGCTTGCCCGGCTTGAACGGGATCAGCTTGGAAATGCCGTCGCAGAAGGTGTAGCTCATGTCGAGCACGCGGCCGACGTCGCGCACCGCGCCCTTCGCTGCCATCGTGCCGAAGGTGGCGATCTGCGACACCGCGTCGCGGCCGTAGCGGTCCTTCACGTACTGGATCACGCGGTCGCGGTTTTCCTGGCAGAAGTCGATATCGAAGTCAGGCATCGACACGCGCTCCGGATTCAGGAAGCGCTCGAACAGCAGGTTGTATTCCAGCGGATCGAGGTCGGTGATCTTGAGCGCGTAGGCCACCAGCGAGCCCGCGCCCGAGCCGCGGCCCGGGCCGACCGGCACGCCGTTGTTCTTGCCCCACTGGATGAAGTCCGCCACGATCAGGAAGTAGCCGGGGAAGCCCATCTTGATGATGGTGTCGGTCTCGAACTTGAGGCGTTCTTCATAGCGCGGACGGTTCTTCTCGCGCTTTTCCGGATCGGCAAAGAGCTGCACCAGGCGCTCCTCCAGGCCGGCCTTGGCCTGGTGCACGAGGAAGTCGTCGAGCGACATGCCGTCCGGCGTCGGGAAGAGCGGCAGCTTCGGCTTTCCGAGTTCGAGCTGCAGATTGCAGCGCTTGGCGATCTCCACCGAGTTCTGCAGCGCCGCCGGCATGTCGGCGAAGGCCTCGGCCATCTCCGCCTGCGTGCGGAAACACTGACTCTCGTTGAAGCGCTTCACGCGGCGCGGATTGGCGAGGATCTCGCCTTCCGCGATACAGGTGCGCGCCTCGTGCGCGATGAATTCCTCGCGCGTCAGGAACTGGATCGGGTGCGTCGCCACCACCGGCAGCTTCAGCTTCACCGCCAGCGCGACTGCCTGGCGGACATGGTTGTCCATGTTGGGCTGCCCGTAGCGCTGCACCTCGATGTAGAAATGATTCGGGAAGATCGACATCCAGCGCTCGGCGCACTTTTGCGCAAGCGCGGGATTGCCGTTGTCGATGGCCATGCCGATGTCGCCCGAATGCGCGCCGGACAAGGCGATCAGTTCACTCGCGGCGCCATTCTCCAGCCACTCGGGACGGATTTCCGCCCGCCCGCGGTGCACGTTTGTCAACCAGGCCTTGGTCAACAGCTCGCACAGCTGCAGGTAACCCTTGCGGCTCTTGCAGTACAACAACAGGCGCGACGGCTTGTCGCGGTCGTCATCGTTGGTGATCCAGACGTCGCAGCCGGCGATGGGCTTGACGCCCTTGCCGCGCGCGGCCTTGTAAAACTTGACCATGCCGAACAGGTTGGCAAGGTCGGTGATCGCCATCGCGGCCTGGCCATCCTTGGCGGCAGCCTTGACGGCGTCGTCGATGCGCACGAGGCCGTCGACGATGGAGTATTCGGAATGGAGGCGGAGATGGATGAATTGCGGCGCGGTCATCGCGCTATTTTACAGCGGCGGAGCCCTTCCCATTGGAAAGCTGCGCAGGCTGTTGCGATGTCCGATTCCGTCCGACACGATCGCGTATATAATGACGGCAAATCAAAGACTTAGCTAAAGTTTCCATGCAATCCAGCACCACCTACGTCAACATCGCCGCCTACAAATTCATCAGCTTCGACGACACCGTTGAAAAGCGTCCCGAATTCCGGGCGCTGTGCGAAGAACTCGGCCTGAAAGGCACCATCCTGCTCAGCCCGGAAGGCATCAACCTCTTCCTCGCCGGCCTGCGCGGCTCCATCGACCGCTTCCTCGCCTGGCTGCGCAGCGATGCGCGCTTCGCGGACATCGAAGTCAAGGAAAGCTATTCCGACCGCCAGCCCTTCACCAAGATGCTGGTCAAGCTCAAGCGCGAGATCATCACGATGAAGAATCCGCTGATCAAGCCGGAAGAAGGCCGCGCACCCGCCGTCGACGCCAAGACGCTCAAGCGCTGGCTCGACCAGGGGCACGACGACAGCGGCAAGCCGGTCGTGATGATGGACACCCGCAACGCCTTCGAAGTCGACGTCGGCACCTTCAGCAACACCATCGACTACCGCATCGAAAAATTCAGCGAATTTCCGGAAGTGGTGGAAAAGCACAAGGACGAACTCACCGGCAAGACCGTCGTCACCTTCTGCACCGGCGGCATCCGCTGCGAAAAAGCCGCGATCCACATGCAGAACGTCGGCTACGACAGCGTGTACCAGCTCGAAGGCGGCATCCTGAAATATTTCGAGGAAGTGGGCGGCGAGCACTACACCGGTGATTGCTTCGTGTTCGATTACCGGACGGCGCTCAACCCGAAGCTGGAAGCGACGGAAATGAAGCAATGCTTCGCATGCCGGGCGGTGGTGACGCCGCGGGAGCAGTTGTCGCCGTATTACATCCCGGGTGAATCGTGCCCGCATTGCAGGAAGGGCGTGCGGGAGTAGGTCCGCCGGTTCAGAGGCGCGGTGGGTTTCGCTACGCTCTACCCACCCTACCCTCCTCTATAAAGAACCGTAGGGTGGGTAGAGAGCAGCGAAACCCACCGCAGCACACAAAGAAAAGCCCCATGTCCACCTACCGCCGCAATTTCCTCCCCGGCGCCACCTACTTCTTCACCGTCACCCTCGCCGACCGCTCCAGCCCCCTCCTCACCGCCCACATCCCCCTCCTCCGCGCCGCATTCCGCTACACCCACGCCCGCCACCCCTTCAACATCGACGCCATCGTCGTGCTGCCGGAACACCTGCATACCGTCTGGACACTGCCCGGCGAAGACACCGACTACAGCACGCGCTGGCGCTTGATCAAGGGACACTTCTCCCGCCACCTTCCGGCAGACGAAGTCATCACACCGAGCCGCTCAGGCAAGGCCGAGCGCGGCATCTGGCAGCGGAGATACTGGGAACATACGATACGGGACGAGGGAGATTACGAACGGCACGTGGACTATATCCACTTCAACCCGGTCAAGCACGGACTTGTCGCGGCGGCGGGGGATTGGGAGTATTCGTCGTTCCACCGGTATGTGAAGCAGGGGCTTTTGCCGGCGGATTGGGGTGGACGGATGGATCGAGGGGCGGGGAGGTTTGGGGAGAGGGAATGAGGCACATGGTGGGTTTCGCTTCGTGTATAGCCGGGGGACATAGGTAACACCTGTCGGGAGACATGGGTAACACCTTTTATGATCATCGCGTTGCAACAATCTGGAGCGCGCGATGCCTTGGAAGGAGTCTTCCCGTATGTCGTCCCGACTGGAATTTGTCAT
>NZ_DASRXF010000068.1:0-27690 GCF_035654295.1 Noviherbaspirillum sp. | reverse complement strand
GATCTCGAACAGTTCACCGACCGGCAGCGCATCCTTCTTCGGATCGAAGTCGGAGGTGTTGGCCAGCAGGAAGCGCAGCGTGTTGCGGATACGGCGGTAGGCTTCCACCACGCGCTTGAGGATCTCGTCGGAGATCGACAGTTCGCCGGAGTAGTCGGTGGAGGCCACCCACAGGCGCAGGATTTCCGCGCCCAGCGTATCCGACACCTTCTGCGGCGCGACCACGTTGCCCTTGGACTTGGACATCTTCTTGCCTTCGCCGTCGACCACGAAGCCGTGGGTGAGCAGCGCCTTGTAGGGCGGGCGGCCGTCCGTCATCGACGAGGTCAGCAGCGAGGAGTGGAACCAGCCGCGATGCTGGTCCGAGCCTTCCAGGTAGAGGTCGGCCGGGAACTGCGATTCGTCGGCATGCGATCCGCGCAGCACGGTCTGGTGCGTGGAGCCGGAGTCGAACCACACGTCCAGCGTATCCTTGTTCTTCACGTACATCTCGGCATCGGCGCCCAGCAGGTCCTTCGGGTCGAGCGTCTGCCATGCCTCGATGCCGCTCTGTTCGACCAGCTTTGCGACGGCTTCGAGCAGTTCCGGCGTACGCGGATGCAGCTCGCCGGTTTCCTTGTGCACGAAGAAGGCCATCGGCACGCCCCACTGGCGCTGGCGCGACAGCGTCCAGTCCGGCCGGTTGGCGATCATGCCGTGCAGGCGCGCCTTGCCCCAGGACGGGAAGAAGGCGGTCGCTTCCACGCCGGCCAGCGCGGTTTCGCGCAGGCTCTTGCCGCCGTCCTTCGGCATCACGTCCATGCCGGCGAACCACTGTGAGGTCGCGCGGTAGATGATCGGCGTCTTGTGGCGCCAGCAGTGCATGTAGCTGTGGTCGAACATCACCAGCTTGAACAGCGCGCCGACTTCCTCCAGCTTGGCGCAGATCGGCTTGGATGCTTCCCAGATCGTCATGCCGCCGAAGAAGGGCAGCCAGGAGGCGTACTTGCCGTCGCCCATCACCGGCTTCAGGATTTCGTCGTCGCTCATGCCGTGCGACTTGCAGGAGACGAAGTCGTCCAGGCCGTAGGCCGGCGCGGAGTGCACGATGCCGGTACCGGTATCGAGCGTGACGTAGTTGCCGACATAAATCGGCGAGTAGCGGTCGTAACCCTTGTCCGCGTTCGCAAACGGGTGCCGGAAACGGATCATCGACAGCGCTTCGCCGCCGCAGGTGGCGATGATCTTGCCTTCCATGCCATAGCGCTGCAGGCAGGAAGCGACCAGTTCGGCGGCGAGCAGCAGCAGGATCGTCTCGCCGTTGCGCTCGGTCTGCACCAGCGCATAGCGGTGTTCCGGATGCACGTTCAGCGCCTGGTTGGCGGGAATGGTCCACGGCGTGGTGGTCCAGATCACCGCATAGCCCTTGTCCGTGGGCAGCTTGTCGAGGCCGAAGGCGTGCGCCAGCTTGTCATGTTCCGCGAAGGGGAAGCCGACGTCGATCGCCGGGTCGCGCTTGTCCTGGTATTCCACTTCCGCTTCCGCCAGCGCGGAGCCGCAGTCGAAGCACCAGTTCACCGGCTTCAGGCCGCGGTAGACGTAGCCCTTGTCGAGGATCTTGCCGAGCACGCGGATCTCGTCGGCTTCGTTCTTGAAATCCATCGTCTTGTACGGACGGTCCCAGTCGCCCAGCACGCCGAGGCGGATGAAGTCCTTCTTCTGGCGCTCGATCTGTTCGGTGGCGTAGGCGCGCGACTTGGCTTGTACCTCAGCCGTCGGCAGGTGCTTGCCGAACTGCTTCTCGATCTGGATCTCGATCGGCATGCCGTGGCAGTCCCATCCCGGGATGTACTGCGCATCGAAGCCGGCCATGTTGCGCGACTTCACGATCATGTCCTTCAGGATCTTGTTGACCGCGTGGCCGATATGAATGTCGCCATTGGCATACGGCGGGCCGTCGTGCAGGATCCACTTCGGACGTCCCTTGGACGCCTTGCGGATGCGCTGGTAGATCTTCTTTTCCTGCCATTCCTTCACCCACTTCGGTTCGCGCTTGGCGAGGTCGCCGCGCATGGGGAAGGGCGTGTCGATCAGATTGACCGGGTACTTGTTTTTTTGCTCGGACATGATGGTTTCAGTCTTGGAAATCGGGTGGATCAAACAGGTGGGAGGCGTGTCTGATCGTCAAATTCGGTCGGTTGCGGAAATCGCCTGGCCTTCGCGCGCCTTGAAGAATTCGCGCGCCTGCTGGGCATCGCGCTCGATGGCGGCGGTGAGCGTCGGGATGTCCACGTATTTTTCCTCGTCGCGCAGCTTCTTCAGGAATTCCACGCGCACCACCTTGCCGTAGCACTGCTCGTTGTAGTCGAACAGATACGTTTCGAGCAGCACGCGGCCCTCATCCTCCACCGTCGGGCGCACGCCGAGGCTGGCCACGCCGGGCAGGGGGCGGTCGGCAAGGCCGTGCACCTGCACCACGAACACGCCGGAAATGGCCGGGCGCTTGTGGGCGACGCGCAGGTTCAGGGTGGGAAATCCGATGGTGCGGCCCAGCTTCTTGCCGTGGGCGACATGGCCCGAGATGGCGTAGGGATGGCCGAGCAGCTGCGCGGCGAGCGCGAAGTCGCTGGCGGCCAGCGCGGCGCGCACCGCCGACGAGGAAATCCGCGTGCCTTCGTTCATCACGGTGGGCAGCGTCTCGACCTGGAAGCCGTATTTCTTGCCGGCTTCCATCAGGGTGGCCACATTGCCCGCCCGCCTGGAGCCGTAGCAAAAGTCTTCGCCGACCATCAGCCATTTCACGTGCAGGCCCTGCACCAGCACCTTTTCGACGAAATCCTCGGGCGACATGCCGGCGAAGTGGGCATTGAAATGCTCGACGATCACGCGGTCGACGCCGGCGTTCTCCAGCGATTGCAGCTTGTCGCGCAGGTTGGCGATGCGGGTGGGGGCTTTCGAGAGGTCGCCGGACAGCCGGGCGAAGAATTCGCGCGGATGCGGCTCGAAGGTCATGACCGCCGCTTCCACGCCCAGGCGCGTCGCGGCCTCGCGCACGCGCGCCAGCAATGCCTGGTGGCCGCGATGCACGCCGTCGAAGTTGCCGATCGTGAGCGCACATGCAGCCCGCGATGCGGCGTTGGGAAGTCCGCGAAATACCTTCATTCAGGTCGGTCTCAGGAAAACCAGTGATTATAAATGCTTTCCGGGCCTTTTCTTTGTCGCAACAGGCCGTTTTACTGTCCCAGCGGGTCCTGCCGGTAGTACAGGGAGAGCAGCCGGAATACTTCCGGATAGTCTTCGGCCAGCGGTTCGGGCAGCAGGAAAAAGGCTTCCGAGGCGACCGCGAAGAACTCCGCCGGGTGCCGGGCTGCATAGGGATCGAGCGGCAGATCGCCGAACAGTTCGTCGTACAGGGCAGCGTGTCCGGGCCGGTTGTCGTCGAAGTCCGCGGGCAGCAGGGCGTCCCGCTCTTCGACGCGGCGCAGGAAATCGTCGTAGGCCCGCGTAAACGTCCGTTTCCACTCGGCCGGTGCGATTTCCCGGTGAAACTCGCCCAGGAAGGGCGGACAGCCGTTGGCCGAGCCGCGCGCCATGTCGATCTTGTGGGTGAATTCGTGGATCACCACGTTGTAGCCGGGCGCTTCGCTCTCCTGCGCATCCTCCCAGGACAGGATGACGGCGCCGCCCGCATGCACCGCCTCGCCGGACGCCGGTTCGTGCCATTCATGCACCACCCCGGCTTCGTCCATCTCGCTCTGCGGAATCATGAAGGCGCTCGGATAGACGATGATGCCGGCCATGTCGTCGTACAGGTCCAGCGTCAGGTTGAGCACGGGCAGGGCGGCTTGCGCGGCGATCAGTACCGCCACTTCGTCGGTGAGGGTAAATCCTGCCGCGCCGGTGAATGTCTTTCTGGCAAGGATTTCTTCGCACAGGGATTTCAGGCGCGACAATTCATCCGCCGTCAGGCGGTCGAGGAAAGGCAGCCGTTCGAGGCTTTCCGCCCACAGCGCGGCGGGAATGTCGGGCTTCTTGCGGTTGAATAGTTGTTTGAGCCATTGCATACCGCACATTGTCGCGCATTGTGTGCCGGCCCGCCGCGCTAATGGTATCGCCCGAGGAAGTGGTCCAGCAGGGTGCTCACATTGCCCAGTCCGCCGGGAGGAATGTGGCCGGCCGGCGTGAGCTTGTCGACCAGGTCGGGCAGCATGTCGCTCAGCTGCCTGGCGGCTTCGCGCTCGGAAAGCCCGGTCTCGTCGGCGATTGCGCGGAGCTGGCCGTGGTCGAGCACCTGCCGCAACTGTTCCGCCGTCACCGGTACGTTCTGGCCGGTGCCGATCCATGACTGAATGACATTGCCCAGCCCGGCCTGGTTGAAGCGGTGCACGAGTCCGTGCACGCCATCGGACCGGCCGTTGTTGGCCAGGAGAGAGAGCGCCGCCTGCATCAGCTTCATGCGCGAGTCCATCATCGGCAAATGATCACCGCCGAGCATCTCGATCGCCTTGTCGAGAATTCCCATCCTGCACCTCCCTGAGCCGCCCCTGAAAGTCTCCAACATAGAAGAAAGCGGGAGGTGCCGTGAAGGAATTCGCGCTATGTTTGATCCCGATAGAATCGCGCTCAGATTTCCCCCCAGACTGCATTGAGTGCGGCCAGGGCGGCGAGGGCGGCGGTTTCGGTGCGCAGGACGCGCGGGCCGATCGAGAGCGGGAGCACGCCCTGGGCGACGGCCGCGTTTTCCTCCTGTTCGGAAAATCCCCCTTCGGGGCCGATCAGCAGTGCGACTGCCTGCGGCGGATGGTGGCGCGCCCAGTCGGATAGCGACTGCCCGGCGCGCGGCGACAACATGATGCGCGCGTGCAGGTTCTGCTGGCCGACCCAGTGGTGGAAATCCACCGGCTCAGCCACGTGCATGAGACGGTTGCGCCCGCTCTGTTCCGCCGCGGCGGCGACGATGCCGCGCCAGTGGTCCAGTTTCTTTGCGACACGCTCCGCCGACAGGCGGACCACACAGCGTTGCGCGGCGATGGGCTGGAAGGTGCCGGCGCCAAGTTCGACCGCCTTTTCAATGATCCAGTCGATCTTCGATCCTTCCGGCAATGCCTGGGCCACGGTGACCGAATAGGGGAGCTCTGCCTCGCGCGGGGAGAATGCCTTGATTTCCGCTGCCGCGCGCTTTTTCTCCACCGCGTGCAGGATGGCGGTGTACTCCCCGCCTTCGCCGTTGAACACCGTTACCGTATCCCCGGGCGCCATGCGCAGCACGTGGATATGGTGCGCGATCGTCTCCGGCAGCGTTAGCGTCGCGCCGATCGCAAGCGGAATGGGGCAATAGAAACGCGGCATGATCTAGCTACCCCTACTGCACTGCGTTTCATCAATGACAACAGCATGTGTTGCATGCAGGATAAGGAAATCGGCGGTCTGCATGGCAAAGCATGCAAGAGGCTCGGTATTCATAGGCTGGAGTTGGCAAAAGGGAATCCCCCGATTGTAATTCCGGATGGATCAGTCTGGTAAAATAACGGGCTTTGCATCCTCCGGTTCAAAGAACCGGGATCCGCTTCAAGACCCGCCTATACCAGATTTGACATGACTTCTTCTCTCCCCACCAGCAAGATGGCCAATGCGATCCGCGCACTGGCGATGGACGCCGTGCAAAAGGCAAACTCCGGCCACCCCGGCATGCCGATGGGCATGGCCGAGATCGCCGTCGCCCTGTGGGCCAAGCACTACCGCCATAACCCGGCGAACCCGCACTGGATCGACCGCGACCGCTTCATCGTTTCCAACGGCCACGGGTCCATGCTGCACTACGCGCTGCTGCACCTGACCGGCTACGACCTGCCGATGGAGGAGATCAAGAACTTCCGCCAGCTGCATTCCAAGACCGCCGGCCATCCGGAAGTGCACATCACCCCGGGCGTGGAAACCACCACCGGCCCGCTCGGCCAGGGCATCACCAATGCCGTCGGCATGGCGCTCGCCGAGCGCCTGCTGGCAGCGGAATTCAACAAGCCCGGCTTCGAGGTCGTCAACCACCACACCTATGTCTTCCTCGGCGACGGCTGCCTGATGGAAGGCATCTCGCATGAGGCCTGCTCGTTCGCCGGCGCACTGCGCCTGAACAAGCTGATCGCGCTCTACGACGACAACGGCATCTCGATCGACGGCCACGTCGAAGGCTGGTTCATCGACGACACCCCGAAGCGCTTCGAAGCCTACAACTGGAATGTGATCCGCAACGTCGACGGCCATGACGTCGCTGCCGTTGAGGCCGCCATCGCCGCCGCCAAGAAATCCGACAAGCCGACCCTGATCTGCTGCAAGACCGTGATCGGCAAGGGCAGCCCGAACAAGGCCGGCACCCACGACGTGCATGGCGCCGCGCTGGGCGACAAGGAAATCGCCGCCACCCGCGATGCGATCGGCTGGGAATATCCGCCGTTCGAGATTCCGGCCGATGTGTACGGCGCATGGGATGCCAAGGCATCCGGCCAGAAGCTGGAAGGCGAGTGGGATGCGCTGTTCAAGGCCTATGGCGAGCGCTATCCGCAGGAAGCGGGCGAGCTGCTGCGCCGCATGAAGGGCGAACTGCCGGGCAACTTCAATGAAGTGGTCGACGCCTATGTGAAGGCCTGCGTCGAGAAGAAGGAAACCATCGCCACCCGCAAGGCCAGCCAGAATGCGATCCAGGCGCTGGCGCCGGTGCTGCCGGAATTCCTGGGCGGCTCCGCCGACCTGACCGGCTCCAACCTGACCAACTGGAAAGAGTGCGTCGCGGTGCGCGCCGACAAGGCCGGCAACCACATCAACTACGGTGTGCGCGAGTTCGGCATGAGCGCGATCATGAACGGCATCACCCTGCACGGCGGCTACATCCCGTTCGGCGGCACCTTCCTCACCTTCTCCGACTACAGCCGCAATGCGATCCGCATGGCGGCGCTGATGAAGTCGCGTTCGATCTTCGTCTTCACCCACGATTCCATCGGCCTCGGCGAAGACGGCCCGACCCACCAGTCTGTCGAGCATGTGTCCAGCCTGCGCCTGATTCCGAACCTGGAAAACTGGCGTCCGTGCGACACCGTCGAATCCGCGATTGCATGGAAGCATGCCGTCGCCCGCCGTCACGGCCCGACCACGCTGATCTTCTCGCGCCAGAACCTGCCGTTCGTCGAGCGCACGCCGGAACAGATCCTGGCGATCAACCGCGGCGGCTACGTGCTGCGCGATGCGGAAGGCGCCAAGGCGATCCTCATTGCGACCGGTTCCGAGGTCGAACTGGCGCTCAAGTCCGCGGACGAGCTGGCCAAGCAGGGCATCCCGGTACGCGTCGTGTCGATGCCGAGCACCGACCTGTTCGACCGCCAGGATGCCGCCTACAAGGCGAGCGTGCTGCCCAAGGGCCTGCCGCGCGTCGCCATCGAGGCCGGCGTGACTGATTTCTGGTACAAGTACGTCGGCCTGGAAGGCGGCGTCGTGGGTATCGACACCTTCGGCGAATCGGCGCCGGCGGGTGTGCTGTTCAAGCACTTCGGCTTCACGACGGACAACGTCGTCGCCAAGGTGAAATCGGTTTTGGCTTAATTACTTCAGGAGAAAACCACATGACCATTCGCGTCGCAATCAACGGCTATGGCCGCATCGGCCGCAACATCCTTCGTTCCCACTACGAAGGCGGCAAGAAGCATGACATCCAGATCGTTGCCATCAACGACCTCGGCAATGCCCAGTCGAATGCCCACCTGACCCGCTACGACACCGCCCACGGCAAGTTCCCGGGTACCGTTGAAGTCGACGGCGAATTCATGATCGTCAACGGCGACAAGATCAAGGTGTTCGCGCAGCGCGACCCGGCCCAGATTCCCTGGGGCGAGCTGAACGTCGACGTCGTGCTCGAGTGCACCGGCTTCTTCACCACCAAGGAAAAGGCATCCGCCCACCTGAAGGGCGGCGCCAAGAAGGTCATCATCTCCGCACCGGGCGGCAAGGATGTGGACGCGACCGTGGTGTTCGGCGTGAACCAGGACGTGCTGAAGGCATCCGACACCGTCATCTCCAATGCCTCCTGCACCACCAACTGCCTGGCCCCGCTGGTCAAGCCGCTGCATGACAAGATCGGCCTGGAGAACGGCCTGATGACCACCGTGCACGCCTACACCAACGACCAGGTGCTGACCGACGTGATGCACGAAGACCTGCGCCGCGCCCGTTCCGCCACCCAGTCCATGATCCCGACCAAGACCGGAGCCGCCGCTGCAGTCGGCCTGGTGCTGCCGGAACTGAACGGCAAGCTGGACGGCTACGCGATCCGCGTGCCGACCATCAACGTCTCCATCGTCGACCTGTCCTTCGTGGCCGCCCGCGACACCACCGTCGAGGAAGTGAACCAGATCATGAAGGATGCGGCCAACGGCGCACTGAAGGGCATCCTGACCTACAACACCGAGCCGCTGGTCTCCGTGGACTTCAACCACAACCCGGCATCGAGCAACTTCGACGCGACCCTGACCAAGGTCTCCGGCCGCCTGGTGAAGGTGTCCTCCTGGTACGACAACGAGTGGGGCTTCTCCAACCGTATGCTCGACACCACCGTGGCTCTGATGAACGCCAAGTAATTACTGGCATTCGCCGTCGTTCCTGTGTAAGCAGGAATGACGGTGGCGTCAGTCGATGCACGCACGACACTGGATCCCGGCCTTCGCCGGGATGACGGGGCGAGGGGGGAGTGTGATTGAACTCAGCGACCCGCATTCGAATGCAGCAGGACAGCCTTGTCTGACCGCATGCGGGTAGAAGCGGAACCACCTCCCGCTTCCCTCACCCCGTCATCCCGGCGAAGGCCGGGATCCAGCGTCGTTAGAGTCGCGAAGAAAGACACGCGATCCCGACTTTCGTCGGGATGACGGCGGTGGAATCAACCGTAAGTGAACCGTATTGCCCCGCATGACGGGGCTTTTTTTATTCAGCTCGGCCCGGTACCCAATGTCGCTTCCCACAAGGCCCTGACGCAGGCAGCCTGCATGCCAACCCGTTCCATGTCCACCCGCGCCCGGTCGCTGCCTTGCAGGCGGATCTGGTGCTGGAGCTTGCGGAACATCCGGTAGGCGTCGGCCACCTGGACCGCGAGGCCGGCGTCGATCAGGCCGAGGTCGCCGCACAGCTTGAGCAGTGCAATGTTGCCAATATCCGCCGTGAGCTGCTGGTAGCGCGAAGAATGCAGCAGCACGAGATACTGGACGATGAACTCGATGTCGATCATCCCGCCCGCATCGTGCTTGAGGTCGAACTGCGTCGAGCGGTTGGGATGGGCTTCGTGCATCTTCCTGCGCATGGCGCGCACTTCCTCGCGCAGCTTGTTTTCGTCGCGCGGCTGGCGCAGCACCGCTTCGCGGATCGCTTCGAAACGGGCGCCGATGGCGGCGTCGCCGGCACAGAAGCGCGCGCGGGTCAGCGCCTGGTGTTCCCACACCCACGCTGAACCGGTCTGGTACTTCTCGAACGAGGACAGGCGCGACACCAGCAGGCCGCTGGCGCCGTCCGGACGCAGCGCGATGTCAATGTCGAACAGGATGCCGGCCGGCGTATGGCTGGTCATCCAGGTGATGAAGCGCTGCGCCAGCTTCGCGTACAGCGCCGGCGCTTCCTGGTCCTCGTCGTCGTACAGGAAGATGACATCCAGGTCCGATGCATAACCCAGCTCCTTGCCGCCCAGCTTGCCGTAGGCGACGACGGCGAATTTCGGCGTCTCGCGGTGGCGGTTGTGGATTGTCTTCCACACGGCATGGATGGTCGCATCGACCAGGATATCGGCGAGCGCCGAGAGATGGTCGGCCAGCCGCTCCACGGTCAGTGTGCCTTCCAGATCCTGCGCCAGCAGGCGGAACAGCTGCGCGTGGTGCAGGTCGCGCAGGACGTTCATCTGGTGCTCGGTGTCGCCGTCCGCCGCGTCGAGCTGGCGCTGCACTTCGAGGGCGAAAGCGGGCCATTCGGGCGCGGCGTTCAGGGTGCGGTCTTCGAGCAGTTCGTCGAGCAGGATGGGATGGCGCGTCAGGTACTTTGCCGCCCAGTCGCTGGCGTTCATCATCCGGATTACGCGCCCGAGCGTGTGCGGATACTCAGTCAGCAATGCGAGATAGGCGGCGCGGCGTGCGATCGCCTCGAAGAAGTCCAGCAGGCGGCCCAGGGTGGCGCTGCGTGCATCGGTGAGCGCCGCGATCTGCGGCAGGGCGGCATTGACCAGCGCCTGCAGCTTGGCACGGCTGGATTCCGGAAGGGATGAGAGCTTCGGCGATTGCCAGGTCGCGAGCAGCCGTTGCGCGGCGGCGGGCGCATCGTCGAAGCCCAGCGCGGCGAGGCCGGTCTCGATGACATCGCGGCTGTCGGCGTCCGACAGCGCCACGTGCGCCGGCGCTTCCGCGGCCTCGGGCTGCGCCTGGCCGCTGCGCTTGTCGCTGAACATCGCATCGAACTGGGAGGCGACCACCGCGCGGTGCGCGTCGAGCTCTTCCAGCATCGCTTCCACATCGGTGAAGCCCATCATCTTCGCCACGGTCAGCCGGTCGTCCGGGTTGGGCGGCAAGGTGTGGGTCTGCGCGTCGTCCAGGTATTGCAGGCGGTGTTCGAGGTTGCGCAGGAAGGTGTACGCCTCCAGCAGCTGCGCCACTTCTTCCGCGCTCAAGAGGTTTTTCTCGACCAGGGTGGCGAGCGTCCTGCGGGTCGAGCGGTCGCGCAGGGAGGCATCACGGCCGCCGCGGATCAGCTGGAACACCTGCGCCAGGAACTCCACCTCGCGGATGCCGCCGCGGCCGAGCTTGACGTTGTTTGTGCGCCCCGGATGGCGGGTCTCCTGCCGGATCACTTCGGCCCGGATCTGCGCATGCATGTTGCGCAGCGCCTCGATGGCGCCGAAATCCAGGTAGCGCCGGTAGACGAAGGGACGGACGATCTGTTCCAGGGCCGCGATGTCTTCCGGGCGGCCGGTCATTGCGCGCGCCTTGACCCAGGCATACCGTTCCCATTCGCGGCCCTGCACGATGAGGTATTCCTCCACCATGCCGAAGCTCGCGGCCAGCGGCCCCGATGCGCCGTTCGGGCGCAGCGCCATGTCGACGCGGAAGGTGAAGCCGTCCTCAGTAATCTCGGACAGTGCGCCGATCAGCTTCTTGCCGAGCCGGACAAAGAATTCGTGGTTCGACAAGGGGCGCTGCTCCGGCGAATCCGTCCGCGTCTCGCCGTTCTCCGGGTAAACGAAGATCAGGTCGATATCGGAGGAGACGTTCAGCTCCCAGCCGCCGAGCTTGCCCATGCCGAGGACGATCAGCTCCTGCGTTTCGCCCGACTCGTTGCCGATCGGCGTGCCGTGGGCGGCGATCATCTCCGCGTTGAGCGCGGCGACATGGGTCTGCACGGCGAAATCCGCGAACTCGCTGATGGTGCGCAGCACCTCGTCGAGGTCGGCCTTGCCGCCGAGGTCGCGTTCGATCAGATGACACACGACCAGGTTGCGCAAGCGGCGCATGGCCCGGACGAGGGGCATGCCGGCCTCTGTTTCTTTTTGTAAAAGCCGGGCAAAATCGGCCCGTGTCATGGATAATCCGGCAAGCTCCGCCACCATGCCCGCACGAGCCGGGTCCGCATTCAGCCAACGCGCGTAGAACCGCGATGCAATGTTACTGGTCAAATAGGATTGGGTCACAATATCAAAGGGGAGTGTGTCGATGGGGGGAGTCTTTGCGGGCGTAGGGTCGCTGGATCACGCTTGCGTTTCCACGCAGACGATATCCGTGCGAACATGATGTTTTTCGCAATATCTGTCTGACCCTATTGTACGTTGCCTACGCTGCCTACGCTGCCTGTTTTCCAATAGATGTCCATCGCCAAACTCATTCCGCACAAAATCGCCGCCGGCGCCCTCAGCGTCTGGATCGCGGTCCGGGAATGTTATCGAATCACCAATGCGGCCACCTACCGCGCGCTCGGCGGCTTGTTCAAGCTTGCCGTCCTCATCTACTTCATCTTCTGTGCCCTCGTGCTCGGACTGCGCTATGTGGTCCTGCCCAACATCGACAATTACAAGCCCGATGTGGAAAAGCTGGCCAGCAGCGCCATCGGCAACCGCGTCACGATCGCCGATATCCAGGCGTCCTGGTCCGGCCTGCACCCGCGGCTGACGCTCGACACCGTTGTCATCCATGACAAGGCCGGCCAGCCCGCGCTCACACTGCCCAGCGTCTCCGCCACGCTGTCCTGGCTGACCCTCGCCGTGGGCGAGCTGCGCCTGCAGCAGCTGGAGATCAACCGGCCCGACATGGACATCCGGCGCGACGCCGAGGGCAGGCTGTACGTGGCGGGCATCTTTGTCGATGCCGGCAAGGGCGGCGACGGCAAGGGCGCGGACTGGGTGCTGTCGCAGCGCGAGATCGTGATCCGCGACGGACGGCTGCGCTGGAACGATGAAAAGCGCGCTGCGCCCGAACTCGTTCTCGACGACGTCGATTTCCTGTTGCACAACCAGTGGCGCCACCACCGGTTTGCGCTCAGGGCCACGCCGCCCGCCGCCTTCGCCGCGCCGCTCGATATCCGCGCATCCTTCGAGCATCCGCATTTTGCCGAAACCATTTCGGACGTCACCCGCTGGAAGGGCGAGTTGTACACCGACCTGCGCGACACCGACCTGACAGCGTGGCGCGCCTATGCCGATTATCCGATCGACATGCAGCGCGGGAAGGGCTCGGTGCGCGCATGGCTCCTGTTCGATCATGCGCGGGTGGCGGACTTCACCGCCGACCTCACGCTGTCCAATGTATCGGCCCGCCTGCGCAAGGATCTCGACCAGCTCAATCTCACCGAAGTCAGCGGCCGCATCTCGGTGCGCGAAGATGTCGGCGCCGGCAGCAATAACGGCACGCCTTCCTTCGGACAGAATGGACATGCCATTTCGCTGACGGACTTCACCCTGCAGACCGACGACGGCCTGTTCCTGCCGCGCACGACGATCAGCGAGAGTTATGCGCCGGCGAAAGGCGGGCGTCCGGCAAAGACGGAAATCCGCGCCCGCCTGCTGGACCTCGAGACCATTGCCAATTTTGCCGAACGCCTGCCGCTGCCGCCGGAGCAGCGCGAGATGCTTGCCGACTTCGCACCGCGCGGCGTGCTGAAGGACTTTTCCGCGCAATGGCACGGCGCTTATCCGAATATCTCCGCCTACAGCGTGAAGGGCCAGTTCGCGGGGCTGTCGCTCAAGCCGCAGCCGGCCCGTCCGGCGCGGCCGAAGACCGCCACCGAGCCGGCGCAGGCGGCGGTGCCGGCGATCCCGGGCTTTGAAAACCTGACCGGCCGCGTCGATGCGAACGATCGTGGCGGCGCCTTCCAGCTCGCTTCCAGCAAGCTGGTGCTGCAGCTTCCCGGTTACTTCGACGAACCGGCCCTGCCTTTCCA
Organism: Noviherbaspirillum sp.; assembly: GCF_035654295.1. Taxonomy (GTDB): domain Bacteria; phylum Pseudomonadota; class Gammaproteobacteria; order Burkholderiales; family Burkholderiaceae_D; genus Noviherbaspirillum. The sequence continues at coordinate 14,268 of NZ_DASRXF010000068.1, read as the reverse complement.
GGCACTGAACATGCAGGCCACCTGGGCCTTCCAGGACAACGACCAGCTGCTGCTCGATGTGCAGAAGATGGACTTCGTGCACGAAGACCTGGCCGGCGCCTTCTCCGGCAAGCACCTGATGCCGCTCAACCGCAAGCAGGGCGGCGTGCAGGGAACGGTCGACATCAATGGCAAGATCAACAAGCTCGACATCCAGAAGGTCGAGCGCTACCTGCCGGTGCAGACACCGAAAACCCTGCGCGACTGGCTGACCGGCGCCCTGGGCGGCGGCACCGTCAAGGATGTGAAGCTCCGGTGGAAAGGGGAGGTGTCGCAGTTCCCCTACCATGCGCAGCAGGACCGCTCGAAAGGCGAATTCAGCATCGCCGGCAAGATCGAGAACGGTAAGCTGAATTACGCGCCGGACTTGCATGGCAAGGACGGCAAGTCGCCGATGTGGCCGGTGATCGACCAGATCAACGGCACCATCGCCTTCGACCGCGCCCGCATGGAGATCCATGCCGACAGCGCGCGCAGTTCCGGAACCACGCTTTCTCGTGTCAAGGTAGTCATTCCCGATCTCGCCGATGATGATGCGGTGCTCGACGTGGACGGCGAAGCGGCCGGGCCTTTGCAGAACTTCGTCAAGTTCACGCAGGACAGCCCGGTGGGCGAGTGGATCGGCCATTTCACCGACGAGACCAAGGCCGCCGGCAACGCGAAGTTGCAGTTGAAACTGCTGCTGCCCTTGCACCGGATGCCAGAGTCCAAGGTGCTCGGCACCCTGCATTTCACCGGCAACACGGTTACCCTGCGCAACATGCTTCCGCCGCTGTCCGGCACCAACGGCAAGCTGGAATTCAATGAAAAAGGATTCAGCATCGGCGCGATCAAGTCGAATTTCCTCGGCGGTCCTGTCACCCTGAGCGGCGGCACCCAGCGCGACGGCACGATTCTGGTGCGCGCGGACGGCAACCTGACCGCGGACGGCGTGCGCAAGCTTTATGCGACGCCGGCCACCCAGCGCCTGTCCGAACGCATCACCGGCAGCACCCGCTACACGACGCTCGTGCGCGTGCGCAACGGCCAGCCCGAAATCACGGTGGAGTCGAACCTCGCCGGAATCGCGCTGGATTTCCCGGCGCCGCTGCGCAAGGCGGCCAATGAAACCCTGCCGCTCAAGTTCGAACTGAACGGCCTGGCGAACGGCGATGCCGGCAGCCTGCGCGACGAAATGAAACTCTCGCTCGGCGCGACGATTGCGGCCCGCTACGAAAGGCAGAAGGCAAGCGACAAGGACGCCGAATGGAAAGTTGTCCGCGGCGGGATCGGCGTCAACGTACCGGTGCCGATGCCCGACAACGGCCTGATCGCGAACGTCGTCATGAAGACGCTCGACATCGATGCCTGGCGGCGTGCGCTGGCGCCGGTCACGTCCTCCGGCCGGCAGGCGGAGACGGGCAAGCAGCAGGATGCGCTCGCGCTTGCGCAGTACATCGAGCCGGAAGTGCTTGCAGCACGGGCAACGGAACTGCTCATCATGGACCGCAAGCTCGACAACGTCGTAGTCGGCGCCTCGCACCAGAAAGGCGTGTGGCAGGCCAACATCGATTCCGAGCAGGCTTCGGGCTACCTGACTTGGGTGGAATCGCGCTCCGGGCGGGGACTGGGACGCGTGTCCGCACGGCTTGCTTCGCTGGTCATTCCCAAATCCGCCGCAAGCGAAGTGACGGATCTCCTGGAAGGCCCGAGCGCGACGACCCAGATGCCGGCGGTCGATATCGTCGCCGAGAATTTCGAACTGTTCGGCAAGAAGTTCGGCCAACTGGAACTGGCCGCGCACAATGCCCGCGGCTTTGCCGGACGCGAGTGGCGTATCGACAAGCTCTCCATCACCAACGCCGATGCGGAACTGAAAGCGACCGGCAAGTGGACGGCCCGCGACGGGGAAAACCTGTCCAGCCTCGACTACACGCTCAATATCGCCGACGCCGGCAAGCTGCTCGAACGCTTCGGCTTTGCCAACGTGCTACGCGGCGGCAAGGGCAAGATGGACGGCGAGATCAACTGGAAGGGCTTGCCGTTCTCGCTGGATATTCCCAGCCTCAACGGCCAGTTCACGCTCGATCTCGCCAGCGGCCAGTTCCTGAAGGTCGACCCGGCCGCCGCCAAGCTGCTCGGCGTGCTCAGCCTGCAATCCTTGCCGCGCCGCCTCGTCCTCGACTTCCGCGACGTGTTTTCGGAAGGCTTTGCCTTCGACGGCGTGACCGCGACGGCAAGCATCAGCAACGGCGTTGCCCGGACGGACAACTTCAAGATGCGCGGCGTCGCCGCCACCGTGCTGATGGACGGCACGGCCGACATCGCCAAGGAGGCGCAGAACCTGCACGTCGTCGTCATACCCGAGATCAATGTCGGTGCCGCCTCCGTGGTGTATGGTCTGGCGGTGAACCCGGTGATCGGCGTGGGTACCTTCCTTGCCCAGCTGTTCCTGCGCGACCCGCTGATGAAGGCATTTACCTTCGAGTACCAGGTCACCGGCCCGTGGAAGGACCCGGTGGTGACCAAGCTGGTACGCCAGCCGACGAGCCCGACCGGGGAGCTTGCCAACGGTTCCAGAAACAATAGTTGAGGAATGACATGCTTGCCGAACCTGTAAAGATCGCTGCGGTACAGATGGTTTCCACGCCCGTCGTGGAAGAGAATTTCGCAAACGCGCGCCGGCTTGTCGCCGATGCGGCGCGGCAGGGTGCAAGGCTGGTCCTGCTGCCCGAATACTGGCCCATCATGGGCATGAAGGAATCCGACAAGGTGGCGCATGCCGAGCGCCTCGACGCGGGGCCGATACAGGCATGCATGGCGGAGATGGCGCGCGAAAACGGCGTGTGGCTCATTGGCGGCACACTGCCGATGGCAGCGGCGGAAGCGGACAAGGTCCTCAACACCACCATGGTGTACAACCCGCAGGGCGAGCATGTGATCCGCTACGACAAGATCCACCTGTTCAGCTTTACCAAGGGCGAGGAATCCTATGACGAGGCGCGCACTATCGTGCATGGCACGTCGGTCGGTGCCTTCGACGCGCCGTTCGGCAGGGTAGGGCTTTCGGTGTGCTACGACCTGCGTTTCCCGGAGCTCTACCGGGCAATGGGCGACTGCGCGCTGATCGTCGTGCCGGCAGCTTTCACCTACACCACCGGCCGCGCGCACTGGGAGATCCTGCTGCGCGCAAGGGCGATCGAAAACCAGTGCTATGTACTGGCCGCCGCACAGGGCGGGATTCATCCCAATGGCCGCCGGACCTGGGGACACAGCATGCTGGTCGATCCTTGGGGAGAGGTCAAGGCGGCGCTCCCGGAAGGGGAGGGAACGGTGGTCGGCGAACTCGATCCCGCGCACCTGCGGCGCGTGCGCGAGAGCCTGCCCGCGTTGAAGCACCGCAAGCTGTAGACCTTTGTTACCGCGAGGCACTGGCCCTGAAATCAACGGGCACCTTGCGGATGTTCTACAATCTATCCATCTTTTTCCATCTTTTGACTCCTTTCCCCCGCGCCCGCCGGGCGCATGCAGAGATACCATGAATCTTTTCGAACCGAATCTCCAGACCCTCGGCATTGCACGCGACATCCTGCTGTCCCCCTTCGGACTCGATGAATCCAAGCTGAACAGGGCACTGGGCGAGATCTTCACGCACAAGGTCGACTATGCCGACCTGTACTTCCAGTTCACCCGCAACGAAGGCTGGAGCCTGGAAGAAGGCATCGTCAAGACCGGCAGCTTCTCGATCGACCAGGGCGTGGGCGTACGCGCGGTGTCGGGCGACAAGACAGCGTTTTCCTACTCCGATGAAATTTCCGAGCGCGCACTGCTGGAAGCGGCCGCGGCCACCCGCACCATTGCGCGTCAGGGCGCCGGCAAGGTGAAGGTCGCATCGGCGATCCAGCCGGTGGGCGGCCGTTCACTCTACCTGCCGCACGATCCGCTTGCTTCCCTTGATGCAACGGAAAAGGTGAAGCTGCTCGAGAAGGTCGAAAAAATTGCGCGCGCGAAGGATCCGCGCGTGGTGCAGGTGATGGCCGGGCTGGCGGGCGAATACGATGTCGTGCTGGTGGTCCGCAGCGACGGCGTGCTGGCGGCGGACGTTCGCCCGCTGGTGCGTGTTTCGGTGACCGTGATCGCCGAGCAGAACGGGCGGCGTGAAATCGGATCGAGCGGCGGCGGCGGACGTTACAACTATGCGTATTTCACCGACGAGCTGCTGGAGAAGTACGCCACCGAAGCCGTCGAATCCGCGATCGTCAACCTCGATGCCCGTCCCGCTCCCGCAGGCGCGATGACCGTCGTGCTCGGCCCCGGCTGGCCCGGCGTGCTGCTGCACGAAGCGGTCGGCCACGGCCTCGAAGGCGACTTCAACCGCAAGGGTTCCAGCACCTTCTCGGGCCGCATCGGCGAACGTGTCGCCGCCAAGGGCGTGACCGTGGTGGACGACGGCACCATCGCAGACCGCCGCGGCTCGCTCAACATCGACGACGAGGGCAACCCGACGCAATGCACGACGCTCATCGAGGACGGCATCCTGAAGGGCTATATCCAGGACACGATGAATGCGCGCCTGATGCGGATGAACGTGACCGGCAATGCGCGCCGCGAGTCGTACGCACACCTGCCGATGCCGCGCATGACCAATACCTACATGCTGGCCGGCGACAAGGACCCGCAGGAGATCATCGCCTCGGTGAAGAACGGCCTGTACGCGGTGAACTTCGGCGGCGGCCAGGTGGACATCACCAACGGCAAGTTCGTGTTCTCGGCGAGCGAGGCCTACATGATCGAGGATGGCAAGGTGACCTATCCGGTCAAGGGCGCCACCCTGATCGGCAACGGCCCCGACGTGCTGAACCGCGTGACGATGATCGGCAACGACATGCAGCTCGACAGCGGCATCGGCGTGTGCGGCAAGGAAGGGCAGAGCGTACCGGTGGGCGTGGGCCAGCCGACGCTGCGCATCGAAGGCATGACCGTGGGCGGCACCGCCTGATTGACACACTGGCAGGGCTGGAGCGGGATTTGCGACGAATTTCCCCCAAAGCCTTGCCAAATCTAATGAATTACTGCACTATTAATCGAAATTTTCAGCAAAAACCCTGAAAAACATGACTTTCGCGCGCTTTTACTTTTATTTTTTCTTTAGCTATTCCAGCCCAAAGGCGGTGGAAAAGCGGTCAGCGCACGAATAAAAGAGCACGAACCGAATCCTGAAAAACCGCCAGAAATGGCGGTTTTTTCGTTTATACAGACTTGAACCTGACTGGAGAGTACACATGCAACGCACAGACGACTTGCGCATCCGGGAAATGAAGGAACTGGCGCCCCCGTCGCACCTGATCCGCGAATTTTCCTGCACCGAGAAGGCCTCCAACACGGTCGCCAATTCCCGCGTCGCGCTGCACCGCATCCTGCATGGCCAGGATGACCGCGTGATGGTGGTGATCGGCCCCTGCTCGATCCACGATACCAAGGCCGCGATGGAGTATGCGCGCCGCCTGGCCGAGCAGCGCGAGCGCTTCAAGGACGACCTGGAAATCGTCATGCGCGTGTACTTCGAAAAGCCGCGCACCACGGTCGGCTGGAAGGGGCTGATCAACGACCCCTACATGGACAACAGCTTCCGCATCAACGACGGCCTGCGCATGGCCCGCCAGCTGCTTCTCAACATCAATGAACTCGGCCTGCCGGCCGGCACCGAATTCCTCGACGTGATCAGCCCGCAGTATGTTGCCGACCTGATCAGCTGGGGCGCGATCGGTGCCCGCACCACCGAGTCGCAGGTGCACCGCGAGCTGGCCTCCGGACTGTCCTGCCCGGTCGGCTTCAAGAACGGCACCGACGGCAACATCAAGATCGCGGTCGATGCGATCAAGGCCGCGTCGCAGCCGCACCACTTCCTCTCCGTCACCAAGGGCGGCCACTCCGCCATCGTGTCCACCGGCGGCAACGAGGATTGCCACATCATCCTGCGCGGCGGCAAGGCGCCGAACTATGACGCCGCCAGCGTCGAAGCCGCCTGCAAGGACATCGCCGCCAACGGGCTGGCATCGCGCCTGATGATCGACGCCTCGCACGCCAACAGCTCGAAGAAGCCGGAAAACCAGGTGCCGGTCTGCGCCGACATCGCCAAACAGATCGCCGGCGGCGACACCCGCATCGTCGGCGTGATGGTGGAATCGCACCTGGTCGCCGGCCGCCAGGACCTCGTGCCGGGGAAGGAGCTCACTTACGGCCAGTCCGTCACCGACGGTTGCATCGACTGGGATACCAGCGTGAAGGTGCTGGAAGGTCTCGCCGACGCCGTGCGTCAGCGCCGCCTGGCGGACACGGAGTAAGCGCGTCCGCGTTTTACTTGAGTTTGGTTGCACCGCCGTCATCCCGACGAAAGTCGGGATCCAGTGTCTTGCACTTGTTGTTTAACGTCACTGGATCCCGGCGTTCGCCGGGATGACGTTCTTTACACCTGCGGTGCGTACCGGTGTGGCATCGAGAGCGGCAAGGAGCGCGCTCAGAAGCGCTTTGTCAGGACCATGTGGGCGCCGTCGCGGCGCATCTCGGTGCGGTTGAGGAAAGACATCCCCAGCAGGATGATCGGCAGGCCTTGTTCCTGCACCAGCGCATCGACCTGGTTGATCTCGATATCGCCCACCTTCACGGTGTTCAATTTGATCTTGTACGCCGGCGCCACGCCGTTCGCGGTATTCACATAGGCCGGCGCGCCCTTCTTGTAGTCGATACCCAGCCGTACCGCATCCGATGCCGGCAGGGCGATCAGGGTCGCGCCGGTATCGAGCAGCATGCGCACGCTGCCGCCGTTGATCTGGCCGTTCACCATGTAGTGGCCCTGGCCGTCGGCCTGCAGCGTGACGCTCTGCTTGCCGCCGCCCGATGAAGGTGCACGGTTGAAATGCTCCCCCATCGCGATCGTCTGCCGCTTGCCGTTGATGTCGATGGTGGCGCCGGAACTATCGGCCGCGACCAGCTTGATGCCCTCGGCGATCGAGGCGCCGACCGAGTAGGTTTTCGGCGATCCGCCGTCCACCACCAGCACCGCCTTGTTCGGGAACACGCCGACCACGCTGATGTCTGCAGCGAGGGCAGCGCCGGAAAGGAGCAGAAGGGCAGGGAGGGTGGCCAGGCGCATGGCGGTCAGTCGCGGAAGTTGTTGAACTCGAGCGGCAGGTCAGTGACTTCCTTGCGCAGCAGCGCCATCGTCGTCTGGAGGTCATCGCGCTTGGCGCCGGAGACGCGCACCGCATCGCCCTGGATGCTTGCCTGCACCTTGATCTTGCTCTCCTTGACGATCTTCACGATCTTTTTCGCGGTATCGGAGTCGATGCCGTTCTTGACCTTGATGATCTGCTTCACCTTGTCGCCGCCGATCTTCTCGATCTTGCCGATGTCGAGGAAGCGCACATCCACATTGCGCTTGACCATCTTCCCGGTCAGCACATCGCGCACCTGGTTGAGCTGGAATTCGCTGTCCGCGTAGGCGGTCAGTTCGCGCTCTTTCTGATCGACGCGGGCGTCGCTGCCCTTGAAGTCGAAACGGGTGGAGATTTCCTTGTTGGACTGGTCGACGGCATTGCGCACTTCGACGATGTTGGCTTCGGAGACGACGTCAAAAGAAGGCATGTCTTACTTCCTTTATCACTGTTGGGGGGAACCGGCCGGGTGGTTGTTGTTCTGGCAGGCCGCGTTGCGAGTTGATCATCGCCGATTCTAGCCGACAAAAAAACGGGTGGCTAGAGACGGCGCCCTCTATATAATTCCTCGGCTATGGCTAACGTTCTTCCCGTTCAATACGATTTCCCGCTGGGGCGCTTCAACACCTTCGGCATCGATGCCACCGCGAAGGCTTACCTCGCCGTGACCTCGACCGGCATGTTGACCCATGTCAAAGGCGACCCCATGCTCGCGCGTCTCCCGCGCCTGGTGCTCGGCGGCGGCAGCAACCTCCTGCTGACCGGCGATTTCCCGGGGCTGGTGCTTCACATGCAGATGACGGGCGTGCAAGTCGTCGGCGAGGATGACGATGCGGTGTATGTGAAGGCGGCGGCGGGCGAGAACTGGCACGGCTTCGTGCAGTGGACCCTGCAGCAGGGCCTGGGCGGACTGGAGAACCTGTCGCTCATTCCCGGCAATGTCGGCGCCGCGCCGATCCAGAACATCGGCGCCTACGGCGTCGAACTGAAGGACCGCTTCCACGCGCTGACCGCCTTCGATTTCAACACCGGCGAAACCTTCACGCTGGACAACGCTGCATGCCGTTTCAGCTACCGCGACAGCATCTTCAAGCATGCACTGCGCGACAGCGCGGCGATTGTCGATGTGACCTTCGCATTGCCAAAGAACTGGCAGCCGAACACGCAATACGGCGACGTCGCACAGGAACTGGCGGCGCGCGGCATTACTGCCCCTACGCCCATGCAGGTGAGCGAAGCAGTGATCGCCATTCGCACACGCAAGCTGCCCGACCCGGCATTGATCGGCAACGCGGGCAGCTTCTTCAAGAACCCGATCGTGACGAAAGAACAGCGGGACGCATTGCTGGAGCGCTATCCGCAACTGGTGAGTTATCCGCAGGCAGACGGGACGTACAAGCTCGCCGCGGGCTGGCTGATCGACCAGGGCGGCTGGAAGGGCAAGGGCCGGGGTGCGGCAGGTGTGTATGAAAAGCAGGCGCTGGTGCTGGTCAACCGCGGTGGCGCAACAGGGCGCGACATCGCCGATCTTGCCGCCGCGATCCAGGAGGATGTGCTGGCCAGGTTCGATGTGAGGCTGGAACCCGAACCGGTCTTTGTCTGAAACAAAAAAGGCGATCCTCGGATCGCCTTTTTCATTGCTGCCTGCTGCTTACGCGTTCACGAAGTGGCACACGTAGTCCAGCGTCTCCAGTGTTTCGATATCGAAGCTGGAGTTGCCCGGCACGTTGAAGCTCTGGCCGCCTTCGTAGCTCTTCCATTCGGTTTCACCCTTGAGGCGGATGCGGCATTTGCCGGCATTCAGCTCCATCACTTCCGGTGCGCCGGTGTTGAAGGTCAGCGACGACGGGAAGATGACGCCGATGGTCTTCTTCGTGCCGTCTGCGAACAGCACGCTGTGCGAGACGCACTTGCCGTCGAAGTAGATGTTGGCCTTCTTGACGACCGATACGTTGTCGAATTGTGTGGTCATGGTTTCCCTGTTTTCGTTATTTGTCGCTCTTGCCCAGGCGCGGCAGCGCCACTGACGAACCGGCGGACAGCAGGCCGGCATTGCTGTAGATGCCCAGCTTTTCGCGCGTGTCGGTGATGTCGAGGTTGCGCATGGTGAGCTGGCCGATGCGGTCCTGCGGCGTGAAGGCGCCTTCGCCCTTTTCCATCGTCAGGCGTTCCGGCTTGTAGGTCAGGTTCGGCGAGTCGGTGTTCAGGATCGAGTAGTCGTTGCCGCGGCGCAGTTCCAGCGTCACTTCGCCGGTGATGGCGCGCGCCACCCAGCGCTGCGATGCCTCGCGCAGCATGATCGCCTGCGGGTCGAACCAGCGGCCCTGGTAGAGCAGGCGGCCGAGCTTGCGGCCGTTCTCACGGTACTGCTCGATCGTGTCTTCGTTGTGGATGCCGGTGACCAGCCGCTCGTAGGCGATGAACAGCAGCGCCAGGCCGGGGGCTTCGTAGATGCCGCGGCTCTTGGCTTCGATGATGCGGTTTTCGATCTGGTCGCTCATGCCCAGGCCGTGGCGGCCGCCGATTCGGTTCGCTTCCATCATCAGGTCGACCGCGCTGGCGAAGGTCATGCCGTTCAGCGCAACCGGACGGCCTTCCTCGAAGCGGACAGTCACTTCTTCCCGCTTGACCTCGACGTCGTCGCGCCAGAACGCCACGCCCATGATCGGTTCGACGATCTTCATGCCGCTGTTGAGGTGCTCGAGGTCTTTCGCCTCATGCGTCGCGCCCAGCATGTTGGAGTCGGTGGAATACGCCTTCTCGACCGACATCTTGTAGTCGAAGCCGGACTTGATCAGGAACTCCGACATTTCCTTGCGGCCGCCGAGTTCGCGGATGAAGGTATCGTCGAGCCAGGGCTTGTAGATGCGCAGCGACGGGTTCACCAGCAGGCCGTAGCGGTAGAAGCGCTCGATGTCATTGCCCTTGAAGGTGCTGCCGTCGCCCCAGATGTCGACCTGGTCTTCCTGCATCGCGGCCACCAGCATGGTGCCGGTCACGGCACGGCCGAGCGGCGTGGTGTTGAAGTAGGTGATGCCGGCCGTCGAGATGTGGAAGGCGCCGCTCTGCAGCGCGGCGATGCCTTCGGCCACCAGCTGCTCGCGGCAATCGATCAGACGAGCCTGTTCGGCGCCGTACTGCTTTGCCTTCTTCGGGATCGCATCGTAATCGGGCTCGTCGGGCTGGCCGAGGTTCGCGGTGTACGCGTACGGGATCGCGCCCTTCTGGCGCATCCAGTGCAGCGCGGCGCTGGTGTCGAGACCGCCGGAAAAGGCGATGCCCACTTTCTGGTTGACGGGAACGGACTGGAGGATGGTTGACATGATTTCTGCTTCGCTTGCTGGGATGGTAATGGGGTGGACTGGGCGGGCACTCAGCTGAGCTTGCCCAGGACAAGGTATTCGAGCAGCGCTTTCTGCACGTGCAGGCGGTTTTCGGCTTCGTCCCACACGACCGACTGCGGACCGTCGATCACTTCGGCGGCGACTTCTTCGCCGCGGTGCGCCGGCAGGCAGTGCATGAAGAGGGCATCGGCGTTGGCGCGCTTCATCTTCTCGGCATCGACGATCCAGCCGTCGAAGGCCTTCAGCCGTGCCGCGTTCTCTTCTTCGTAGCCCATGCTGGTCCACACATCGGTGGTCACCAGGTCCGCGCCGGTGCAGGCGTCGGACGGATTGGGGAAAACGGTGTACTGGGTGTTATCCGGCGCCACCAGCGACTGGTCGATTTCATAGCCCTTCGGCGTCGAGACATTGACGTGGAAGCCGAACACCTGCGCTGCCTGCAGCCAGGAGTAGAGCATGTTGTTGGCATCGCCGATCCACGCCACGGTCTTGCCTTGGATGGAGCCGCGGTGCTCGATATACGTGAACACATCGGCCAGCACCTGGCAGGGATGATGCTCGTTGGTCAGGCCGTTGATGACAGGCACGCGCGAGTGGCCGGCAAAGCGCTCGATGATGTCCTGGCCGAAGGTGCGGACCATGATGATGTCGCACATGCGGGACATGACCTGCGCCGCATCCTCGACCGGCTCGCCGCGGCCGAGCTGGCTGTCGCGGGTATTGAGGTAGATCGCCGCGCCGCCGAGCTGGTGCATGCCGGCCTCGAAGGAAAGGCGGGTGCGCGTCGAGTTCTTTTCGAAGACCATCACCAGCGTGCGGTCGAGCAGCGGATGATAGGTTTCGTAATTCTTGAATTTGCGCTTGATGATTCGTGCGCGTTCGATGACGTACTCGAACTCGTCAAGCGTAAAGTCAGAAAACTGCAGGAAGTGTTTGATCGCCATAAATGAAAACGGCGGCCAGTGGCGCCTGCCGCCGTGGGGGTTGTAAGCCGTTCAATTATAAGGGATTTTTATCCCAAAAAGATAACAAAACGGCCCGGCGCGAGGCCTTTCCCTGACCTTAGTAAAGCTTTTGCGAGGATTCGTGCACGAGCTGCTGGTAAAGGGCGTGGCGCATCGCCGTTATTTCGCCCTGCTCGACGGCGGACAGGATCGCGCAGCCCGGCTCGGCAAGGTGATGGCAGTTGTAAAAACGGCAATTGCCCAGGTGCGGGCCGAACTCGCGGAAGGCGCGTTCCAGCATGCCTTCGGTGAGGTGGTAGAGACCGAACTCCTGAAAGCCCGGGGAATCGATGATGAAGGTTTTGCCGTCCAGCATGAACAGGCGGGTGAAGGTGGTGGTGTGCTTGCCGGAATCCAGCGCGGCTGAAATTTCGCGCGTTGCCAGTTCCGCGCCCGGCACCAGCAGGTTGATGAGCGAGGACTTGCCCATGCCGGACTGGCCGATGAGGATGGTCGACTGCCCGGCGAGCAACGGTTCGAGCTGCGCCTTCGTTTCCTCCGGCGCGCTGCGCGCGGAGACCTCCAGCACCGGATAGCCGAGGCGGGCATACAGCGCAACCCGTTCGCGGGCCTTGGGCACGGCCTCGGCCACGTCCATCTTGTTCAGGAGGATGTAAGGCCGGATTCCACCGGCCTCGGCGGCGACGAGCGCGCGCGACACCAGGTCGTCCGAGAAGCTCGGCTCCGTTGCGACGACAATGAACAACTGCGTCAGATTGGCAGCAAGCAGTTTCGACTTGTACTGGTCGGAGCGGTAGAGCAGCGTCTTGCGTTCCTCGATCCGTTCGATCACGCCCTGGTCGGGCGAAGTGCGCTTCCAATGAACCACATCGCCGACGGCGACATCACTTTTCTTGCCCCTGGTTACGCAGTGAACGCGTGTGTCGCCGGCCTGTACCAGATAATGCCTGCCGTGGGCGGCAATGACGACGCCTGCCTCAACTCCCATCACTCAGCGCGCCGCCTGCTGAAAGATCGCGTCGACCTTGGCAGCGCCGATGAAGTCGTTTTCCGAAATGCCGCCGCGCCCGCTGTTGACGGAGTGGGTATCGAACTTGACCACGCAGCGGTTGTAGGTCACGACCAGTTCCGGATGGTGGTCGTCGGCATGGATCACCCATGCGATCGCGTTCACGAAGGCCAGTGTTTCATGGTAGTTCTTGAACACGAAGGTTTTCACGATCTTGCCGTCCTGCAGCGCCCAATTTTCCACGGCGGCAAGATGTTCCTGGATTTCGGCATCGGTCAATGCGGTTTCGAGATGGCGGCCCTTCTTTTGGACCAGCTCGGCGGCGGTTACCATGTTTGTCCCCTTGAAATGTTTGTTTATCGTCCGGCAAGCAGATGATGGATGCGTACGCTCGCCGGCGGGTGCGAGTCGTAGAAGGCGGAGTGCAGCGGGTCGGGCGTCAGCGTCGACGCGTTGTCTTCGTATAGTTTCACCAGCGCGGAGACGAGGTCCTGGGCGTCGGTGTGCTTCGCCGCGAAGGCATCGGCTTCGAACTCATGCTTGCGCGAGGTGAGCGAGACCAGCGGCGAGAACAGGAAGGTGAACACCGGCAGCGCCAGCGTGAACAGGATCAAGGCCATCGCGTCGTTGTTCGTGAGCAGCATCGGGTCCACCCCCAGGCCGGTGTAGAACCAGACCTGCGTCTTGAGATAGCCGAGCAGGGCGAGGAAACCGAGCGACAGCGCGAACATGACGGCGATGCGCTTGATCACGTGCCTGAGCTTGAAGTGGCCGAGTTCGTGTGCGAGCACCGCCTCGATTTCCTGCGGGCCGAGGCGGGCCAGCAGGGTGTCGAAAAAGACAATGCGCTTGGCGGCGCCGAAGCCGGAGAAGTAGGCGTTGCCGTGCGCGCTGCGCTTGGAGCCGTCCATTACGAACAGGCCTTTGGAGGCAAAGCCGACGCGCTGCATCAGGTTCTCGATGCGCGATTTGAGGCTTTCATCCTGCAGCGGCGTGAACTTGTTGAACAACGGGGCGATGACGGTGGGGTAGAGCACCAGCAACAGCAGCTGGAATCCGGTCCAGACGAACCAGGCGTACAGCCACCAGAGATCGCCGGACTTGTCCATCAGGGTAAGGATCACCCAGACCAGCGGCACGCCGATCACGATGCCGATGACAATGTTCTTGACCAGGTCGCTGATGAACAGGCCAAGCGTCATCTTGTTGAACCCGAAGCGCGCTTCGAGGACAAACTGGCGGTAGTAGTCGAAGGGCAGCTCGATCAGGCCCGAGATGAAACCGAAGGCGGCGATCAGCGCCAGCTGGTAGAGCATGCCGGGGCCGGTGAGCTTGAACAGCGCGACCGACAGCCACTGCAGGCCGCCGAGCAGCGTGAATCCGATGAGCACGCCGGCGTTCACCAGCAGCATCAGGAGGCCCAGCTTGGTCTTGGCCACGGTATAGTCGGCCGCCTTCTGGTGGGCGTGCAGCGGGATTTTTGCGGCGAATTCCGGCGGCACGGCCACCCGGTGGGCGATCACGTGGCGGATATGTCGCGATCCCAGCCAGAAGCGGACGGCCAGGGTGAGTACCAGGAAACCGACGAACAATACCGAAAACGCAAGTGAAGACATGCCCTGCCTGTGAGAAAATGGCGGATTACCGAGGAAAACAATTATGTCACAAGCTCCCTTGAACGCACCTGCCCGCCCGAACGAATTCAACCTGATCTGGGT
>NZ_DASRXF010000067.1:0-14218 GCF_035654295.1 Noviherbaspirillum sp. | reverse complement strand
ACCGCGCGCCACATCAGGCCCTGCATCACGCCGGCGATCCACATGGCAGCGATGTAAAGCACGATGCCGATAGTCGCCACCCAGAAGTGGACTTCGATCAGGCGGGTGCTGTGCATTTCCTTCTTGCCGAACAGGCGCGGCAGCAGGTAGTAGATCGAACCCATGGTGATGAAGCCGACCCAGCCCAGCGCACCGGCGTGCACGTGGCCGACGGTCCAGTCGGTGTAGTGCGACAGCGCGTTGACGGTCTTGATGGACATCATCGGGCCTTCGAAGGTCGACATGCCGTAGAAGGACAACGAGACGATCAGGAACTTCAGGATCGGGTCGTTGCGCAGCTTGTTCCATGCGCCGGACAGGGTCATGATGCCGTTGATCATGCCGCCCCAGGACGGAGCCAGGAGGATCAGCGAGAACACCATGCCGATGGACTGGGTCCAGTCAGGCAGCGCGGTGTAGTGCAGGTGGTGCGGACCCGCCCACATGTAGGTGAAGATCAGCGCCCAGAAGTGCACGATCGACAGGCGATAGGAGTACACCGGCTTGTCGGCCTGCTTCGGGATGAAGTAGTACATCATGCCCAGGAAGCCGGCGGTCAGGAAGAAGCCCACCGCGTTGTGGCCGTACCACCACTGGATCATCGCGTCCTGCACGCCGGCGTAGGCGGAGTAGGACTTGGTCGCGGTGACCGGGATGGCCATGCTGTTGACCACGTGGAGCAGCGCCACGGCGAGGATGAAGCCGCCGAAGAACCAGTTAGCCACGTAGATGTGGGGCACCTTGCGCTTGACCAGCGTGCCGAAGAACACCAGCGCGTAGGAGACCCAGACCAGGGTGATCAGGATGTCGATCGGCCATTCCAGCTCGGCGTATTCCTTGCCGGAGGTGTAACCGAGCGGCAGGGAGACGGCCGCGGCGACGATGACGAGTTGCCAGCCCCAGAAGGTGAAGGCAGCCAGGGTGTCGGAAAACAGACGTACCTGGCAGGTACGCTGAACGACGTAGTACGAAGTGGCAAACAGCGCGCAACCGCCGAATGCAAAGATGACAGCGTTGGTATGCAACGGACGCAAGCGACCGTAGCTTAGCCAAGCGATGTCGAAGTTAAGTGCGGGCCAGGCTAGTTGTGCGGCGATCAAAACGCCGACCAACATGCCCACCACGCCCCACACTACAGTAGCGATCGCGAACTGCTTCACGACCTTGTAGTTGTAGTTCAGTGATGTATCCACGTACATTCTCCCAGGGTTAGTAACACGAATGGGGGCAGAGTACGATTCCGGGTTCTGAAAAACTTTGACCCAAGTCAAATTGACCCGAATCAAGGTAACCCTGCTGCGTGCAAGGCCATTTTCATAGGAAGAACGGCTAGAAAATCGGTCAGCGACAAGGGATCGCACGGTGGGTTTCGCTGCCGCTCTACCCACCCTACTTACTGCGATGAAGGACTGTAGGGTGGGTAGAGCGAAGCGAAACCCACCATGCGCACACGACAACGCGCGGCTAGTTATTCTTATCTTTTCCGGAAGACGTACTCTCGGACGGATCGACAGGCTTGGGACTGTCGTCATCCTGCAGGATGCGCATGCCGGGCCCGACGAGGTCGTCGAACTGGCCCGTGTCGGACGCGCGGAAGAACACCCAGATCGCGATGAACACGATCACGATGCTGAGCGGGATGAGGAGATACAGGGATTCCATGCGGTTTCTTCAGGCGGTCTTGAGCACGCGTTTTTCGTCCGGGCGAGATGGTACAGGAATCCGCCGCAAGCGCAATGCATTGATGACCACGACCGCCGAGCTGAGCGACATGCCAATGCCGGAAAGCCACGGGTTGAGCAGGCCGACCGCCGCTGCCGGAATGGCAACGATGTTGTAGACCGTGGCCCAGAACAGGTTCTGGCGAATCACCGCCATGGTCTGCGATGCCGCCCGCCATGCGTCGACCACCGAGGAGATGCGCCCCGTGAGCAGAACCGTATCCGCATGCGTCTGCGCCAGGGCCGCGCCGCTGCCCATGGCAAACGACACATCGGCCGCCTTGAGCACGGCGGCGTCGTTGATGCCGTCGCCCACCATCGCCACGACCGCGCCTTCGGCCTGCAGGCCCTGCACGTAGGCCAGTTTCTGGTCGGGCAGGCATTCGCCGCGCGCGGTATCGATGCCCAGTTCCGCCGCGACATGCCGCGTCACGCTGTCCTCGTCGCCGCTCAGGAGAATGACTTTCTTGCCATGCGCCTGGAAATGCGCGACTACATCCCTGGCATCGGGGCGCACCTGGTCGGCAAGATCGAAGCGCGCCAGCCACGTGCCTTCCATCGCGAGGTAGACCGGTGTGCATCCGGCAAGCGCTTGCGGCGCCGGCGAACCGGCGATCCCGGCGACGAAGGCCGCCGAGCCCAAACGGTAGCGCACGCCGTCGACCGTGCCTTCGAGGCCCTGCCCGGCGGTATGCGTGATGTCCTGCGAGATGGCGCCGTCGCCACCCTGCTTTCTTGCCGCTTCGACAATCGCATGCGCCAGCGGATGTGCGCTCGATGCCTCCAGTGCCGCTGCAACACGAATGCAACGCTGTGCATCGGCGGCGCCGAACGGTGCAACGTCGCGCAACACCGGCCTGCCGTAGGTCAGCGTCCCGGTCTTGTCGAAGATGACATGCGTGGTCCGGAACAGCGTCTCCAGGACGTGCGGCTGCACCGCAAGCACGCCCTGCCGCACCAGTCTGTCGGTGGCCGCCGCCAGCGCACTCGGCGTGGCAAGCGACAGCGCGCACGGACAGGAAACCACCAGCACCGCGATCGCGATCTGCCAGGCACGGGAAGGATCGACCCACTGCCAGACGCCGAAGATGAGCACCGCGAACACCAGCAGGGCCGCGACGAACCACGCCGCCACCTTATCCGCCCACAGCGAGAGCTGCGGCTTGGCCTGCCCTGCCCGCTCGATCAGCTTCACCAGCGTGGAGAGCGTGCTCTCTCTTGCAATCTTGGTCACGCGCACGACGATGGCTTGCGTGGCATTGACCGCGCCGCCGGGCAGCATGTCGCCCACGTCCTTGCGCTGCGGCCGGCTCTCGCCGGTGAGCAGGGAAAGGTCGACCGCGGTGCTGCCCTCCACCACCACGCAATCTGCCGCGATGGCTTCGCCCGGCTTCACCAGCACGAAATCGCCCTCGCACAATTGCGCGGCGGGTACGGTCTCGGTGCTGCGGTCCTGCGGGAAGCCCGGCAAGCGCGCCGCCGAGGCCGGCAGCGCATGCTGCAATTTTTCCAATGCGGAAGCCGCCTTGCGCCGCGCCACCAGTTCCAGGTAGCGGCTGCACAGCAGCAGGAAGATGAACATCGTCACCGTGTCGAAATAGACATCGCCTTTCCCGGTGATCGTGGCCACGGTGCTGCCGATGAAGGCGGCGGCGATGCCGAGCGCCACCGGCACATCCATGCCCAGCGCGCGGGCTTTCAGGTTGGCCCACGCGCCCTGGAAGAACGGCAGCCCGGAGTACAGCACGGCAGGCAGCGTGAGCAGCAGGCTGGCCCAGCGCATCATGCCTTCCATGTCGGCATCCATGGTGCCGTCGGTGGCCAGGTAGACAGGGACGGCATACATCATCACCTGCATCATGGACAAACCGGCAATGAAGACCTGGCGGAACAGCTTCTTGCTGGCGCGCTGCAACTGCTCGCCATGCCGTACGGCGTCGTAGGGATAGGCGGCATAGCCGACTTCGCGCACCGCCTTCAGGATGTCGCTCGGCTTGCAGGCGTCCTTGTTCCAGCGCACCTGCAGGCGTTCCGTGGCGACGTTGAGGTTCATCATCTGCACGCCCTGCACCGCGCCGACGCGGCGCTCGATCAGCCACACGCAGGCCGCGCAGCGGATGCCCTCGACGGAAAAGCTGGCTTCGCAGACGCTGCTGTCCTGCGCATTCATTTCCGCAAACTGTTCGAGGAGCTCGGGCGCGTCGTACAGGCGCAGTTCGGCCGGCACCAGTGCTTCGCTGTCGCCGGTGCTCGCGTAGCCGTCACGCGTGGTGTAGTAATCCGTCAAGCCGTTGTCGACGATGGTCTTGGCGACAGCCTCGCAGCCCGGGCAGCACATCGTGCGCTCCGTGCCGGCGATGTTCACCGACCAGGTCGATCCCGCAGGAACCGGCAGTCCGCAATGGAAACATGACAGTGCGTCCATCAATGGCCTCCGGTATGGGAGCTGGCCGCCGGAGGCGTCAGGCAGAGCGCATCGAGCCAACCGAGGGATACGCCGCTCGTGGCACGCGCAAGTCCGAGCAGGCCGAATGCGAGGACCAGCGTCCCGGCCGCGACGCGCACGCCACGGCGCCGCGTCCATGCCTGCAGGCGGGTGCCGAGCATGCCCATGGTGAGCAGCACCGGCAAGGTGCCCGCGCCGAATGCCAGCATGACAAGCGACCCGGATGCCGCGGTACCGCTGAGCATGGCGGTCATCAGCACGCTGTACACCATGCCGCACGGGACCCAGCCCCACAGCCCGCCGAGGGCGAATGCCTTGCCGATGCTGTCGACCGGCAGCAGGCGCTTGACCAGCGGCTGCACGCGGCGCCAGACGAACTGCCCTGCGGATTCAAGCCGGGCCAGCCCGCGCCACACATCCATCAGGTAGAGGCCGAGGGCGACAAGCATCAGGTTGGCAAGCCAGTAGCCGCCGACCTGGAGGGAAGAAATGAAGGAAAAGGTGCGCGCAGCCTGGGCGACGCCGCCGGCAATGGCGCCGGCAATGGCATAACTGGCAAGACGGCCGGCGTTATAGGCGAGCACGCGGCCGGCGCCCTCGAATACAGCAGGAGCGGCGATGGCCCCGGCGCCGTTCGTCACGGGAACGGGAAACGGGCGGCGCGGCGTCACCACGGAAAACGCGCCCACGATGCCCCCGCACATGCCGACGCAATGCACGCCGCCGAGGAGGCCGATCATGAAAACGGAAAGAAGATGTAATTCAGTCACGTGTCGAGGATAGCAGGTGGGTGACTATCCTGCTGCATCCCGCCGGCGCGGGCCGGCGGGTTCGGGGATCGTCAGATCGTCTTGGAATAGTGCATGCGCTCGAGCTTCACTTCGCGCGGCATGGCGAGATAGCGGTCGAACACCATGCAGATGTTGCGGATCAGGAGGCGCCCCTTCGGGGTCACCGTGATCCATTCCGGATCGATGCTCAGCAGGCCGTCGGCTTCGAGTGCGCGCAGCTTCTCGAGTTCCTTCTCGAAGTAGTTGACGAAGGTGATCGGATAGGCAAGTTCGAGCGACTTGATGGACAGCTCGAAATTACACATCAGCATCTGGATGATGATCCGGCGCAGCAGGTCGTCGACGTTCATCTTGAAGCCGCGGCAGATCGGCAGCTCGCCCTGCTCGAGGCGCTCGTAATAGCTTTCCAGCGTCTTCTCGTTCTGGCTGTAGGTGGAGCCGACCGAGCTGATGGCTGACACGCCCATGGCCACCATCTCCGCTTCCGCGTGGGTCGAATAGCCCTGGAAGTTGCGGTGCAGGCGCCCCTGGCGCTGGGCGATCGCGAGCTCGTCGTTCGGCTTGGCGAAATGGTCCATGCCGATGTAGACATAGCCGGCGTCGGTCAGGCGGCGGATGCACAGCGAGAGCATGTCGAGCTTGGTCTCGCTGCTCGGCAGTTCGTCCTCGTTGATACGACGCTGCGGCTTGAACAGCGTCGGCATGTGCGCGTAGTTGTAGATCGACAGGCGGTCGGGGTTGGCGGCGATCACCTTGGTCAGTGTGCGGTCCATGGTGATCAGGTTCTGCTTCGGCAGGCCGTAGATCAGGTCGATGCTGATGGAGCGGAAACCCGCCTCGCGCGCCGCGTTCATCACGCCCAGCGTGCACTCTTCCGGCTGCACGCGGTTGACCGCCTTCTGCACTTCCGGATCGAAATCCTGGACGCCCAGGCTGACGCGGTTGAAGCCCTGCGAGCGCAGCGAATGGATGCGTTCCGGCGATACGGTGCGCGGGTCGATCTCGATCGAATACTCGCCTGCTTCGTCGGTGGCAAAACGGAACCACTTGCGCAGGTAGGCCATCAGGTCACCCATTTGCGCATCGGAAATGTAGGTCGGGGTGCCGCCGCCGAAGTGCAGCTGCTCGACCGTGTTCATGTCGGCGAACAGCTTGCCCTGCATCTCGATTTCGCGCTTCAGGTAAGTCAGGTACTCATCGGCCTTGCTGCGGACCTTGGTAATGATCTTGTTGCATGCGCAGTAGTAGCACAGCTTGTCGCAGAACGGGATATGAATGTAGAGCGACAGCGGATTGCGCGCCCCCATCGCACGCACGCTGTTCACTGCCTGCAGGTAATCGCCCATGCCGAAGTTCTCGGTGAAGCGATCTGCCGTCGGATAGGAAGTGTAGCGCGGTCCCTGCTGGCTCATCTTGCGGATGAGCGCAGCATCGAACTGGACGTTGGAAGAAATGGGAACTGCTGTTGCCGGGACTGCCATGGTAGTTTTGCTCCTGTCGTTCGCCCCATGGGCGGGGCGCTATCAGACTGGCTTGCAGTGTACGTTTCCGGGCAAAACGGGAGCCTTGATCTAGGTCAAAAATGCCGGGATTGGGTTGCCCTTCGAAAAAATGTCAAGCCCCCTGTTGTATTAACCCTCACGCCCGTCCACACGCGGCGCCAGCAGATACGGCCCGTAGACGATCACGTACAGGACGAAGGCCGCGCTCCAGAAAGCCGCGGTCGCCACCAGCATCTCGGAGCGCAGGACGTTGGCGGCGGCAAGCATGCGTGCAATCACGCCAAGCTGGATCAGGACATACATCACGAGCTCGCTGCTGCCCGCATTGAGCGGACGCCCGGTATGGCCGAGCGCGGTGCGCGTGATCATGCCGATGATCAGGCCCGCCATCGAACCGATGGTCAGCACATGGAATGCGGCACTGCTTGTCGTCATTCCCCATGACGCCAGGCCCAGCATGAGGAGGCCCACCGGGATCCAGGCATACGACAGGTGAAGGATCCACAGAATCGGCTTGCGCAAGGTGACATGCGGCATCCAGCCCGCCACCCTTGTCGCCTGCGCAGCGGCGGCGGCGACGGCGATCGCTCCGGCGAGCGGGCCCGGCAGGTTCGCCACCCAGGCAACCGCGGCCATGGCGGTGAGTGCAATGCTGATCTTGTCGCGTTTCTCATTCGTTACCGGTTTGGCGCCCTGGATCGCGTTTGCCGTGAAGCCGGGGATCACGCGCCCCCCGATCACCGATTCGATCATGACAATGACAAGAATTGCCGCCTGCACCGGCGTGACGGACGACATCTGCAGCCAGCCGAGCACGGACGCATGGAACAGCGCATTGATCAGCGTGAGCAGCGCCAGCAGGCCGACAAGGAACATGTTGCGCTTGTTGCCGGTGCGATGCAGGACGCTATAGATGGGATACGCCGCCAGCGGCAGGAACAGGAGGTCGACGGCGGCGGCCAGCAGCGGCGGCGCGAACAGCATCGCAATGCGGCCGGCGATCCAGAGCCCGGCGAGCGCCGCGAGATGGCCGCGGCGCGGTGTCCACAGCCCAGTCCAGTTGCGCCCGGCGGTGAACACGAAACCGATGATGACGGCAATGGCAAAACCGAACACCATTTCATGCATGTGCCAGTTCAGGTCCACTCGCGCCAGTGCGCCGAGGTTGCCGAAATAGCGCGCAATCCACAGCGGCACACTGATCGCGGCAAAGGCCGCCGCCAGCAGGTAGAACGGGCGGAAACCCAGCCGGAACACGGGGTGATGCGCAAATCCCGACTGCGGGGGTTCCTTGACGCGCGGTTCTTCTATCCTCACGAGGGTCATGGCGGCTCCTAAAAGATTCATTTAAGAAGAATCTTATATTGCTCCGCCGCCGATTGCAATGACGTCGGTACGCCAAACGGAGGAATTACGTGTCTTTCAAGGGCAGTTTCAGCAGGAAGGTATCGTTCTCGCGGGAGCGGTGCGCGGAGAAACCGAGCCGTTTCGCCAGCCCCAGCAGCGCCGTGTTCTGGCTCAGCGTTTCGCCGACGATCTCTTGCGCGCCGCGGTCACGCGAATGCCGTATCAGTTTTTGCATGAGCAGTTTGCCAAGCCCCTTGCCCTTGAGGTCGGAACGGGTGGTGACGGCGAACTCGCCCTGCACATTGTCCGGATCGAACACGATACGGGCCACGCCCAGCGTTTCCGGCATGCCGTCGGGGCGCGTGCGGGTGGCGATGAAGGCCATTTCGCGGTCATAGTCGATCTGGGTCATGCGTGCCAGCTGCCCCGGCGACAGTTCCCGCATCTGCACGAACATGCGCATGCGCACATCCTCCGGCGCCAGGCGGCTGAAGAACTCGACATGCTGCAGGCCGTCCTCGGGTTTGATGGGGCGCAGGAGGATGCGTTCCCCCTGCCATTCCACCCACTCCTCCAGTTCCTCGGGATAGGGACGGATTGCGAGCCGGTCCATGCCGCCCTTTTCCGTCTCCTGCAGGCGGATGCGCGCATCCAGCGCAATCACCCCGGAAGCGTCGGCCAGCAGCGGGTTGATGTCGAGTTCCACGATCTCGGGAATATCGATCACCAGGTGCGAAATCCGGATCAGCACATTGCTGATCGCATCGATGTCCGCCGCCTCGCAGTTGCGGTATGCGGCCAGCAGCCGTGATACGCGAGTGCGCGAGATCATGTCGCGCGCCAGCACCGTGTTCAGCGGCGGCAGGCCGATGGCATGGTCAGCGGTGACTTCAACCGCAATTCCGCCCTGGCCGAACAGGATGACAGGGCCGAACACCGGGTCGGTGGCCGCACCGACGATCAGCTCCCGCGCCTCGGGCCGCCGCACCATCGATTGCACCGAAAAGCCGGCCAGTGCGGCCCGCGGCCGCATCTCCGCCAGCCGCTTGTTCATGCCGGTCGCGGCCGCCCGCAAGGATTCGGCGTCTTCCAGGTCGAGCGCGACGCCGCCGACATCGGACTTGTGCGTGAGGTCCGGCGACAGGATCTTGAGCGCGACAGGAAAACCGACGCGCGACGCGCATTCCACTGCTTCCTCGATGGAGCCCGCCGCCAGCGTCCGCACCACCGGGATGCCGTAGGCGGCCAGCACCTGTTTCGCTTCGGGTTCGGTGAGCGACTCACGCCCGCGCGACAGCGCCTTCCTGACCAGCGCGCGCACCGCCTCCCTGTCCTCTTCCACCGACGAGGAAGCGGAAGCGGGAACCTCCATCAGCAGTTTCTGGTTGCGGTTGTATTGCACGATCTGCATGAAACCGCGCACCGCTTCCTCCGGCGTATCGTAGGTCGGGATTCCCGCCTCGGAAAACATGCTGCGCGCCTGCGCCACTTCGCCGCCGCCCAGCCAGCAGGAAAGCACGTTGCGGGATCCGTTTTTTACGAGCGGCACGAGTGCGGTCGCAATCTCCGTGCTGGGCACGATGGCGGTGGGCGCGTGAATGAGCAGCGCCGCGTCCACCTCCGGTTCCTGCATGACGATGTCCATGGCATCGACATAGCGCTGCACGGGTGCATCGCCGAGGATATCCACCGGGTTGTCGCGCGGCGCCGCGCCCGGGAACAGATTGTCGAGCTTGCCGGCCGCCTGCGGTGACAACGCCGCCAGCCGGCCCTGCTTGCCGATCAGCGCATCGGTCGCCAGCACGCCGGGACCGCCGCCGTTGCTGATGATGGCCAGCCGGTCGCCGCGTATTGGCCGGGCATGCGCGAGCGTTTCCACGGCATCGAACAGGTCCAGCGTAGTATAGACGCGCAGCATGCCGGCACGGCGGATGGCGGCGTCATAGACGTCGTCCGATCCCGCCAGCGCGCCGCTATGCGAAGCCGCCGCCCTCGCCCCTTCCGGTTCGCGGCCCGTCTTGATCACGATGATGGGCTTGCTGCGCGCCGCCGCGCGCGCGGCCGACATGAACTTGCGCGCATCGCGCACGGCTTCCAGGTAGAGCAGGATGGCCTGGGTGTCCGCATCGCCGGCGAGGTAGTCGAGCACGTCGCCGATGTCGACATCCGCCTTGTCGCCAAGGGCGAGGAATTTTGAAAACCCGATGTTGCGGCCCTTCGCCCAGTCGAGCACACCGGCCGCCACGGCGCCGGATTGCGACACGAACGCGACCTTGCCCGGCAGGGCGCCGGTATGCGCCAGGCTGGCGTTCATGCCCAATCGGGGAACGAGCAGACCGACGCTGTTGGGACCGAGAATGCGCAGCAGGTGCGGCCGGGCCGCCTTGAGCATCTGGTCCTTCATGTTCCGGCCGTACAGGTCTTTCGCCGCCGCCAGTCCGGTGGTCATGACGATGGCCGCCTTCGTCCCCCGTTTGCCGAGCTCGGAAATGATCCCGGGCACGGTGGCAGGTGGCGTGCAGATGATGGCGAGATCCGGCGCGGCCGGCAGTTTGGCGGCGGATACGTAGACCGGCCGGTCGGCCAGGCTTTCATACTTCGGATTGACCAGCATGATCTCGCCGTCGAATCCGCCCGCAAGCAGGTTCTTCAGTACCGTGACGCCCACGGAATGCGGCTTGGGCGAAGCCCCGATGAGCGCGATCGATTTCGGTTCAAACAGGTGCTTGAGGTTCCTGACAGTCATGAGGATTCCTGGTGTGCCGGTTCATGTCCTGCCATTCTTGCACGCCTTCCGAAACGGCGATACGAGCCGCATTTTCATGTGCCGATGATGTTACGAACCGGTGTGGCGGGAAATTTTGATCTGAGTCAAAAATGCCCGAACTAATGTTTAAGCGAATCGGTTTTTTCTGGACTGCATTTCGGTCAGGCCCTACGCTAACAACCGCAACTTGAAGAGGCGTCGCAACGTCAATCAACAAGAGGAAGATGACATGTCGTATAAAACCGTACTCGTCCACGTGGACAAAGACAAGCAGGCAATCGAACGTGTGAAGCTGGCCGCCCAGATCGCAATGAATGAAGATGCGCACCTGATCGGCGCCGCGCCCAGCGGCGTCTCGCGCTTCATCTACCAGTCCCGCTTCATTTATGAAGGCGGCGGCATGGCGACCCACCTCGACAACCACCTCGAAGAACTGCGCGGCGCGGCAAAGGATTCGCTCGCCCTCTTCGAAAGCACGGTGAGGGGCATCGGCGTCCAGTCCTACGAGGCCCGCCAGATCGATGACGAGGCCGGCGCCGGCATCAGCCTGCAGGCCCGCTACAGCGACCTCGTGGTGGTCGGCCAGGCCAACGCCGACGAGCCGTCCTCGACCACGCTGCCCGACTTCCCCGAGTTCGTCGTGATGAACGCCGGCCGCCCGGTCCTGATCGTTCCCTACGTCGGCAAGTATGATGCCGCGCCCAAGCGCGTGCTGATCGCTTGGGACGCCAGCACCAGCGCCACGCGTGCCGTCACCGCCGCCATCCCGCTGCTCAAGCGCGCACAGAACGTCGACGTGGTCGTGTTCAATGCGGATTCGCGCGGCGATGCGCACGGCGAGCAACCGGGCGCCGACATCGGCCTCTACCTCGCACGCCACAGGATCAACGTCAACGTGGTGCGCCAGAAGACCGACATCGACGTCGGCAACGCGCTGCTGTCGATCGCCACCGACCTCGGTTCGGACATGATCGTCATGGGCGGCTACGGCCACTCGCGCTTCCGCGAAATCCTGCTCGGCGGCGTCACCCGCACCGTGCTGGAATCGATGACCGTGCCGATTCTGATGGCGCATTGAACCAGCTCGAATTGTTATTTAGTGATAAAGGAAACACCATGCAAACCGAAGTCCTGAATGTCACCGGGATGACCTCTGAAGACTGCACCGAGACGGTGATGCGCGCGATCAAATCGGTCGACGGCGTCAGCAACGTCAGCGTGTCGTATCCGCAGAACCGGGCGATCGTTCAGTTCGACGAAGACCAGACCGCGCCGCAGGAAATGGCGAACGCACTGGCCAAGGCCGGCTTTGGCGTCAGGAAGATCAACCTCGGCGAATCGGACTCGAGCTGCGGCGGTTGCTGCGGCAAGTGCGGCGGCTGAGGGCGGGAGCACGAGATGACAACGGGCCGGTTTTCCGGCCCGTTTTCTTTTCTGTTTTGGCTGTTGGACGACGCTGGATTCCGGCGAAGGCCGGAATCCAGCGTCGTTCACCCCGCCTCCAACGCCCACTACCCCGCAGCTCCCTTCTCCCCCACCCCCGACATCCCGTGCTCCACCGCATACACCGCAGCCTGCACGCGGCTGGCGAGGTTGAGCTTCTTGAGGATGTTCTGCACGTGGATCTTCACGGTACTCTCGGCCACATCGAGCGTGCGCGCGATCACCTTGTTGCTTTCACCGCGCGCCAGGCAGGCCAGGATTTCCCGCTCGCGCGGAGTAAGGCGGTCGATCTCGGACGGTGCCGCCGGCTTGGGCGCAGCACCGCCCTGCATCTGCGCAACCAGCTTGGTGGTCATCGCCTCGGCCAGCACCGGTTCGCCCGCCGCCGCCCGCCGGATGGCGCGCACGAGGTAGTCGGCATCGATGTTCTTGATGAGGTAACCGCGCGCCCCCGCCTGCAGAGCCGCGGTCAGGTCCTGCGCTTCCTCGGAAACGGTGAGCAGGATGACCGCGCTGTCCGGGCAGTCCTGCAGGATCAGGTGCAGCGTTTCCAGTCCGGACATGCCCGGCATGTTCAGGTCCAGCAGCACCACGTCCGGGCGCAGCTGCCGGGCGCGCTTGACGCCCTCGACGCCGTCGGCCGCTTCCCCGACCACGGCGAAATCCGGATTGCGCTGCAGCAGCGAGCGGATGCCGCTGCGGAACAGGGTGTGATCGTCGACCAGCAGCACACTGATCGGTTTGTTGGTGTTTTCCATCGTGTCTCTCCTCAGGCTGCGCGGCGTTCCTGTTGCGGCAGGCGCAGGGTCACCGTCGTCCCTTTGCCGGGCTCCGAATCGATCTCGACCCAGGCGTGAATGCGTTGCGCGCGCTCCCGCATGATGTTGATGCCGACATGCCCGTCTCCCTTCTGCATGAGTGTGGCGGCATCGAAGCCCACGCCGTCGTCCCGTATGCCGAGCGTAAAATCCGGGCCGTCCTGCAGGCGGATGTCGACATGCCGCGCGACAGCGTGCTTGCGGATATTGGACAAGGCTTCCTGCACGATGAACAGCACTTGCAGCTGCTGCTCGCGCGAGAACGGCGGCCCGCTTCCTTCGCATACGAAATCGACCGCAATGCGCGTCTGTTTCCGGAACTTCTCGACGGCGGTCTCCAGTGCCGCGACAAGGTCGTCTTCGGCCAGGCGGCTGCGGAAGTTGAGCAGGAGTTCGCGCACGTCTTCATAGCTTTCCTGCACGCCGGAACGCAACGCAGGCACGATTTCCGCGACTTCGTCCAGGCGCCCTTCGCGCAGCGATTCGTCCAGCATCTGCAGCTGGATGTTCATGAAGGTCAGTCCCTGCGCGATGCTGTCGTGCAGCCCCTGCGCCACGAGGTTGCGCTCTTCGGAGATCGCCATTTCCCGCTCGCGCGCGCCCAGCCGCATGTTCTGGATGGCGGTGCCGAGCATCTGGCCCAGGGTTTCGAGCAGCGCCTGCTCCCGCTCGCTGAAGGCGCGCGACTTGTGGAAGTGCAGCGTGAAGAAACCGATGTGCTGCTGATGCGCGAAGATATGGAACATCGATACCGTGGCGAAGCCTTCCTCGCGACAGCGGCGCGACGCCAGCAGGCCCGGACGGCGCAGGTCATGAATGATCGAGACCCGTTGCGCCACCGCATCTCCGCACAGGCATTCGCCGGGCTTCATGCAATTCTCCGCCTTCGCATGCGCCTCGGTAATGCCGTGGTACACGATCATGTGCGTATTCCCGTTCCGCTCGTCCAGCACCCGCACGGTGCCGCCGTCGGCGCCGAAATAGGCACGGATCTTCTGCAGGAAACCTTCGCACATCGACTCCACCGGCTGCAGGCCCTGGAGAAAGGCGGCGCTGTCGTACAGCAGGGCCAGCTCCCGGTTCTGGTCGGCCAGTTCGGCGGTTTTCGCCTTTACCCGTTCTTCCAGGCTGTTGTACAGCGCTTCCAGCCGGTCGGCCATGTGGTTAAAGCCTTGCGTCAATTGCCCGAACTCGTCGTTGCTGTCGACGGTCAGCCGGGCGCTGAAATCCTTTTCCGTCATCTTTTCGATGCCGCCCCGCAGGCGCTCGACGGGTTCGACGATCAGCAGGAACATCAGGTAGATGATGGCGACCGTGCCGCTCAGCGCCAGCGCAACCAGGGCC
>NZ_DASRXF010000066.1:0-50068 GCF_035654295.1 Noviherbaspirillum sp. | reverse complement strand
CAGCGCCACCGTCAACATCCCATTCAGCGTAAAATCGTTCTCGTGAGTCGGTTGCATGTCGTTCTCCTCGATTTGTTGGTCGCACTTCAAATTCTAAGGATAGCTTTTGCAACTGGCTCACCTCTTCATAGGATCTACGGTACTTTATAAAGGATGGTAGGGTGGATAGAGCGAAGCGAAACCCGCCAAGCGGCCCGCCGAGAATATTCTTTAGCCACCGACGTCCTGCTACCAGTAGTTCTCCGTCACAAAATGGCCCGGCAGCGCCCGCCGTACCGGCCTCATCCCGCGTCCGTGCAGCAGCTTGCGCATATCCTCGATCATCTCCGGATTGCCGCACAACATGAAGCGCGAGGCGGCCTCGGTGATGGGCAGACCGGCGGCCTTTTCCAGCGCACCGTTCTCGAACAGCGTCGTCACACGTCCCTTGAGCAGCAGGGGATCGGCGCCTTGCGCATCCTCACGCGTCACCGCGCGCACGACTTGCAGCCGCGAGGGCGCCTCGAAAGGCGCCTTGCGGACATAGCTCGCCAGTTCGTCACGATAGGTGAATTCCTCGGTATGCCGCGCGCCGTGCACGAGGATGAGGTTGCGGAAGCGGCCCCAGACATAGGGATCGCGCAGCATGGATATGAAGGGGCCGACGCCGGTGCCGGTGGCGATCATCCACAGGTCCTCGCCATCGGTGAAGCGGTCCGGCGTCATGAAGCCGTAGCGCTGCTTCTCGACAAGAATCCCGTCTTCTTCCTTCAACGCCTTGAGTTGCGTGGTGAACAGCCCGTTCGGCACCAGTACGCCGTAGAACTCGAGGAAGTCCTGGGCCGGCGAGGAGACCATCGAGTAGGCGCGCCACACCACGCCGTGCGCGTCGCGCAGGCCGAGGCGCGCGTATTGCCCCGCATCGAAGGAATATCCCGGCGGCCGCGTTGTCGTAAAGGTGAGCAGCTTGTCGGTCCACCACTGCAGGCGGAGGATTTTTTCCACGGTGGCCTTCTCGGCGATTTTCGGATCCGTCAGCATATCTACCCTTTCAGCCCGGCAAGGAGCGGCAAGTCTCGATCAGTATTAATATTGATTGTAAATGAATCTTAATTACGAGGTGAGCGATGGCGAAGATAGTCCTGCTGGAGAAAATTCATGCGAGCGCGGCGGCACACCTCAATGTGGAAGGATTTGCCGACATCGTGCAGATTCCGACCGCCTTGAAGCCCGAGGAACTGAAGACCACGCTGGCCGATGCCGACGCCGTGGGCATTCGCTCCGCCACGCACATTTCGGCCGATACCCTGGCGGCCTTGCCGAAGCTGAAAGCCATTGGCTGCTTCTGCATCGGCACCAACCAGGTGGACCTGAACGCCGCCGCCGCCCAGGGCATCCCGGTGTTCAACGCGCCGTTCTCCAATACCCGCTCGGTGGCGGAGCTGGTTATTGCGCAGGCCATCCTGCTGCTGCGGCGGATTCCGGAAAAGAATGCGCGCACCCATCGCGGCAAATGGGACAAGAGCGCGCAGGGCGCCTACGAGGTGCGCAACAAGCTGCTTGGCATCATCGGCTACGGCAACATCGGCGCGCAGGTCGGCATCCTGGCCGAGAGCGTGGGCATGCGGGTGTGTTACTACGATGTCGAGAGCAAGCTGCCACTGGGCAACGCCAGGCCCATGCCGACGCTTCAAGCGTTGCTGGAGCAGGCCGACGTAGTCACCTTGCATGTTCCGGGCGGCAGCACGACGGCAAACATGATGACGGCGGAGCGCATTGCACACATGAAACCGACAGCCGTGCTCATCAATGCTTCGCGCGGCACCGTGGTCGACATCGACGCGCTCAATACGGCGTTGCGGGAAAAGAACCTCGCCGGCGCGGCGCTGGACGTCTTTCCCGCCGAGCCGGGCAACGACAAGGAGGAATTCGTTTCCCCGCTGCGCGGTCTCGACAACGTGATCCTGACGCCGCACATCGGCGGCAGCACCGAGGAGGCGCAGGAAAACATCGGGCGCGAAGTGTCGGACAAGCTCGCGCGCTTCCTCAAGGCGGGCACGACGCGCTGGGCGGTGAATTTCCCGGAGATTTCCCACGTCGAGAAACAGGCGCGCAGCCGGGTGCTGCATGTGCATCGCAACGAGCCGGGCGTGATCGCGCGGATGAATGCCGATTTTGCGGAGGCGGGGCTGAACATCGTCGCCCAGCACCTGCAAACGCGCGGGCCGATCGGTTATGTAATCACGGACGTCGAAGCGCCGATCTCCAAGGAGCTGCTGCGCAAGCTGTGCAACGAACCGGCGACGATCCGTTGCGAGCTTGTCTAAGGAAGAGGAGGGATCAGGCGGCCGCCTTGGCCTTGTCGCGCGGGTAGACTTGCACGCGCGCCATGGTGCGCAGGGCGCCGCTGTTGCGCAGCAGGTCGGCCAGGGTGACGCCGCTGAGCACCTGGAGGTAGGCCGCCGTCGCCCGCCGCAGTACATCCTGCAGTTCGCAGGAGGGCGAGAGCACGCACTCGTTGATCTCGCGGTTGAAGCATTCCACCATCATGAAATCCGGCTCAGTGTTGCGCACCACGTCGCCGATGTTGATTTCCTCCGGTTCCTTCCCCAGGCGCAGGCCGCCGCTGCGGCCGCGGATGGTCTCGACCAGTCCCGACAGGCCGAGCTGGTGCACTACCTTCATCAGATGGCTCTTGGAGATGCCGTAGGCATCCGCGATGTCCTGGATGGTGACCAGGTTCTCGCGGTGGATGCCGAGGTACATCAGCGTACGCAGGGAGTAGTCGGTGTAGTCGGTCAGGCGCATGGCTCGCTCGGTCTGTGGCGGGAATACGGGAAATTATATCCCCGGCCGGGAAATAAGATCGATCTATTATAAATCTTAAGGCGGCCCGGTGCGCAAAACCGTTCTTGTAGCGTGGGAATGCAACAGCCCGCGTGGCCGGAACGGCAACGCGGGCTGCGGGAGTTGGCAGGATGCTTACAGGCGCTTGCTGGTGACGACACGCGCCTCGCCGCGGTCGCCGACCGTGTGCAGCGTGACCGGCCGGCGCCAGACCCGGCCGATGTATTCCAGCACCCGCTCGGCACGGGAGAGATCCACGCCGCGGCCGTCGCTCTGGTGGTCGTGCACCAGTTGCAGGCTGCCGTCCACATGCAGGTGGTTGGCGGCGATGCGCGGTGCGCCGTAATTGAACTTCGGTCCGAGGATGGCTTCGTGCACCGCGTGCACTTCATTGGCCGAGATGCGGATGTCGCCATCGTCGCGCGCCTCGTACACGAAGAGCTCGAGCTCCTCGATCAAGTCCCTGGTCAAGTAGTTGCGGACGAAGCCGAAGTCGTCTTCTTCCTTGACGATCTGGCGTGCCTTTTCCAGCCCATGCTTCTCGATGATGTCTTCCCACATCGAGAAGCCGAGATGGTAGGGATTGACCGCCAGCGCCAGCTGCCGCTCGGCCGCGTACGGGCGCACCACATCCGAGTGGGCCTTGATCGCGGACAGGTAGAGGTCCTGCGGCAGGAAATCCGCCTCGCGCAGCAGGCGGGCATGCCAGTACGAAGCCCAGCCCTCGTTCATGATCTGGCAGGCGAACACCGGGTAGAAGTAGTACGACTCTTCGCGCACGGCGAGGAAGATGTCGCGCTCCCAGTCCTCCATCTCCGGCGCATAGTGCGCGATGAACCAGAGCAGGTCGTACTCCGGCTGAGGCGGAATGGCAGGACGCTTGGCTTGCGCGTGGGCCTCGGCGAACATCCTTTCGCCCGGCAGCGAGCGGAAGCGCTTCTGGAATTCGTCGAGCGCCGGTTCCGGTTCCGGCTTGGGCGCATGTGTCGGAAACAGCGGCCGGTGCAGCTCGCGGTTGATGTCGATGTGCGGTTCCAGCGCCAGCGCGGCATCCAGCACCGCCTCCACCCGTTCCTGTCCGTGCTCCTGGATCGCGGTTTCGATGCGATGGGCGCGGTCGGCCGCCTGTTCCAGGATATGGCCGCCCGCCATCTCCATGAACTGCGCGAACAGGTGGTTGTTCTTGGCGAAGTCGGCGTGTCCGAGCACGTGCGCCGTCACCAGCGCATTCTCCGGCAGCGTGTTGCCGTTGACGAGGTAGGCGCGGCACGGATCGCCGGGGAACATCACTTCGAAAATGCGCGAATGGCCCATGCCCTGCCGGATGAGCTGGTGGATGTAGCGCACGCCGAAGGACCAGTGGTGCATGCGCACCGGCAAGCCGTACACCGCGATTTCCATCATGAAATTGTTCGGGACGAGCTCGAAATCGACCGGGTAGTAATCCAGACCGAGATCGCGGGCAAGCTTTTCGATGCGAGTCGAATACTCCTTCAGCTGCGCGACCGCTTCAGGCGTGTGAGTGGAGTTGCACATGCTGTCTATTCCTCTTGCTGCTGAACGAAGAACTTGCGGATGGCCTTCCAAACGTCCTCATGCCGCGTCAGGATGCTGCTGCCGATCGGTGCGCCGCTGCGCTCGACTTCGGAGCACAGCATTTTCATTTCCGTTTCCGAGGTCCGCGGGGAGCCGGGGACGGTCTCCACATAGCCGATGTAGTTGAGCAGCTTGCCCAGTTTCGAGAGGTACTCGGTGGCGGCGGCGCGGTCTTCGGTGAAGTTCTCGCCGTCAGACGCATAGAACAGGTAGCCGTTGTACTGCGACGGGTCGTATTCCGTCTCGACCAGTTCCAGCGCCAGCTTGAACGCCGTGGACGCGCCGGTGCCGCCGGTGCCGCTGACATTGAAGAACTCGCTCTCGGAAAACTCCCATGCCTGCGTAGTATGCGCGATGAAGCGCGTTTCCACCTTGCCGTAGCGGCGGCGGATGCCCTGCAGCACAAAGAAGAAGAAACTCTTCGCCAGCTTGCGCTCGGCATCGGTCATGCTGGCCGAGACGTCGAGCGCGAAAATCACAACCGCGTTCGTCGCCGGCTTGCGCCGCTGCACCAATTGCTTGAAGCGCAAGTCTTCGTTGGTGAACGGCACCGGGTTCTCGGTCGTCCTTTCCTGCGTCGCGCGCCGCTTCACCGCTTCCTTCACGGTGCGGCGGCGGTCGAGGCGGGCGCGGGCGCCGTGCTTGTCCCAGCCTTCGCGGACATATTCGTCGTCGGTGACGGCGGTGTTGCGCTTGGGCTGCAGGTCGGGCAACTGCAATTCTTCCCACAGCCAGTCGATGATGTCGTCGACCTTGAACTCCAGCAGCAGTTTCACCTCGCCATCGTTGTTGCCGCCTTCGCCCTCGTCGCCGCCCATGTCGGGCTGCGCCTGGCGCAGCACGTCACCGGGCTTGCCTTTGCCCTGGCCCGCGCTGGTGAAGGTCTGGTTCGAGTCCGCCAGCCGGAAGCGGGCGTGCTCGAGCAGACGGACCGGCACCTGCACGGTGCGGTCCTCCGCGCCGGTCATGACATCCGGACCGGCCACCAGGTTGGGCAGGTTCTGCTGGACCGCCTCGCGGACTTTCTGGTTGTGGCGCAGCCAGTCGCGAGAGCCCCTGGAGAAAAGGTCGTACCAGGGTGTTTCAGCAGAAATCGTGATGTGGTCAGTCATAGAGCATGCGCCTCATTCCTGTGCCATCAGCGTGGTCACGTAGTTGAGCGCCTCACGTGCGCTGT
The DNA here is from genome assembly GCF_035654295.1 of Noviherbaspirillum sp. Lineage (GTDB taxonomy): Bacteria > Pseudomonadota > Gammaproteobacteria > Burkholderiales > Burkholderiaceae_D > Noviherbaspirillum. The sequence goes on along the minus strand of NZ_DASRXF010000066.1, from coordinate 44,469 downwards.
GGCTGTCATAGCCGTACTCATCCACCAGCCGCTTTTCGACGACCGAGATCTTCTGCCGCACTTCCTCATCCGGACGGGTCGTGGAACTGACCAGGCGCAAGACTTCGCGCCGTTGTTCGAACAGGTATTGCTGCACGGCGTTGTGCAATTGCGCATGGCTGTCGAGCGTGAATTTCTCGCCGCGCTTGTAGGCGCCCATCGCCTTGCGCACCACCTCCTGCCGGAACGACTGCTTGCCGGAATCGGAGATGTGGATCTTTTCTTCCACCGCGCGCAGGAAGCGTTCGTCGGGCTTGCGTTCCTCGTTGGTGATCGGGTCCTTGATCTGGCGGTTGTCGAGCATCGCTTCCACCTCGTCCAGGTACTTGTCCAGCAGATCCTGTGCTTCCTGCTCGAAAGAGACGAACAGCGCCTTGTGCACGTCTTCCTTCACCCACCTGTTGTAGAAGTCCTTGCGCGCCAGCACGAGGTAATCGATCCACTTACGCTTGCGTTTCGGATCGATGCGCGCGTCGTTCTCGATCGAATCCTTGAGAGCGAGCAGCACATCCATCGTGGTCAGGCTCTTCACATTGGTCTGGATGATCGCGTTCGACAGGGCGTTGATGACGAAACGCGGGGAGATTCCCGCCAATCCCTCGTCAGGCATGCGCTGTTTCATGCGCTCGGCCTCGGCGTGGGCATAGCCTTCCACCTCTTCATTGGCGTAGAGGCGGACTTTCTTGCTTAGTTCCACCTCCTTGTCGTCGGCCTCGTGCAGGCGCGTGAAGATGGCAAAGACCGCTGCCGCATGCAGGACATGCGGATCGAGGTGCACTTCGCGGAAGGCGGGTGCCGCCGAGGAAATCAGTTTCTTGTAAATTCTCGCCTCATCCTTGTAATTCAAGGTATAGGGCACCTGGATGATGACCATGCGGTCGAGAAGGGCTTCGTTCTCGCTCTCCTGCAGGAATTTGCGGAATTCCGCCAGGTTGGTGTGGGCGAGGATGGTCTCGTCGAGATAGATGAGCGGGAAGCGCGATACCTTCACGTTCTTTTCCTGCGTGAGCGTCAGCAGCAGGTACAGGAATTCGCGCTTGACCTTCAGGATCTCGATCATCTCCAGCATGCCGCGGCTGGCCGCATATACGGCGCCTGACCACGACCATGCACGCGGGTCGCCTTCGTCGCCATACTCGGCCACCTTGGACAGGTCGACCGAACCCACGAGGTCGGCAAGGTCGGCCGTGGTCGGGTCGTGCGGCGCGTAGGTGCCGATACCGACGCGGCCGGCTTCGGAGATGAAGATGCGCTCCACCGGCATGCGCAGGAAGTCGCCGCTGTAGTCGTTTTCCAGACGGGTGCGGCAATGCGGGCACACCTCGCCGATGATTTCCACGCCATAGGTATCGCGGAAGCGCGGGCGCAGGGAATGCGGAATCAGGTGCAGCGGCGATTCATGCACCGGGCAGCCCTGAATGGCATACATCGCGCCTTCTTCCGTGCGGCTGTATTCCTCCAGGCCGCGCTTGAGCAGGATCACCAGGGTCGACTTGCCGCCCGAAGGCGGGCCGAGCAGGAGCAGCAGGCGGCGTCCCACTTCGGAGCCTGCGGCCGCCGCCTTGAAATAATCGACGACGCGTTCGATGGCCTCGTCGACGCCGAAAAGTTCCTGGTCGAACAGTTTGCAGCGGAAAGTACCGCCGTCGTCTACGTCGCCCATCCAGCGGATCATGTCCCACATGTACTGGTGCGACGTGCGCGCGGCTCCTTTCGGGTCTGCCGTCATCACTCGTTCGAGGAATTCGGAGACCGTCCCGGACCAGTGTGCAGCCCGATGATCCTTGGTGAACTCGATCAGGCTTTTCAGCAGGTCGTCTTGCTGCTCGGTACGATTGACGTCGCTATGCGTGGTCATTGCATGTGCTCCCCGTAGGTTTATCGATTGCCCTGAATGGACATCCGAATTGGGTTTACGTTTCTGTCACTCTCGATACGACACGCTCAATTCAAGTATAGGGCGCTGAAAAAAGCGCGAATGATGAGGATGGTCAATGAATCCACTGCTGTGTTGTTTGCCTCGTCCCGCACTGCTTCATGTGGCGCGTATCGCACAACCCATTGATAGCAAGATGCATGCAAGCATATGTGAATGAAGAGAGGCAGCGCGTACGGCCGAGGCCGGCCGATCAGCCTTGAAAAACTTACACGCAGGAAGTGGACAGAAGGCAGGAGATGCAGTGTCGGCAATGGTTGATCTGGATCAATGGAACAAGCGCCCCGATTCGGGATAGTGTTCGCATGCTTGCCTCGTCTCAATAGAAGAAGCGGCGCTGCGGAGGACACCACATGCACATGCAATTTCTCGGAGCGACGGGCACCGTCACCGGCTCCAAATACCTCGTTACATCCGGCCGTTCGAACATCCTGGTCGACTGCGGCCTGTTCCAGGGCTACAAGCAGCTACGCCTGCGCAACTGGTCCCACCTGCCGGTTCCCCCCGCATCCATCGATGCGGTCGTGCTGACCCATGCCCACCTCGACCACAGCGGTTACATTCCGCTGCTGGTAAAAAGCGGATTCCGCGGCAAGATCTATTGCAGCGAGGCCACCTACGAGCTGTGCCGCATCCTGCTCCCCGACAGCGGACACTTGCTCGAAGAGGAGGCGGGTTACGCGAACCGGCACGGACATTCCAGGCACAGCCCTGCGCTGCCGCTCTATACCCAGGAGGAGGCGGAGGACGCGCTCGCGTATTTCGCGCCTGTGAAGTTCGGCAAGCGATTTGCCGTGGCCGGTGCGCTGCACGCCGAGCTGGCACGATCGGGGCATATCCTCGGCGCCTCGATGGTCACCCTGCGGGACGACAAGACCAGCGTCGTGTTTTCGGGAGACCTGGGGCGCATGAACGACCCGCTCATGGCGCCGCCGGCGCAGGTCGAGGGCGCCGACTATCTGGTGGTTGAATCAACTTACGGCAATCGCCGCCACGATGCGGCCGATCCGATGACCTTGCTCGGCAAAACCATCCAGGAAACAGTTGCACGCGGCGGCGTCGTCATCATTCCATCGTTTGCGGTGGGTCGCGCGCAAACCTTGCTGCACTATGTGGACCGTCTCAAGAAAGCCGGCGCCATCCCGCCGCTGCTTCCCGTCTACCTGAACAGCCCGATGGCCGCCGATGTCACCGCGCTATACCGCGCCTACCGGCATGACCACCGGCTGGATGAGGAGCAGTGCAGTGCGATGTGCCATGCCGCGAAGATCGTCAATACGGTCGATGAGTCGAAGGCCTTGAACATGAAACGCATGCCGATGGTCATTATCGCTGCGAGCGGCATGGCGACCGGCGGGCGGGTCCTGCACCACCTCAAGGCATTTGCTTCCGATCCGCGCAACACTATCCTCTTTGCCGGCTTCCAGGCGGGCGGCACTCGCGGCGCTGCAATGCTCGGCGGGGCGGATGCGATCAAGATCCATGGCGAGTACGTTCCCCTGCGCGCGCAAGTGGTGCAGATCGAAAACCTTTCGGCCCATGCCGATGCCGACGAAATCCTGGCATGGCTGTCCGGGTTCCGCCAGCCGCCGAAACGCACTTTCATTACGCACGGCGAGCCCGAGGCGGCGGACAGCTTGCGACGGCGCGTCGAGGAAACGCTGAAATGGGAATGCAGCGTTCCCGACTACCTCGAACGCGTGGAGCTGCCTTAGCCGCCGGACTCAACGACACTGACGGAGCAACAGGAACATGATACCGATCCTCTTTGCGATGCCGGGCAACGAAGCCTTCACGCTGCATCTCGACCGCGCGATTTCCTGTGAAGTCGGCCAGATGGAGATGCGCCGCTTTCCCGACGGCGAGACCTACGTGCGGCTGCGCTCGCCGGTGTACGGGCGTGATGTCGTCTTCGTCTGCACGCTGGACCGGCCGGACGAAAAGCTGATATCCCTCTACCTCGCGGTACGTACCGCACGCGAGCTGGGCGCGCGCCGCGTCGGCCTTGTCGCGCCATATCTTTCCTACATGCGGCAGGACGCGCGCTTCAAGGAAGGCGAGGGGATCACCTCCGCGCACATCGCGGCCTTCCTGTCGGATTTCCTGGACTGGCTCGTGACCGTGGACCCGCACCTGCATCGCCACCACAGGCTCAACGAAATCTACAGCATCCCGACCAAGGTCGTGCACGCCGCGCCGGCCATCGGCGACTGGATCGCGGAACATGTGGACAATCCGGTGATCATCGGCCCCGACGCGGAAAGCGAACAGTGGGCAGCGAAGGCTGCCGAATCGGTGCGCTGTCCTTATGTCGTGCTCGAGAAAACACGCAAGGGCGACCACGAGGTGGAAGTAACGGAAGTGGCGGAATCCTGGGGGACTGGCGGATGGAAGGGCGGCACGCCGGTCCTGGTCGATGACATCACATCGACCGGGCAGACGATGATTGCCGCCACGCGCCGGCTGAAGCAGGCAGGACTGCCGCCGCCGGTCTGTATATCAGTGCACCCGGTCTTCGCCGGTTCCGCCTTCGAGGATCTGCATGCGGAAGGGGTCGCCGACATCGTCAGCTGCAACACGATCCACCATTCCACCAACCGCATCGACGTGGCCGAAGCAATCGCTGTCGCGGCCGTCGAACTCATGGCCATCCTGCCGATCAACGGCTGAACCGCAGGGCGGATCAGCACTCGCTGCGCGCTGCTGCCAGCCTTGTGTCTTCGCAACAGGTCCTTCCTGTTGCGATTGACACCGCATGCCGATTTCGCTGAAATGATCCGTACGGCAATCGTTCCTCGCATGGAACGGAGTTTGCTACGCTGGTTATATCGTTATCCGGGTTACGAACATTCCGCACCGCATGATCCGAGGAGTTTTTACACCATGACGATCACTCTCGCCCGCTCTCATCCTATCTACAGCATGACAGCAGTCGAAAGCGCCAAGGAAAGGGCGCGTGCACTGAAATCGACGGAACTGGAAGTCTTCTACGACGACATGCTTGAAAAAGGGGCAGAGCGCTTCGTAACGACGCCCTCGACGACCGCCGCGCTGCAGCCGCTCTACGAAGATTGTCCGAACTTCCGCGAAGTCCTCGACGACCTCACGCGCTATCTCGGCCTCGCCATCGCCGGCGGCGCCAGCTTCAACGTGATGCCGGTACTGCTGCTGGGCGATCCCGGCGTCGGCAAGACGCACTTCGGAAAGCGGCTGGCGGCCGTGCTCGGCACCGAGTTCGAATTCATCAGCATGAACGCGCTGTCGGCGGGCTTCGTCATCACCGGCAGTTCCTCCACCTGGAAGGGTGCGAAGTGCGGCAAGGTGGCCGAACGCCTGGTGCGCGGCAAATTTGCCAATCCTGTGGTGCTGCTGGACGAAGTCGAGAAGGCGACGGGCTCCACGCAATCGGACCCGATGGCCGCGCTCTACCAGCTGCTCGAACCCGAGACCTCGCGCGCCTTCCACGATGAGTTCATCGATGTCGACCTCGACGCCAGCCAGGTATTCTGGGTTCTCACCGCGAACAGCCTGGAAGGCATTCCGCCGGCATTGTTGTCGCGCATGGCGGTCTACGAAGTGCCTTCGCCGACAGCGGATGAAGCGGCAGGCATCGCGCAGCGCGTCTATATCGGGCTGCTGCGCGAACTGAAGCTGCAGCACATCGACGAAGAGCTGCCGGACAGTGTGCTCGACAAGCTGTCCGCCATCTCCCCGCGCGAAATGCGCAAGACCCTGCTCGACGGACTCGGTCACGCCGTGGCCGAAGGTCGGACCGCGCTGGTGCCGGAAGACGTGCGTGTGAAGGCGGATGCGGCGCGTCGCAGGATCGGATTCTGATCACGCCTGTTTGAGCGTGCGCAACACGGGAAACGCTTGACTGCGGCGCCGCTCTCAACAGGGTTCGACCTTGGCAGAGGAACACCATGTTCAATTTCACGAGCGCCATTGTTCTCGCCGTGCTGGCGGTGTTTCTCGCCGCCTGCGACAAGCAGGGCCGTCCGATCGAGGAATTCGGCCTCGACAAGCTGGCCCGGGGCGTGTCCTCGGAAGCCGACGTGCGCCTCGTCATGGGCCAACCGGAAACCGTATGGGAAGAAGACGACGGCACGCGCAACCTGCAATACCCGAAGGGGCCGGAGGGCGTACGCACCTGGGAATTCACGATAGACAAGTCCGGCAAGCTGAAGGACTACCGCCAGCTGCTGACAAAGGAAAACTTTTCGAAGGTGACGCAAGGCATGAGCCGCGACGAGGTCAGAAGGCTGCTCGGCAAGCCGCGGACAGTCGCGCAGTTCAAGCTGAAGAACGAAGAAGTGTGGGACTGGCGCTATCAGGATATGACCATGCCGCGCCTGTTCAACGTGCATTTCGACATGAGCAGCGGAAAGGTGACCGAAACCTCCAGTTCCGACGCATTGAACTACTGACAATGACGAAACTGAAAGAGGTTTGCATAGTCCTAATTACTGGCAACAGGGCAAGCGCAAGCGCTACGCCGCGGCCCGGTAATGACAACTTGCATCGTTCATGGAGGCAACAATGAAAACGGTATCCCTCGCATTGTTCGTTTCGCTGCTGGCGCTTTCCGGCGCCGGTTATGCTCAGTCACAGCAGTCGCAGTCAATGTCGCCTTCCTCGGAGATCAGGGAAAGCACCGATCCGGCACGCGCGGAAGAAGTCATGCGCCGCGCACAGGAAATCCAGTCCCGCCAGTCTTCCAGCGCCGACATGTCGTCCGGCTCCAGTGACACGAGCAGGAAAGCGTCGGGTAAAAGCAGACAGGGGAAGAAGTCCGGAATGAAGTCCGGGAAGAGCAGCGGCGACGCCAGCTCGGGCGTATCCACTGGCGGCTCGGGCACGTCCGGTGAAAGCGGGCCGAGCGGCAGCAGCAAGTAAGCGATTTGGCAGGAGTCGCTTCGCGGCTGCGCTCGACCCGCACGACCGTCCGCTATTAGTTTGGTGGGTTTCGCTTCGCTCTACCCACCCTACCGTCCTATATAAAGAACCGTAGGGTGGGTAGAGCGCAGCGAAACCCACCATCCAATAAAGAACCGCAGGGCGAATAGAGCGCAGCGAAACCCACCGCGCATCACGAACGAACCATTAGTGCCCGCGCCCACCCACCACGCCAAGCCACGCAAAGATCTCCGGCCACAGCCGCCGGTGCGCATTCTCTCCCATCAACGCCCCGACGTGGGCCAGCGCCACGCCGGTATCGCCCTCGTACGCAAGCAGGCGCTTCTGCCGGCTCGCTGCGGCGTCATGGAATGCAATCACCGAATCGGGCGGAATGACCACGCTGTGCGGGTCGTACACGGCCAGCAGCGGCGCGGACACGTCCTTGGGCGACACCGTGCGTCCCGCCACCGATAGCGTGCCGCGCATCAGGCTGTCGCGCCGGTAGAGGTCTTCCACCACCTGTTCGAACAGCCGACCGGGCAGCGGTGATTCATCGAGCGTCCAGCGTTCCACCAGCATGTGCGTGCGCAGCGTGCGCGAAGAGCCGAGGCTGGCGACGAAGTCGCCGATGCGTTCGACGTGGAAGGTGGCGGGTGACGCCATCACGCTCGCCATGTTCAGCACCGATCCGGGCACGTTGTCGAACAGGCGTGCGACCTTGTCGGCCGGCGGACCGAAGCTGATCAGCGGCGCGAAGGCGCCGGACGCACTGCCGAAATGCAGCGGCGTCTCAACCAGCACCAGCCCGGCGACCTGTTCCGGCCGCAGCGCCGCATAAATCGCGGCGAAAATGCCGCCGAGCGAATGGCTGAGCAGGAATAGTTGCCCCGAGGGATGGGTGGTGCGTATCGCCCGCACGCAGCGATCTAGCAGCGTGTACGCATAGTCGGCCAGCCCCAGCTCGCTCTGTTCTTCCAGCGGCTCGGTCCACTCCGCAAGGTAGACCTGCATGTCCTCGCGCATGGCATGCTGCACGACGCTGCATTCCGGGGAGATATCCCAGATGTAATGGCGCTTGATCGGCGCGGGAACGATCAGCGCGATGCTGTTGCTCGCAGGATTGCCGCCGTAGAAGCGCAGGCGTACGCCGGGCGACGAGAGGGCAGTGCGGCAGGGACTTTCGGTGGGGCCGTATCCCAGCTGGTCCATCGCGTTGCCGCGCCGCTTGCGCGCCTGGTCGAGCGATTCGAACCACCAGCGAATGCCGGACGAGACGGTTTGCATGCATGCCTCCATTGAGTTGAATAGGGTACGGCTACCCTTTGGCCGGGAACCCGCGGCATTCGTTCAATTCAGTCAAAGGCAATGTTGTAGAACAGCGAGATTGCGCTGCGGGAACCTGCCTCGGCCTCGAGCGAGAGCTTGGGCGACAGCGCGTAGCGCACCTGCACCACACTGCCTGCGCTCTCCAGCCCTTGCTGGTAACTGAGGTACAAGCGCGACGACACCTGCTTGCCGATAGTGACGATGCGCTGCTGCAGCGTATCCTGGCTGGTACCGATGCTGAACGTATCCAAGCCGAAGGTGCTGGCGATGCGGGACTGCACGCCTGCCTTGGCGCCTTCGGACAGCAGGGCGGCCGCCGCGCTTTGCAGCGCGCCTACATCGGTATCGCCGGCCGCCGCCAGTCCTCGCCCGAGCACCAGCCACGACAACTTGTCGGCATCGGGGAGCGGCGGTTCGGAGACCAGGGTGATGCGCGGCGTCAGCGCGGTGCCGCGGATCGACACGCCTGCTTCCACTTCCTGGCCCCGGCGCATGGCAAGGATGTCCAGCGAAGGATTGTTGAGCGGCCCGCGGAAACGCAGCGCACCCTGTTCGATTTCCAGTTCGCGCCCGTAGGCGGTATAAGTTCCCTTGGCAACCTGTATCGTGCCGTAGGCCTGCAGCGTTTCGCCGGCGTTGCCCTGCAGCCGGACTTCGCCCGCCAGCCGCGCATCCAGGCCGCGGCCCTTGAGCACGACCGCGCCGTCGCCGAGCGCCACCGTGATGTCGACATCGAACGCGGTCTTGTTGGTGCCTTGTTTTTCTTCGCGTCCCACGATCACCACGTCGTCCGACAGGCGCGGCTTGTTCTGGCTGCCCAGGTCGATGAAGCCGGAATCGACAGTGAACCGTCCGCTTGCCTTGCCCGCGTTACCGCTCCAGGCGAGTTCGCTAGACCCGCTGACCACGATGCGCCGGTCGCTGCGGTTGAGCAGGGCGAAACGCTCGGCCAGCAACGTGAGCCGGGCTGCCACCGTACCGCCGCTGAAATCGACCGGGCCGGACAGCGCGACGCGGCCTTCGGCCCCCTGGAAGTTCAGGCTGTGCACAACCCAGCGGTTGCCCTGGAATTCGCTGTCCAGCCTGCCGTCGCGCAGGTCGAGGCCGAGGTCGGCAAGCGCCAGCCGCAATGCCTGGCCGCCGAGCCGGCCGGACAGGCGCGGCTGGTCCGCGGTGCCATTGAGGTTCACTTCACCCTTCAGGCTGCCGTCGAGCGTGGTGGACGGAGAGAGCAGCGGGCCGATCCATGCCAGCGAGGGAACGTCGATGCTGGCCTTGCCCGAGAGCGGCGCATCGGGAGCAATCGCCATCCGGTTGCCGCCGTTGCCGAGCAATGTGCCGCCATCCAGTGTCAGCCGGCCCAAGCGGCGCCCCTCGGCCAGCATGTTCAGGTTCAGCCGTCCTGCGGACAGGGTGGCGCCGGCGGTCAGGGTGGAAAGGCCAAGCGTGACGGGTGCGCGTGCAAGCACGGTCAGGTCACCGCGTTCCCGGCGCAGCGCGAAGGTGCCGCTGTGCGTTTCCCCGATGCGGAGATTCCATTCCCCGGCGAGCTCCAGGTCCGTCTTCACCGGCGGCGCCGGTTGCGCCAGGCGCAAGAGCTGCGCAAGCTGCAGCCGCTCGATGCGCCCGCGCGTGACGATACCATCGCCATTGCGCGCGAACAGGTCGACGGCAACGCGCCCGCCGTCCGCGTCGAGCACGAACTGTTCAAGCTGTATCTGTTCGGCCGAGAGCAGCAGCGGGGCGGGGCGGGCAAGGCGGCCGCTGAAACGCCCGCCGGCATTCAGAGCCAGGATGCTGCCTTTCCAGAGCGGTGATTTTTCCAGCCGGCTCAACCCGCCCTGAGCGCGCAGAGACCAGGTCTGGCCAGTCTCGATGAGGGCGAGATCGATCGCGTGTGCCGCCGTCGTTCCTTTGGCGGTGGCCGAGAAGCGCTCTGCGCGCAGGCGGCCGGTGGAAATCTGCTCCGCCTGCAGGGAAACATCGAGCGGAGCGTCCGGCTGCGGCGCCAGCACAAGGCGGGCGGAGAGGCGGGCGATATTTTCCTTGTCGCGATGCAGGCCCGACGCGTCCAGCTCCGCCGTGCCGTTCTCGATCACAAGCGCACGCGTACGGTCGAGTGCGAGCCGCGCCTTCCCTTGCATACTGTCGATCCGCACGCCGCCGGGCGCGCGCGCACCGTTCGCGCTCCATTCCACCGCGATCCGTGGCCGCGCAACGGTGCCCCGCGCGCTGCCCGAGGCTGTCATGGCGCCGCCAAAACCGGGGCCGAGCTGCCCGAGCTGCGGCGCATCCAGCGCAAAGGACAGCGCCGCGTCGCCGCCGCTCAGCTCGCCTTCCGCATTGAGCCGGTTGACGCCGGACACCAGCAGCAGTCGCGGAATTTCCAGGTGCTCGCCGCGCAGGCGCAGTTCGCCGTTGCCCGACAGCGGCTGCCCGGCGAGCCGGCTGTCGGTGATGTTGTAGGACAAGTCGGCGTCGAGCCGCGGTACGCGCTTGCCGCGCAGGGTAAAGCCGGCGTTCAGCGCGAGCTCGGGCAGTTGCGGGAAGCGGCCGAGATCGTGCAGCCGGAAGCCGTCGACCTTGCCGTCGGCGCGGAAGGTCTGCTCGCCATCGAGGGCGGCCTGCCCGGTGAGGTCGATCCGCCCGCTGCCTGCCTGCAATTCCGCCCTTCGCAGGTCCAGCATGCGGCCGGAAAGCACGGCATGCGCATCGAGCGTGATGCGCTGCCGGCCCTCCAGCGGCTCGGCGAGGGACACGCGGATTTCCTGCACGTCGCCGCTGCGCGTCAATTCTGCTTCGCCCGACAGCGTCGTGGTCCGCGCCCGGCTGTCCAGCCGTGCGAGATCGAGCGCTTCGGTGCGCAGCTGGAACCGCATCCCGTCCTGCGCCACGCGGCCTTGTCCCTCCAGCGTGCCGGCGGGACGCTTGGCGGTGCCGAGGTTGGCCGACAGGCGGTCGAGCAGCACGGCGCCGGATTCCTGGCGGAAGGCCAGGCGCAGCGCGTGCAAGGGAAGTTTGTCGCTGTCATAAGGTCCGGCGGCGGCATTGACGGCTTCGAGCTCGCCCGTGCCGTTTTCGTCCACGGCCAGGCGCAGGTCGAGTGCTGTCGCCGGCAATCGCGTGTCGATGTGTGCCAGGTCGATCCCGCGCGCCGACAGTTGGGACCGGCCCAGCGGATTGGGCGAGAAGGGATGGAGCGTCAGCGAGCCGTTGACGCTGGCCTTGTCCAGGGCGAGGTCGACGACGGTCTCCAGTTGCTGCAGGGAACCGCCGAGGTTCACCGTGCCCGTCGCGGCAAACGCGCGCTGCTCGACGCTCGCCTTGCCGCTGCCGGAGAAACGGCCGGCGACCGCGTAGGGCTGCGCGGCCTCCACGGAGGCAGTGCCGCTGATGCTGGCGTCGTAGTCCGTGCGCCCGGGCGGCGCGGCGAGCGTCAGGCGCTGGAGCTGCAGGTCGTAGCGCCGGCCATCGAAACCGAGGCGCAAGGCCAGCGGGCCGAGCATGGCGACCGTCTGGCCGGCACGGCGCAATTCGCCGGATTGCAGCCGCAGGTCGTCGATGCGCATGTCGAAGGGGAGGCCGATGCGCGCCGGCAGCTTCGCCGGCTCCGTGTCCTGCGTCCCGCTGCTGTCGGCAAGGAGGTGGCCGATATGCAGTGTCTCGACATCCAGCATCCCGCGCAGCAGTGCGGCCGGACGCCATCCGAGCCGGATGTCGGTCAGTGTTGTCCGGCTATCGTCTTGCGTGAATGACAGGCGTTCGATGCGCAGATCCCCGGCGATTCGGCCGTAGACACCCTGGGCATCGAGTGCGCCGCCGGTGAGCATGCCGGCGGCGCCTAGGACGGCGCGCGCGCCGCTGGCCGTCCCCAGCAGCCACGCGCAGGCGAGCAGCACGATGGCAAGCACCGCCAGCAAGACGATGCCCGCCTTGCGCATGCCCGAACCCGGCCGTTTCGTTTCAGAAGCCATAACCCACCGAGAAATGCAGCCGCGGTTTGCGCGTTGCATGCCCGTAGGCCAGGTCGATGTTGACCGGCCCGATCGGACTGCGCCAGCGCGCCCCCACGCCGGTGCCGCGCTGCAGGCGGAATCCATCCCAGGAGTCCGCTGCGTTGCCCGCATCGACAAACACCGCCGCGCCCCATTGCGGCAGGATCTGCCGCACCAGTTCCGCGCTGACCACAGCGGTCACCGGCCCGGCGACGATGGCGCCATCTTGCGGCACGCCGAGCGAGTTGTAGCCATAGCCGCGCACACTCTGGTCGCCGCCGGCGCGAAACAGCAGGTCGGCCGGCACCGTCTGCCGGCTGCCGCCGAAAACTTGCCCGACCTGGCCGCGCAGCACCGCCTGCCATCGGGGTGCAAGCGGCCGCAGGAGGGTGGCGCGGCCGAGGACGCGGAAGATATTGCTCTCATTGATGAGGCCGCGCAGGCCGGTGCCAAGTTCCACGGACGCGACGTAGCCCGCGCGCGGGCGCAGCGGATGATCGAGGCGGCGCTTGGTGTAGGTGAAGGAGGCGATCAGCGCCTGGCGGTTGTTGATGAAGGTATCCCCGATACTCTGCCGGTCGCCGAGGTAGGTCAGAGCCCAGGCCTTTTCGTCGAAGCGGTTGGGGCTGGTTACGCGTGCGCCGAAGCGCAGCTTGTCGTTTGTCTCGCCACCCGTGGTCGTGCGTTCGACCCGCGCGCCGAAGCTCGGCAGCCAGCCGGGGGGAAGCAAGCCCGCGGATACCGGCGGCAGGAAAATGTCGCCGCCGGCAAGGTAAGTTTCGCGGTCGATGCGCAACTCGGATTCCAGGCGCCAGTCGCGCCGGAGGAAGTTGCGGTCCAGCCAGCGCACTTGCGCCCGGGCGCCGGTATCGGTAGAAAATCCGCCGCCCAGTGCCAGCCGCTTGCGCGGGTTCTCCACGAGGTCGAGCCGCACCGGAACGCGTTCGGGCCGCGCACGGTCGGGCTCAAGTGTGGCGAAGGCCGAGCGGAAGTAGCCGCTGTCCTCCAGCCGTGCCTGCAGTTCGTTCAGCTTGTCCTGCGAGTAGGGCTCGCCGGGCTGGATCGGATTCAGGTTGTCGATCATCGCGCGCGAATAGCGCGTCAGACCGTGGATATCGAGTTCGCCGAACGTGAAGGCGGGGCCGGAATCCGCCTCCACCGTCAGCACGGCGCTGTTGTCCTTCGGATCGATGCGCGCCTCGCTGTGGGTGATGACGGCCGTCGGATAGTCGCGTGACAGCAGGTCCTTCAGCAAGTCGTTCTTTTCCTCGGTCCACGCGGCCTGTCGGAACACGTCGCCCGGATCGAGGCCCCAGCGGCGGCGCAGCCTGTTCATGCGCGACTCGTCCGCGCCCGGCCCCTCGGCAATGGCGCCCCTGAAACGGATGTCGACGGAGATGACGCGCGTGCGCTGCCCGGGATCGACCTCGATGCGCACCGACCATGGCGAGCCGGAGGTGTCGAGCACGGCCCTTACGGTCGGCGAGAAGTAGCCTTCGGTAGCGAGCAATTCCCTGACCTGTTCCGGCGCCGTATCGACCAGCCGTTCGACTTGCTCCGGCGGCAGCCCCTCGTTTGCCTGGCGGCTGATGTCGAGATGTTCCTCCAGCATCTCCTGGAACTCGCCTGCGCCTTCGATTTCGAGCACATATGCCGGTGAAGACTGCGCCGTCGCCGCTTGGGGGAGCAGCAAGACTGCCGTCAGCGCGGCAAGCGAGAGAAAAGCTGCGGTGCGGGCAGGGATGCGCAAGGGAATGTAGGCAGAGTGGGGTGATCGTGCCCATTATTGAGGGACAGCAAAAGCACCGCATTAGGCTAGATCAAGTGACAACTTGAAGCGTTTCAAGACTGGTGCGCATCGCAGAAAGGAACGAAAACGGCCCGGCTCTGTCTTGTCCTTTGGCAGCGCGCCAGAGAGGCATTGAGGCAAGGCAAGCGCTACATCGTTTCGAAAAGGTAAGGATTTTCACCGAACTCGCCGGCATGCTATGGAATGCCGGGAACCGGCTCGCTGCGATCCGCCTCGAACAGCTATGGAATGGTCTCGCGGCCCGGCTGCCGTTTGGACTTATGTACATACCTCACGGACGGTAACGAACGGGCAGGGTATAATTCGCCGCTCAAGCGCGTGGTTGACGCGCATTCCCATCTGGTACCGGCAGCCGAAGGCCGTCCGGAGAGGCCGTAAGCAGATTCGTTAAAGAAGAAAATTCCTGTCGCCGCGACGTTGCGGCGGAAAACGGCAAAAGACCTCTGGCTGCAACCTAAAACCAACATGCACACTTCAACTGGCGAAGGCGCCGCATCCCTCCTGCAGCAGTATCCGTTGCGCGTCCTCGTGGTCGAGGACAACCGCGACCTTGCCAAACTATTCTGCGACCTGCTCGAAGTCATGGGCTGCGCCACCGAAGCCGTCTTCAATGCGCGCACAGCGCTCGACAGCGCGCGCCGGCAAGCCCCCGACCTCATCTTCTGCGACCTGCGCCTGCCCGGCGGCATGAGCGGATTCGACCTCGCCACCGAAATGCGCAACGACCAGGCACTCTCGGGCATTCCCCTGATCGCCGTCAGCGGTTATGCCGAAGGTGCCGAGCGCGAACGCGCGCTGCAGTCCGGCTTCAGCCGCGTGTTTGAAAAACCGGTGAAATTTGCGCAGATGATGGAAGTGCTGAAGGAGTTCCGGAAGGCGTGAGGGGTGGTGCGGCGCGGGTTTAATACGCGCTCCGAACGTCGAGACGGTGAGCCCCGGTGGGCTGGGATGCAATCCAAGCTATCCCAGCTATCACACGAGTGGTTAAACAGTGCTGGGATTGCATCCCAGCCTATGAAGGGGTTGATCCGCGCGCATAAAAAAGCCGGCCCGAGGCCGGCTTTCTTTTTCAGTGCCACATCACGCCGCCACAGCAACCTTCTCATCCGCCGGCGCAGACGTCCGGATCAGGTGATCGAACGCAGACAGCGCCGCCTTCGATCCTTCTCCCATCGCAATGATGATCTGCTTGTACGGCACGGTCGTGGCGTCGCCCGCGGCGAACACGCCCGGTACCGAGGTCTGGCCGCGCGCATCGACTTCGATCTCGCCGCGGTTGGTGAGCGCAATCGTGCCCTTGAGCCAGTCGGTGTTGGGCAGCAGGCCGATCTGCACGAAGATGCCTTCCAGCTCGATGTGGCGCGATTCGCCCGAGGCGCGGTCGGTGTAGCGCAGGCCGTTGACCTTGGCGCCGTCGCCGGTCACTTCCGTCGTCTGCGCCTGGGTGATCACGGTGACATTCGGCAGGCTGTGCAGCTTGCGCTGCAGGACCGCGTCAGCGCGCAGCTTGCTGTCAAACTCGAGCAGCGTCACGTGAGCGACGATGCCGGCGAGGTCGATCGCGGCTTCCACGCCGGAGTTGCCGCCGCCGACCACCGCGACGCGCTTGCCCTTGAACAGCGGGCCGTCGCAGTGCGGGCAGTACGCCACGCCGCGGTTGCGGTATTCCTTTTCACCCGGCACGTTCATTTCGCGCCAGCGTGCGCCGGTGGCGAGCACCACGGTCTTGGCCTTGAGGCTGGCGCCGCTCGCAAGCTTCACTTCGATCACGTCGCCGGGAATCAGTGCCTCGGCACGCTGCAGGTTCATCACGTCGACGTCATAGGTCTTCACGTGCTGCTCCAGAGCGACCGCGAGTTTCGGGCCTTCGGTCTCTTTCACCGAGATGAAGTTTTCGATACCCATGGTGTCCAGCACCTGGCCGCCGAAACGCTCCGCCACCACGCCGGTGCGGATGCCCTTGCGTGCCGAGTAGATCGCCGCGGAGGAGCCGGCAGGGCCGCCGCCGACCACCAGCATGTCGAACACGTCTTTCTTCGCCAGCTTGGCGGCTTCGCGCTGCGCGGCGCCGGTATCGAGCTTGGCGAGGATTTCTTCCAGGCTCATGCGGCCCTGGCCGAAGGTTTCGCCGTTCAGGTACACGGTCGGCACGGCCATGATCTGGCGCTGGTTGACTTCGTCCTGGAACAGCGCGCCGTCGATCATCACGTGGGTGATGTTCGGGTTGAGCACGGCCATCAGGTTCAGCGCCTGCACGACGTCCGGGCAGTTCTGGCAGGAGAGCGAGATATAGGTCTCGAAGCGGAATTCGCCTTCGAGGTTGCGGACCTGCTCGATCACGTCGGCGTCGACCTTCGGCGGGTGGCCGCCGACCTGCAGCAGCGCCAGGACCAGCGAGGTGAACTCGTGCCCCATCGGGATGCCGGCAAAGCGCACGCCCATCTTGCTGCCGGTGCGGTTGAGCGCGAAGGAGGGCGCGCGCTCGCCGTCGCCGCGGCGCTCGGTAAGCGAGATGCGCGGGGACAGTTCCTTGATGTCGTTGAGCAGCGCGAGCATTTCGCGCGACTTGTCGCTGTCGTCCAGCGATGCGGTGATCTCGATCGGGTGGGTGACTTTTTCGAGATACGCCTTGAGTTGGGTCTTGAGGTTGTTATCCAGCATGATGGCTTCCTTGGTCAGGTTGCTAAATCAAATATTTCAGGGTGCGCAGTGCCACCACCGGATCAGTCTCGGACTGCCGGACCAGGAGAAGACTGATCGGGGAGTGGCGCTGCCTCCGGGCGCTTGCGCCGCGCCCGGGGAGCGTTTGCGCCGGCGGTGCGGCGCAGTGTCATGCGGCTGTTAGATCTTGCCGACGAGGTCCAGCGACGGAGCCAGGGTTGCTGCGCCCGGGGTCCACTTGGCGGGGCAGACTTCGCCCGGGTGGGACGCAACGTACTGGGCTGCCTGCACCTTGCGCAGCAGTTCCTTGGCGTCGCGGCCGATGCCGTTGTCATGGATTTCGCACAGCTTGATCTGGCCTTCCGGGTTGATCAGGAAGGTGCCGCGCAGTGCCAGGCCTTCTTCCTCGATCATCACTTCGAAGTTGCGGGTGATGGCGCCGGTCGGGTCGCCGATCAGCGGATAGCGCAGCTTGCCGATGGTCTCGGAGGTGTCGTGCCAGGCCTTGTGCGTGAAGTGGGTGTCGGTGGACACGCCGTAAATTTCCACGCCCAGGGACTTGAAGGTGTCGTAGTTGTCAGCCAGGTCGCCCAGCTCGGTCGGGCAGACGAAGGTGAAGTCGGCCGGGTAGAAGAACACCACGGACCACTTGCCCTTCAGGTCGTTTTCCGTCACTTCGACGAACTTGCCGTTGTGGAAGGCGGTTGCTTTGAAGGGTTTCACTTGGGTATTGATCAGGGACATGGTCTACCTCTCTTGGTTGAAAAAGCTCGGATGAGTGAATAATAGGCGAAATCTATTGTCTTGTGAAATCAATAGTTTCAATGTATGCGATAGCGTAACTGTATGACACGACGCTATGTCTTGCACGCCGCTATTGTATTGACTTGCTTGCAAGTCTGCAGACATCCGAGGCCGTCATCCATGTTCTGATGAAGAGCGCCCGGATTGGTTCGGCGTCCTTCAGGCGGTCGTTACCGGGCGCACGCACCCCGCGGCTTCCCGGGCGCGGGCACGTGCCGTATCGATGTCGGCGGCTGTTGCCAAGGCCACGCCCATGCGGCGGCGGGCGAAGGATTCGGGCTTGCCGAACAGGCGGATGTCGGCGCCCGGTACCTGCAAGGCTTCGGCCACGCCCTCGAAGGCAATGGCCTTCGCCTCGTGCCGGCCGTAGATCACTGCCGATGCGGCCGGAGAGGCGAGCGACACGTCGACCGGCAGGCCGAGGATGGCCTTGGCATGCAGCTCGAATTCGTTCTGGCGCTGGCTGGCCATCGTCACCATGCCCGTGTCATGCGGCCGCGGGCTGACTTCCGAGAACCATACCATGTCGCCCTTGACGAACAGTTCGACGCCGAAGATCCCCAGTCCGCCGAGTTCGTCCGTGACCTTGCGCGCGATGTTCCGCGCTTTTTCCAGCGCGGTCGTGGGCATCGGATGGGGCTGCCAGGATTCGATGTAATCGCCTTTTTCCTGCAGGTGGCCGATCGGTTCGCAGAAATGCGTGGCCACAGCGCCGTCCTTGAGCGCGCGTACCGTGAGCTGGGTGATCTCGTAGTCGAAGTCGACGAAGCCTTCCACGATCACCCGTCCGGCATTGACCCGGCTGCCGGAGGCCGCGTAGTTCCAGGCTTCCTCGATGTCGCCCGGGCCATCGAGCTTCGACTGGCCCTTGCCCGACGACGACATCACCGGCTTGACCACGCAGGGGAAGCCGACTTCCGCGCAGGCGGCCTTGAGTTCCTCGAGGCTGTCGGCGAAACGGTAGGGAGAGGTCGGCAGGCCGAGGTGTTCGGCGGCAAGGCGGCGGATGCCTTCGCGGTTCATGGTGAGCCAGGCGGCGCGGGCGGTGGGGATGACGGCGGCGGCGCCTTGCTTTTCCAGCTCGACCAGCGCGGGCGTGGCGATCGCCTCGATCTCCGGCACCACGAGGTCCGGCTTTTCCTGTTCGATGAGCCTGGTCAGGGCGGCGGGGTCGGTCATGTCGATCACATGGCAGCGGTGGGCGACCTGGTGGCCGGGCGCATCGGGATAGCGGTCCACGGCGATCACTTCGACGCCGAGCCGTTGCAGCGAGATGATGACTTCCTTGCCGAGCTCGCCGGAGCCGAGCAACATCACCTTGACGGCGGACGGGGAGAGCGGGGTGCCGAGGCGGAATGGGCGTGTTGTCGTCATGTCGGGTAATGGTGGTTGGGGTTCAGCGCAGGGTGTTGAGGCTGTCCAGTTCGGACGCGGCCCAGTCGACGAAAGCCTTGACCTTGATCCGCAGGTCCTCGAAGCGATCGCTGTCTTCGAGCGGCGTCATGCATCCCAGCGCCAGGGTCCAACCGGTGCCGGTCTGCAGGAAATTCTCGAGGATTTCGCGCCGGTTCTTCATCATCCGGATCTTGAAATCGTCCATCATCGGGATCTGCAGGTCCACCGATTTGCGCCAGGTGTCCAGCATTTCCTCCATGCGATCAGGATCAAGGTCGATTTTCATTGTCGGGCTTTTGCAAGTGAGCGTGGTAGTGTACTTTCAATATCGGTTTCATACATCGGATACCCCATGAAAATACTTGCCCCGGTTTTCCTTGCAGCATTCCTGCATTTGTCCGCCCATGCCGAACAGGTCGGCGAAGTCGATACCGCCTTCAAGCTGGTCGGCCCCGACCACAAGATCGTGGTGGAGGTGTTCGACGATCCCAAGGTCAACGGGGTGAGCTGTTTCCTCTCGCGCGCCCGGACCGGCGGCATCAAGGGAGCACTAGGGCTTGCCGAAGACAAGGCCGAGGCATCGGTTGCCTGCCGGCAGGTGGGCGAGGTGTCCTTCCCGGGGGCGATCCCGAAGCAAGAAGAGGTGTTTACCGAGCGTGCCTCCATCCTGTTCAAGCGCATCCGCGTGGTGCGCATGGTCGACCCCAAGCGCAATGCACTCGTGTATCTCGTCTATTCCGACCGCCTGATCGAGGGCAGCCCCCAAAACAGCATCACGGCCGTGCCGGTCGCGAGCAGCCAGAAGATTCCGCTCAGATAGACAATCAATCGACCGATGTTTGCGCATACCGAAATGTGGCGACGCAACGATTGCGCATGACGGCCAGTCCAAATGGCGGGCAGGCGACTAGTGCCGGTTCTGCTGATTCCTTCAAGAAAGCAAAGAGCTAGCGCCTGGATCATCTGACGTTATTTGGCAGAAAGGAGCAGGCAATGAGAGAGGAATATGAGAGCAACCAATCGCGCCTGGCATGGATGCTCGGCGGGTTGTCTCTGGGCGCGCTGGCGATGTACCTGGCCGATCCGGAGCGCGGCCCGCAACGCCGTGCGCAAGCCCGCGAAGCACTGCGGGGCGCGGTTGCCAGCACCGGCGGCATGCTCGATGTGGCAAGGCGCGACCTCGGCACCCGGGTGCAGGGATGGCGCACGCAGGCCGATACGGCCCTGGCCCGCGGCAGGGAGCAGATCGATGACCAAATGTTGAAGACACGGGTGCGCCAACAGATCGCGAGCGCCGTAACCCAGCCCGGCGCCATCAACATCGAAGCGCGCCAGGGCTGCGTCACGCTCAGCGGCACGGTGCCGAAACACGAACGGCATTACCTGCTGGACAGCGTGCGCCGTGTCGAAGGCGTGGTCCAGGTCGAGGATTTCCTGGATACCCAGGAGCAGTCAGACTATGCAGGACGGCAAAGTTACAGCAGCTACCAGCCGGAAGCCTCGCTTGATAGCCGCATGCCCTCGCTCGGCACGATCGCCATGCTGGCCGGCAGTGCGCTCGGGCTGTACCTGCTCACGCAGCGTACCTCCACCTTCGGCGGCGTGCAGGAGCCGATCGTGCTGAACAAGTCCATCTACGTCGAGGCGGCGCCGGAGCGGGTGTTCGAGCTGTGGAGCAACTACGAGAACTTCCCGCGCTTCATGTCCAACGTGCAGGAAGTGCGCGACCTCGGCGGCGACCGTTCGCACTGGGTGGTGAAGGGACCGGCGGGCTCCGTCGTGGAATGGGATGCGCGCCTGACCGATTCCCGCCGCGGCGAAGTGCTGGCCTGGCAGAGCGAAGCCGATGCGGATGTGCAGAACAGCGGGCAGGTGCGTTTCACCCCCGAGGGCAAAGGCACCCGGGTCAGCGTCTACATGTCGTACACGCCGCCTGGCGGCGGTCTCGGCCATGCGATCGCGTCGCTGTTCGCCTCCAACCCGAAGCAGGAAATGGACGAAGACCTTGCACGCATGAAGGCCTTCATCGAGACCGGCAAGATGCCCTCCGACGCCGCCCAGGCGTCCTCGACCTCGGCATCCACGCTGCATTGATCCATCGTTGTTGAGCCCAGGGCCTTCCGCGGCAATCGCGGAAGGCCTTGTTGATGCAGGTAAAGGCCGCGATTGGGCAGGATCAAGCCGCGCAAGCTGCGCATCCCTATCATGACCGGAGAGGACAAACGACCGGAGGAGCGGGTGGCGCTTGCAGACATCGACCAACAGGAATTGCAGGGAGTGCCGCTGCTTGCGCGCATGAAGATCGAGCGGCTGGTGGTATTCCGCGCCCTCCAGGTCGGCGACATGCTGTGCGCCGTGCCTGCCTTGCGCGCGCTGCGCGCGACGCTTCCGAAGGCTCGCATCACCTTGGCCGGGCTGCCGTGGGCGGCGCAGTTCGCCAGCCGCTACCGGAACTACATCGACGATTTCGCCGTCTTCCCCGGGCATCCCGCCTTTCCGGAGCAGCCCGCGCGCGAGGCGGAGCTGGAAGCGTTTTACGAGGACATGCGATCACGGCAATTCGACCTCGCGTTACAGCTGCACGGGAGCGGGCAGGTCAGCAATCGCATTGTCGGAGAGTTCGGCGCGAAGACGGTGGCGGGGTCGGTGGCGCCGGGAAGTGCCCTGGCGGACCAGGTGTCGTTCATGGAATATCCGGAAGAGGGCGCGGAGCCCCTGCGCCTGCTGAATTTGGTGGAGTTCCTCGGCGCAACCGCGGTCGGCGCGCACCTGGAATTTCCGCTGACCGACGAGGACGAGCGCGAATTGCAGGACAGCGGACTGGCCGCAGGACTTGAACCGGGGAGCTATATCTGCATTCATCCCGGCGCGCGCATCCGCGACAAGTGCTGGCCGCCGGCCCGTTTTGCGGAAGTGGCGGATGCGCTGGCCGACGAGTTCGGCGTGAAGGTGGTGCTCACAGGATCGGCGAAGGAGGCGGACCTGACTGCTGCGGTGGCCGAGCACATGCGCAACCCGGCGCGCGACACGGCATCGCCGCTCTCGATCGGGGCGATGGCGGCGTTGATGAGCCGCGCGCGGCTCCTTGTCTGCAACGATACCGGCGTCTCGCACATTGCCGCCGGCCTGCGCCTGCCCAGCGTGGTGGTGTTCAGCAAGGCCGACATGCAGCGCTGGGCGCCGCTCGACCAGGAACGACATCGGTGCATTTGGGATCCGGAGGGGCAGCGCGTGGCGCTGGCCTTGCAGCATGCGCGGTCGTTGATGAAGGAGGGGTGATCGGCGGGGGTGTGGCGGGTTTCGCTGCGTGCTGCCCACCCTACGGTTCTTTATGAAGATGGTGGGTTTCGCTGGCTCTACCCACCCTACGGTCCTTTATAAGGATGGTCGGTTTCGCTGCGTTCTGCCCACTCCACGGTCCTTTATGAAGATGGTGGGTTTCGCTGCGCTCTACCCACCCTACGGTCCTTTATAGAGAATTGTAGGGTGGGTAGAGCGAAGCGAAACCCACCATGCGCTCAAGAGGCCTTGTTCCCTTCAATCCGAAACAAATCGAGCGCCAGCCGGCTCGCTTCCTCCACCGTCACGCCATCGACGAAGCTGTTGTCGTGCGCACAGCGCGTCTTCAGGTTTTCCTCCCCGCACACCGGACAATGCACGCGCAGGGACATCGCGGCCCTGTGATGGTCCTGCCGCAGCGGCGCCGATTCCAGCACGTTGGTGAGCCAGTAAATGCCGACGGCAGGCGTGCCGATCGCAAGCGCCAGATGCAGCGGCCCGGTGTCGTTGGAAACAACCAGCGATGCGCGCTCCAGCACGCCGCACAATCCCGACAGTGTCAGCTGTCCGCACAGGTTGATGGCCGGCTGCCGCATGTGTTCGAGCACCGCAGCGACGACGCCGGCTTCTTCCTCACTGCCATTGATCGCGACCAGCGCACCTTCGCCCGCAAGAATATCGCCGAGCGCGGCAAAGCGTTCGGCCGGCCAGCGGCGTCGCGGATCGCTCGCGCCAGGCTGCAGCAGCACGAGCGGGCGGCCTTGCAGGGAGTCGAGCACCGCTGCCGCTTGGCATCGGTCGTCGTCGGTGACATGCAGCTCGCGGCCGAGTCGTACCGTGGCCGCGCCGGCCAGCGAAGCGACTTCCAGCATTTGCAGGCGCCGGTTCTGCAATTCCCCATAGGCGACCCAGCGGTCCAAGGGCGCGGCGTCAGCGGCTTTCATTCCAACCGTGAGACGCGCATTGAACTGCATGATGAAGGGGTTGGAATACGCTCCGCCGCCATAGATTTGCAACGCAATATCGAAGGCCTCCTCGCGCATCCGCTCCACGAAGCGTTGTGCGGGCAGAGGATCGATGTCGGCATCGGGCGCAGCCCCGAGCCCGCGGCATGGCGGCAGCACCACGACTTCATCCACCGGCCCCGGCCGGTCGGCGAGGAAGTCCGCATGCCACTGCCTGCCGATATAGGTGATGCGGGCATCGGGATAAGCGATGCGCAGCGCGTGCAGGCAGGGCAGCGCAAACACGAAGTCGCCGACGGCATTGGGGCGCAGCACGGCGATCTTGCGCACGCCGGGCAGAGGGGGATGTTCCATCATGCGGTGTCCGCCGTGGGGGAGATCGGCAGGACCTTGGGGGCGTCGATGTCGCGCGTGGTGACCGTGGTCGGCAATTCGAGGTGATAGGCGCCTGACGGGATCATGCCGCAGCCGCCGAAGCGTTCCATGACGCGCAGTTGCGCCAGCACGTCTTCGCCGCAGTGCGCCGACGGCAGTTCGCTCCAGAAATCGAAGCCGCCGGTCTCGCGCAGCTTGGCCGTATCGAACATCACGCAGCCGCCGATCCAGGCCACACGGTACAGGCGGGTCGTGGCGCGCGTGAGGCCCAGCCTGGCTTGCACATGGAACAGGTTGGCCGCGCTGTGCAGGTGATGCCGCGCCCAGGCGGGACTGTCGGGCGTCACGCGCTCGGGCTGCACCTTGCCGTCCCAGAACTCGATGTGCTGCTGGTGCGGCCGGATGTCGTCAAGGAAGCTCATGCCGTGCAGGGCGCTGCCCACAAAGCCGCATTGCTGCTCGACGATGATGGCGTGCATGCGTTCCAGCACGTCGTTCTCCAGCAGCACATCGTCATCCAGGAACAGGCAGTAGGGTGCGCTGGCGTGTGACAGCAGGAAGGCGCGCTGCTCGGCCATGCCGCGCCGTGGCAGGTGGCGCAGTGCGAGCACTTCGCGGCCGGTAGCCTGCATCTGGCGCATCACTGCCTGCACTTCCTCCTTGTCGAAGGCGGCGGCGCCATCCGATTGGTCGGAAATGACGACACGGAAGTCGGTGAAGGTCTGCGTCGACAGCGATGCCAGGGTCACCGCCAATGCGCAGGCGCGGTTGCAAGTGGGAATGAGGACGTCGACCGTCGCGCGCGTCATCATGTCGCCACGCCTCCCGCCACTGCCCGCTGGCGTGTGCCGTAGAGATAGGGATTGAGCGTGGGGTCGTTGTACATCTTGAACTGGCGGTACACCTTGAAATACGCGCGGCCCTCCTGCGCGTCGGCGAGCAGCTGATTGAAGCAGGCGCCGAGGTCCTGGCGCTGGATGATCAGGCGCTGCAGCTTCTCGCTGCACTTGGCGATGTGCTCGGGGCCGGCGTCGACGCGCTGCGTCTGCTCGCGCATGTGGAAGATCTTCAGGCTGAGGATGGACAGGCGGTCGATCATCGCGCCGGCGGTCTCGCTGTTGAGGCGTGCGCCGCTTTCCGGCTGGCAGTCTTCCAGCGCGGAGAGGATGGCTTCGTCGATCGCTTCGACGGCGTCGTTGCGTTTCTGGTTGTACTGGTCGATCAGGCGCTTGCACGCCGCGATCTCGCTCGGCCCGACGTCGGTGCGCCTGGCCTTGTCTTCTTCATTCCACAGCAGGGTGTTGTACCGATGGTTGGCTTCGATCCACAGCCACGCGCCCGGGCGCTCCGCCAGCGGCTGGGAGGATGGCCAGCCGGCAGTGGCGAGCATCTCGTCGTGGAACTGGGTGAGGGATGACGCGGTGAGGTCCTTGAGCATGGTGTCCCTTTCGATTCTTCAATCTTGTACGGCGAGGAAAGATCGAGAGACCGGGCTGCAAGAAGCGTGCTATCCCTTTTGCCGCGGCCTGCGGCGCGGCGTGCCATGGATTACATGGCAATTTGTACATGCGGCTGTAAAAAAGGCTCAGGCGACGACCACCACCTCCGCCGGGCCTTCCTTGCGAATCACATTGACGCCCACGTTGTTCGGATAGCGTTGCAGCAACAGATCGACGGTCGAGCCGGCAATCGACAGACCGCGCACTTCGACGCGTTCGAGGAAGGGCGGGAGCTGGGGATGCCGGAAGCGGATTTCCGGCTTGTGCGGATCGAAGGAGAGACCAAGGCAAGCCTGCAGCAGGGAAAATACCGTGGCCGCAGCCCACGCCTGCGGCGAACAGGCGACCGGATACAGTGTGGGGCCTTCGTCCGGCCGCTTCTCGAAGCCGCAGAAAAGTTCCGGCATGCGGCTCTGGTCCATGTACAGCGATGCGTCGCGCAGCGCGCTGAAGACTTGCATGGCTTTGTTGGTGAAGCCGTAGCGCGCCATTCCTTCGGCGATCAGTGCGTTGTCGTGCGGCCAGACCGATCCGTTGTGGTAGGCCATCGGGTTGTAGCGGGACGCGCTGGCCGGGATGGTGCGTATGCCCCAGCCGCAGAAGAATTCCTCGCTCAGCAGCTGGTCGGCGATGCGCGCCGCGTGCTCGGGCGTGGCGATGCCGGACCAGAGCGTATGGCCGGCATTGGAGGAGGGTACCGCGCATTGCCGCTTGCTGCCGTCCAGCGCGATGGCATAGGTGCCGATCTCTTCGCACCAGAAGCTGTCGTTGAACTTTTTCCTGAGTGTTTCCGCAGCGTTCTGCAGCCTGTTCGCCAGCGCGGTGTCGCCCAGCAGGTGCGCCAGTTCCGCCGCGCGTATCTTGGCTTCATAGACATAGCCCTGGACTTCGCACAGCGCGATGGGCGCTTCCGCCAGCCGGCCGTCGCTATGGAAGACGGAATCGTTCGAGTCCTTCCATCCTTGCTGCACCAGGCCGCTGTCGCTATAGCGCGCATACTCGACGAAGCCGTCGCCGTCGCGGTCGCCGTATTCGTCGATCCAGTTGAGCGCGCGGCGGATATTGCTCCAGATGCCGCGGATGAAATCGAGGTCGCCGGTGCGTTCGTAGTAGGCGCCGGCCAGGCCCACGAACAGCGGCGTGGCGTCGACCGTGCCGTAGTAGCGGCCGAAGGGGATTTCGTTCAATGCCGCCAGTTCGCCCTGACGCGCCTCGTGCAGGATCTTGCCCGGTTCGGCGTCGCGCGCCGGATCGAATTCGGTGGCCTGGGTTGCCGCCAGCATCGCCAGCACGCCCTTGGCCATGCCCGGGTCGATCCAGAGATATTCGCGCGCGGTCAGGATGCCATCGCGGCCGAAGGTGGTGGAATACCACGGCAGGCCGGCATAGGGGTAGTCCCCTTGATGGTTGTTCGTGGTCAGCATCACCAGGTCGGCCGTCGATCGGTCCACCCAGTTGTTGAACAGCGGGTCGGAGCTCACGATGCGGCAGCGGTTGCCCAGCCGATCGCTGACCGAGCGGTTCAGTTCGGTGAATGCGGCGAAGTAGTCCGTGCTGTTTTGGACCGCGTGGCCGCCGTGCTCGCAGCCTATCGTCGCGTAAATGTGTTCCTCGGCCTTGGGTTCGAGCGTGATGCGGTAATCGGCGCGCCCGGCGGCGATTCTTTCCGGCACCGGGTCGAAGGTGATGCGGGTGCGGCGGGAAAGCTTGTCCAGGCCTTGGTAGCCGAGCACGAATTCGCTCCTGGACACTTCCGGGTCCAGCATCCGGCCGCGGCGCTCGCGGCTGAAGCCGCGCACTTCGAAAATATCCTTGTAGTCGGCGCCGAATTCCAGGGAGAGCGTCACCTCGATCGGTTCCAGCCCGTAATTGACGACGCGGATATGTTCGTAGCAGGCATTGTTCCACAGCAGCTTGGCGCGGAAGATGTGCAGGTCGCCCTTGGCGATGCGGTTCTTGCCTTCGGGATGCAGGTCGGGATTCATCAGCTCGACGATGAACAAGCCGTTGTCGTCCTTCACCGTCGAGTTCAGGTACATCGGGCGCACGCCCTCGATCAGCAGCTCCTGGTGCGAGAGGAAGCAGGTGTCGCCGTGGTAAATGCCTTCTTCGCCCAGCCCCATCGGCTGGATGTCGCCGAAGCGGTCGAACATGGCGAACAGATCGTTGTGCTTGAGCACGCGCCGGCGCTCGTCCGCCGGTGAAGAAGTGGCGAGGATGTACCACTGCTCGCCCAACCGAATCTTTTCAACCATGGGATTCTCCGTTTGCGTTGATGTTTCCCGTGGATAGCGCGGGTGGAGGTTCAGCCTGGCTGCAGACAGCGATATGCCTCGAGGTAGCGGGCCGCCATGTGCGGGGCCGTAAACCTGCGTTCGAATGCCGCCCTGCAATTCCTGCGGCTGATGGAATCGATGCGCGATGCAGCGCGCACGGCTTCTTCCTGGTTCGAGACGACGAATCCCGTCACCCCGTCTTCGACGATCTCGGGAACGGAGCCGTGGCCGTAAGCGACGACCGGTGTGCCGCACGAAAACGCTTCGATCAGGACGAGGCCGAATGGTTCGGGCCAGTCGATGGGGAAGAGCAGTGCGCTGGCATTCTCCAGCAGCTCGCGCTTTTCCTGGCCGCCCACTTCGCCGACGTAGTTGACGAGAGGATGCCTGAGCAGTGGCTTGATGCGTTCCTTGAAGTAGGTTTCCTCGTTCTTGTTCAGCTTTGCGGCAATGTAGATCGGGCGGTTGCAACGGATCGCGATGTCGATTGCGCGATCCACGCGCTTTTCCGGTGACAGGCGTCCGACGAAGAGAAAGTAGGCGGCCGGATCCGGCTCGAAGGTGTAGAGGTCCTCCGGAATGCCGTGATGGACCGTCGCCAGCCAGTTGGCCCAGGGCAGGGGCCGGCGCTGGCTGTCCGAGATGGAAACCAGCCGCTGCGTGTGGAAGTGCCGGTACAGCGGCTCCAGGCAGGGCAGGTCCAGCCGGCCGTGCAGGGTAGTGAGATGCGGTCTGGAAAAAGCCCTGGCCGCCGGAAACTGCAGGAAATCGGTATGGAAATGGATGATGTCGAATTCATCCGACATCTGCGCCACCATGTCCATCTGGATCAGGTGGTAGGCCAGCCAGGACTGGTCAAGCACGCTTTCGCGCACGCTGTGCGCAACCGGGGAGACGAGCCGCGCCGAGGTCTGCGAATCGCCGGAGGCGAACAAGGTGACATCATGGCCTTGCCTGACGAGTTCTTCGGTCAGGTAGGAAACCACGCGCTCCGTGCCGCCATAGCCGCGCGGAGGGACAGTCTCGAACAGCGGGGACACCTGGGCGATCTTCATGGTCGTTGCACGCTCCATTCAGTGATCCGGCATCCGCGGCCATGCAACCGCGCTGGTGTCGTGGTTGTGCCTTCCCATGCGCTTGCGGGAAAAATCAACAGACTGCGGTGGAGAATAGAGATGTGCGCATGCACAATTGTTCCCGCTGATGCTTGCGCGGGAAGGATGGTGCCGCTGAGGGGACTGTGCCCCGCCGGACAGGCGGCGGGGCGGAAGGGACTAGCGCTTCAGGAGGAGTTACTGTTCGGCAAACGCGCGTTCGATCACGAAGTCGCCCGGGATCGAGGTGTTGCCTTCCTTGAAGCCACGCTGCTCCAGCATCTGCTTCAGGTCGCGCAGCATTGCGGGGCTGCCGCAGATCATCACGCGGTCGTGTGCCGGATCGAGCGGGGGCACCTGCAGGTCTTCGAAGATCTTGCCGCTTTCGATGAGGTTGGTCACACGGCCCATCGTCTTGTAGGCCTCGCGGGTCACGGTCGGATAGTAGCGCAGCTTGCTGGTGACCAGCTCGCCGAGGAATTCATGGTTGGGCAGATGCTCGACCAGCAGGTCGTGGTAAGCCAGTTCATCCACCTGGCGCACGCCGTGCACGAGGATGACCTGGTCGAACTTCTCGTAGGTCTCCGGATCGCGCACGATGCTCATGAAGGGCGCGAGGCCGGTGCCGGTGGACAGCAGGTACAGGCGCTTGCCCGGCAGGAGGTAATCGATCAGCAGGGTGCCGGTGGGCTTGCGGCCGACGATGACGGTGTCGCCGGGCTGGATGTGCTGCAGGCGGGAGGTCAGGGGGCCGTCGGGCACCTTGATGCTCAGGAATTCGAGGTGTTCTTCATAGTTCGCGCTGACGATGCTGTAGGCGCGCAGCAGCGGCTTGTTGTTCACGCGCAGGCCGATCATCGTGAAATGGCCATTGGAGAACCGCAGGGACGGATCGCGGGTGGTGGTGAAGGTAAAAAGCTTGTCGGTCCAGTGATGCACGCTCAGCACGCGCTCTTCGTTGAATGCACTCATGATTGATGACAGTAGGCGGAATGAAACTGGGGCTGCGGACGCGACGCGGACATTCCAGTCGCGTGAATGCGAAAACACGGGATTTTACCATTCTCCGGGGTCGAATACCCCTGCAAACTGCCCGATTTCCCCTGAAAAGCGCAGCGGAATGCGCGTTTTACGGCGCGGGCGCGGCGATAACGGCCTCCACGCCGCTGGTTTTCATGATTTTCGCCAGCGTGTCCGGCGGACGGACGTCCGTGAACAGTTTGTCAACCTGCGAGATGTGCCCCATGCGCACCAGGGCTTCGCGGCCGAACTTGTTGCCGTCGGCGACCAGCCACACTTCGCGCGACTGTTCGATGATGGTCTGCGCCACGCGCACCTCGCGCGGATCGAAATCGCGCAGGGTGCCGTCGGGCTCGATGCTGGAGATGCCGATGATCCCGATATCGACCTTGAACTGGCGGATGAAATCGCTGGTCGCCTCGCCGATGATCGCGCGGTCGCGCTTGCGTACCACGCCGCCGGCGAGGATGACTTCCGAGGACGGGTTGTCGCACAGGATGGTCGCGACGTTCAGGTTGTTCGTGATGACGTGCAGATTCTGGTGGTTGACGAGCGCGCGCGCCACTTCTTCCGTTGTCGTGCCGATGTTGATGAGCAGCGAGCAGCCCGGTTTGACCCGCTTGGCGACCTCCGCCGCAATACCGCGCTTGGCGTTCAGGTGCAGCGTCTGTCGCTGCATGTAGTCGATGTTTTCGACCGAGGAGGCGAGCCCTACGCCGCCGTGGTAGCGCGACAGCAGCTTGGCTTCTTCCATCGCCTTGATGTCGCGCCGCACGGTCTGCGGCGTGACGTCGAATTTCCGTGCCAGTTCCTCCACGGAAACGGTTTCATGCTGGCGGACAAAGTCGAGCAATTGCCGTTGCCGGGGATTGAGGGCCAAGATTTTCTCCGTGGAAATGAAATGAGGCGGATAGGGGGATTTTAGAACAACTGCTCTACAAGCTGCACTTTCTTGCCAGACGAAAAGTAGCTAGATTGCAATGACAAAAATGCCAGCCGTCAACGAAACGGCATCCACACCACAGCAAGGAGACAACATGCGCATCAAGACCCTGGCAGCCGCGGCTGCACTCTGGACGCTCTCGGCCCTCACCCCGGCACATGCCGCCGAAATCAAGATCGGTTCCGTATTCGGCCTCACCGGCCCCACGGCTTCCACGGCAGGCGAGGGCATGGCGATCGCAAACGGCTACCTCGACATGATCAATGCGAAGGGCGGCATCAACGGCAACACCCTCAAGCTCGCCGTCCGCGACGACCAGTATGACCCGCGGAAGACACCGGCGCTGGTGGAGGAACTGATCACCAAGGAAAACATCGTTGCCCTGGTCAACGGCCTGGGCACGGCCAATACCGCGGCCCTGATGAAGACCGGCGTGCTGACCCAGCACCGCGTGCCCATGATCGGTGTGTTCAGCGGTTCCGACATCATCCGCGGGCCGGGTTCGGAACAGATCTTCCATACGCGCGCCAGCTATACCGACGAAGTGATGAAGATTTCCCGCCTGGCCAGCACCCTGGGCCTCAAGCGCGTGGCGGTCCTGTTCCAGGAAGACGGTTTCGGCGCCAGCATCAACCAGGCCGTCTCCAAAGCCTCCGAGACTTACGGCTTCGAGATCGTGCAGAAGGTGCCGTACAAGCCGGGCGAGACCGACTTCACCCAGCATGCGAAGCAGATCACGGATGCCCGCCCGCAAGCCATCTTCCTGATGGGCGTGCCGGAAGCGGTGACGCGTTTCATGAAGGTCTACGACAAGTCGAAGTCGATGGCGCAAGTCTATGCACTGTCCTTCGTGCCGGCCAAGCAGCTCGCCGATGCTGCAGGCGAAATGCGGGTGCGCGGCGTCGGTATCAGCCAGGTCGTGCCCAATCCGTCCTCCACGACGCTGCCCCTGGCAAAGGAATTCCAGAGCTTCCTCAAGTCCCCGTACGGCAAGGGCGTCAGCTCCAATCCGCTGAACTTCGAAGTGTTCCTCAACCTGCGGCTTGCGGTCGAGGCGATCCGCATGGCCGGGCCCAAGCCGACGCCGGAGAAAGTGACGCACGCGCTGACCACCATGAACAGCTTCATGCTGGCCGGGTATCCGATCAACTTCAGCGAGACCAATCGTCGCGGTGCGCATTACCTTGATATCGCGGTGGTGGGGGCGAATGGAAGGTTGCACTACTGAGGACGGTGTAATTGGCGTGTTGACGGCTCCTTGTGCGGGAGCCGTTTTTTATTTGGGGGTGCTGCATGCGGTTCTTTAAGCGCATTGTGGGTTTCGCTGCGCTCTACCCACCCTACAGTCCTCTATAGAGAACACCGCGCATAAAGAACCGTAGGGTGGGTAGAGCGAAGCGAAACCCACCGCGCAACCTAGAAACCAAGCTCCCGCCACAACACCGAGAAGAAATTCCGCACAAACCGCAAGCCCGGCGCTTCCCATTTCCCCGCAACCACCACCGTCCCGCGCAGCGCCTGCGCGGGCGCCTCCTCGGACTCATCCGGCGCGAGAGCGAGCGTCACGCGATACACGCCATGCTCGGGATACCACGCCCCTTGCTTCTCACGCGCGGCGACGGAACCGCCATGCTGTGCCGCCCACATCCCGCTGGGCAGCGCCCGCGTCGCATCCTGGTCGATCCCCGTCACCACCAGCCTGCGGGGAGGGCTGTCGGCGCCGTCCGGATAGAAGCGCGCGGTATCGCCGACGGCAACCCGGTGCACGCTTTCTTCATCGAGATAGGTTTCCGCTTCGCTGCCGTCCTTGCCGACCAGCAGTGCGAGGCGTTCGTTCTTCCGCACCCAGACGCCGGCCGCGAGGTCGGGTTCGATATCGCGCAGCGTGCCGTCGAAGGGGGCCACGGGCTGATAGCGCGACGCTTCCTGTTCCAGCTCTTGCCATTCGGCTTCCGCCGTTGCCAATTCTTCGCGCGCCGAGCTGAGACGGGCGCGCTGCTCGGCGTCGAATGCGGCCACCGACGATACCTGCCAGCGCAAGCGTTCGATGCGCGCTTCCAGCGCTTGCCGCCGCTTGTCGTTTTCCTGTGCGCCCAGGCGGATCAGCAGCTCGCCGGCCTTGACCGCGGCGCCCTCGGCCAGCGGCAGGCCGGTGACCTGCGCGTGCACCGGTGCATGCACGGGAAACACGCGGCTCGCGTGCAGGCTGCCGCCCGCCTGGATGCGGGCCGGCCAGGGAATGACGAAGAGCAGGGCGAACAGCGCGAGCACGGCGGCGCTGCGGCGCGTACGCCGGCTGTTCCGGATCTGCGGCCACAGTTTGCGCCAGGCGGCGATCTCGCCGGCAAGGGGACGAAGGATGAACCACACGATTTCCACCGCGAAGAGAAAGATGCCGACTGCCTTGATGAAGAAGTGATACACCAGCAGCGCAATGGCCAGGAACAGGGACAGGCGGTACAGCCAGGTTCCCCAGGCGAACAGGATCAGGCCGGCGCGGCGCAGGCGCGGGAAATGCTCGGGCGGCGGCGCGCCGAGGGCGAACAGGCGCTCGCGCAGGTCCCAGCGCGCCAGCTCGAAAGCGCGCGCATGCAGGTTGGGCATGTCCAGCCAGTCGGAGAGCAGGAAGTAGCCGTCGAAACGCATGAAGGGGCTCAGGTTGATCGCTAGCGTCGCGATCCAGGTGGTGGTGGCGAGCGGGAAGACGACGGAGCGCAGCAGCCCGTCCGGCAGCAGCGCCCAGGCCAGTGTGGACCAGGCGGCGATCACCAGTTCGGTGGCCACGCCGGCGCCGGCCACCTGCAGGCGCTTGCGGTTGTCGCGCAAACGCCAGACGGCGTTGGTATCGGTATAGGGCACCGGCCACAGCACGAGGAAGGCCAGGCCCATCGCCGGCACCCGGCAGCCGTAGCGCTTGGCGGTCAAGGCGTGGCCCAGCTCGTGCGCGCATTTCACGACGGCCAGCGCGATGGCATAGGCAAGCAGCCCGCCCGGCGTGAAGGTGTCGGCAAGCGTGGTCGTGAAGCGCTCCCAGTCGCGGAACACCTGCACGCCGCCGATCACCAGCGCCAGCAGGGTGAGCCGGGCGAATCCGGCCGAGAACATCCAGCCGAAGGCCGGCGCGATGCGCGTGAGCCAGCGGTCGGGCTTGAGCAGCGGGATGCGGAAGAACAGGTAGTGATGCAGCAGCTGCTTGCTCCACGATCCCCGCGCCGCGGTGCGCTGGCGGGCCATGGCCTTGGCGGACGACCTGGGGTCGGGACGCAGCAACTGGTTGTCTGCGAGGAATTTCAGGACGCCGGAGACGTCGTCGGCATCCGGATGCAAGGTCGTCGACGAACGCACGGCGAGCGCGATGTCCTCGGCATTGCCGAAGGACCAGCGCTGCAGGATTTCAAAGCTCAGCCAGTCGATGCGGAAATACTGGTTGCGCACCGGGTCTTCGAGCACGTGGCTGGGCTCGCCGTTGGCCAGCACCGGGCCGGGATGCAGCGAGAGTTCCTCGCGCAGCGGGGGTAGGACGCCGCTTGCCATGCCTACCATCCGAGGAACTGGCGGATCGTCGCGAGCGGACGGCGCAGGACCCAGTACACCAGCGGAACGCGTGCGCCGGACAGCTTGGCCGTGCCGCGCAGGCCGACGCGCTGCCCGGTCTTTTCCGGCAGCGCGGCCCGCACCCGGTAGGCGTAATTGCCGTCGGGACGCTGCACCGGTTCATAGGAGACGTAGCGCACCTGCGCCGACACGGGCGACAGCGGTGCCGCACTGAGAAAGAGCTCGGCTTCGGCTCCCGCATCGAGTTGGATCGCGTCGCCGACGGCGAGCCAGGCTTCGACTTCCACGTCGTCCGGCGCCGCGATGCGCATGATGCGTTCACCGGTCGCCACCGGCCGGCCGATCCATTCGCTCGGATCGTCGAACAGGGCGATGCCATCGCGCGGCGCGGTCACGCGTGCGCGGTCGACCTGTCCGCGCAGGAACTCGGTTTCGGCGCGGCGCTCCTCGATCTTGCCCTGCAGGGTCGACAGCAGGTTCTTCGATTTGCCGTCGCTGAGCGCCTGTTGCAGCGCCTGCCGGTATTCCGCCTCGGCCGTCACCAGCGCCTGTTCCGCCACCGCGCGGCGGCTGGCGAGCTGGGCTTCGTCGAAATCGAACAGCGGCTGGTCCTTTTGCACGCGTGCGTTCGGCATGACGTGGAATTGCTCGATCACGCCATCGAGCGGGGAGCGGATGACAGCCGGATTGGCGGGCACCAGTTCGCCCGGTGCGAGCACCGTCAGGCGCACCGGGAACAGCAGCACCAGCAGGATCAGCGCCGACACGATCGTGCGGCGGCGTTTCCACCACGGCGCAGCGCTTTCCTGCCGGGCGGCGAAAGCGCGCCGGACGGCGGTACCCAGGCTCTCGATGTTCCAGCCATGCGGCGGACGCTTCGCATCATAGGCATGCTGAAGCACGTCGGCCCATTCCGTCAGCAGCGCGATTTCGTCGTCCAGCCAGGGAATGTCGCGCGCAAGGAGCAGGCCGCCGCGGGTGCCTTCCGCCTCGCGCGAGGCCGAGCTCAGCGGGAGCCACAGGCCGTAAGCCGGCAGCCAGTCCGCCCATTCCTCGCCGAGTGCGGCGTCGACCGTTGCGGCGTCGATCCGGCCTGCTTCGCCGAGGCCGGCGCAGATCCGCTCCAGCCACTGCACATAGGGCGCATTGGCTTCGATCTGCACGACGCCGGAGAGCGCGCATACCTTGCGGTGGGCGAACCACAAGGCCGCCTGGCGGTAGGGGGCCAGCGCATGCGTGGCGTTGACGGCCATGAAATCGAGTTCGACGGCGTCCTCGACGTGTCGGGCCTGGTGGGCCAGGTCGAGCAGGGTGATGACCCCGCCTGAACCCGGCTGCACAGCTGCATCCATTTACATCCCTTTTACATCACTTGGTCAGCCGCGCGGCGGCAAGTTTGCGCCGCGTGCCAACGTTGCCAGCCTGCCGTCGCGCGCCATGTGCGCGCCGCGCTGGCGCAGCTGGTCGGACAGGCCGGTTTTGCCGGCCGGTGCCTTTCCGCCATCCTTCTCAAGCACATCCTTGTTGCCGGCCACGCCGATGTTGACGCGGAACAGCGAAGTCGCTTCCCGGCCCTGCATGTCGCGCGCGATGACCTTGATGCGCAGTTCGCCGGTTACGCCCGCAGGGACTTCGCCCGCGAACTGGCCGGTCTGCGCATTGAACTGCACCCATGCCGGCAGCGGACGGCCATCCTGCAATGTTGCCGCCAGCCGCACCACTTCCTTGGGCTGGGTGTGCGCGAAGGCATCGGCAGGCACCGTCAGCGAAATGCGGGTGCCGCTTTCGGTGTACTGGTCGGGCACGCCGCGGAACACCACGAGCGCCGGTTCTTCCGCCTTGACCACCACCGTGCGGAAACCCTCGGAACGCGTGTACACATCGCTCAGGTCGCCCTGGCGCTGCACGACGATGTCGATCGGCGTGTCTGAAGATGTCGCGCCGCGGCCGCCTTCGACGCGCAGTGAATCGTTTCCGACGGTGCTGCCGGGGACAGCCGGGGCCTCCGTCGGCTTGGCCTCGATAACGACCGGCGGCGTGAAGGCCGGCGGTGCGACCTCGACCGGCGGCGGCAGCGGCGCGGGGGCCGGAACCGGTGCCGGGACCGGTGCAGGAACCGGAACGGGCTCTGGCGGCGGGACTGGTACCGGCACTGGCACCGGCACCGGCACCGGGGCAGGAGCCGGTTCGGGTGCGGGCGTCGGTACCGGGGCGGGTGTTGGTGCGGGTGTCGGCTCCGGTGTCGGCGTTGGCGTCGGTGTCGGTGTTGGTGTTGGCGTCGGTGTTGGCGTCGGCGTCGGAGCCGGAGCCGGAGCCGGAGCCGGTGCCGGTGCCGGTGCCGGTGCGGGCGGCGCCGTAATCGTCAACTCGTTCACCGTGACGTCGGACGCAGCATTGCCGGCCGCGTCCCTGATCGTCGCCAGGACTTCATACGCCTGCCCGCGGACGAGCGGGGTCAGCGAGCCGGAGGCCGGTTGGGCGCTTGCGAGGTCCAGGCTCCATGTGCCGTTTGCCGGGACCACGGTATAGGTCGCACCGTTCACGGTCACCGAGAGAGTTTCGCCGTTGCCGGTTGCGGCATTGCCGGTCAGGATTGGCGTGGTGCTGTCCGTGACGAGGTTGTTGACCGTCGGCGCGCCCGGTACGGCCGTGTCCAGCACGGCGTCCTGCGATGCCGTCGCTCCCTGGAGGTTGGCCACGGTATTGACCACCCGCGCCTTGATCGTCCAGTCGCCGCCATGTGCGTTCGGGTCGTTGATGGTCCAGTCCGTGCCGCTGGTGGTGGCGGTGCTCCAGTTGAGGCCGCCGTCGAAGGATACCTGCACGATCTCGTTGGCGCCCAGCGGTGCGCTGATGGTGCCGCCGACGGTGCGGTTCGCCGTGCCGTCCGACGTGACGAAATCGCTCTGCGAACTGCCGGTGTCCTTCGTCATCGACGTGATCGCCACCGTTTGCGCCGGCGCGCCGGGGTTGAGGACGGTGAGCGTGAACGTAACATCGCTGCTCAGTGCGCCGTCGCTGCCGGTGATCCTGATGCTGTAGTTGCCGCTGGCGCCGGACGCGGGCGTTCCGCTGAAGGTACGGGTGGCGCTGTCGAAGATCAGCCACGCGGGCAGGTTGTCGCCATTGGCGAGCTTCGCGCTGTAGCTGAGCGTGCTGCTGTCGATATCGGTGAAGGCGGGGACGCTGAACGGCGTCATCGCCGAGCCGACGGTGGCGGACTTGCCGCCGGCCGTCGAGGCGACCGGCGCATCGTTGGCACCGTTGATGCTGATCGTCAGCGTGGTGCTCGAGGTCTGGTTGGCCGCGTCGCGCACCTGGTAGCTGAAGGTGTCCTTGAGAACGTCGCCGGTGTTGAGGGCCTGCACGTCCGCATGGTTGTTGTTGACGGTGTAGGTGTAGCTGCCGTTCGCACCGATGACGAGGGTCCCGTAGGTTCCTTCGATCGAGGTGCCGTTGGCGGCCGAGGTGCTCGATGCCGCCACTGCCGCGGCACTGCCGTCCAGCGTGCCGCCGGCCTGCGCCTTGACCACGGTGATGCCGGTGCCGTTGTCATTGCCCATCACATTGCCGCTCGGGTCCGTGCCCGCGGTGGCGTTGTTCGCGCCGCCGGCTTCGTGCGCGGTTGCCGTGTCGGCAACGAGGACGGGTGCGCCGACCCGGTCATCGTCCAGGCCGATGGTACCGGTGTCCGGTGTCGTGCCCGTTACGGTTCCGGTGTGCTTGACGCCTGTGCCGTCGTCGATGATGGATACCGTTCCACTGTGACTGCCGCCGTTGCCGGTGGCGTACGTTGCCTTGACCTGGAAGGTCTCGCTGCCTTCGTACGGCGTGTCCTGTTCGGCGCTGATGTCGATGCGCACGAGGAGGGTGCCGCCGGCCGGGATGGTCGCGCTGCCGTTGTAATCGGTCCAGGCGCTGCCGGACCAGATCTTGATTGTCTGGTTCTGATTGATGTCGGCGAAGCCGCTTCCGCTGCCTTCTACAAGCTGCAGCGATACGGCGTAGCCCGCGGCGCCGGCGACGCTGACAACGGCATAGTCAGAGCCTTCATTGACGACAGGGCTGCTGACGGTGATGCCGCGGTCGTCGTCGAGGTTCGTGCTGCCCGTGTCCGGCGCGCCGTTCGTGACCGTGCCGGGATAGGTGACGCCGGTGCCGTCGTCCCTGATCGAGGCCGTGCCGGTCGCCGTGAGCGCGCTGCTGCCCGAGGTGCTGGTCGCCTTCAGCTGGAAGCTCTCGGCACCTTCGAACACCGTGTCTTTTTCCGCGGAGATATCGGCGCGCACGAGGACGGTGCCGCCGGCGGGGAAGGTGATGCCGTTCGTGTAATCGACCCAGTTGCTGCCGTCCCAGACTTGCAGTGTCTGCGTTTCGAGAATGTCGGCGTAACCGGCGCCGCTCTGTTCGATGAGCTGCAGCGATGCCGTCTGGCCGGGGGTGCCGGTGATCGTGAAGATGGCGTGGTCGGATGCCTCGTTGACGATCGGGCTGCTGACCGTCAGCACGCGATCGTCGTCCAGGCTGCTGGTCGATGCATTCGGCGTGCTGCTCACGACGGTGGTCACGTTGTTGGCGGTTTGCGTCACCGTGGTGACGGTGCCCGGGTACTTGGTGCCGGTGCCGTCGTCGATGATGTGCATCGTGCCCGTCGCGCTGCGGGTAGCGTCGCCGCTGGCGAAGGTGGCAGTGAGACGGAAGTCTTCGGCCCCTTCGTAGGCACCGTCGTGCTCGGCCGAAATGTTCACGCGCACGAGCAGCTTGCCGCCCGACTGGATGGCCGGCAGGTACTGGCTGTCGTAGTTTTCCCATTGCGTGCCGGTCCAGACTTGCAGGACTTGCGACGCGTCGATGTTGGCCTGGCCGGCGATCTTGCCGCTGTCGCTGTCGTTGTGCAGTGCCAGCGCAACCTGCTCGCCGGTATTGCCGGCCACCGTGAAGATGGCATAGGGCGAGGCTTCGTTGACAGTGGTGCCGCTAACCTCCAACGTACGGTCATCGTCGAGGCCGCTGCCGGAAGTGACTGGAGCGCCGCCGCTGATTGCACCGGTGTGGGTGATTCCCGTGCCGTCGTCCACGATGGTGGCAACGCCCAGCGCCGGGTCGCCGCCGCCGAGGTTGGTGGCGACGAGGCCGAATGTTTCGGCGCCTTCGTAGGCCGTGTCCTGCTTGACTTGCGCGCGCACCAGCAGGGTGGGTGCGGTCATCGTGACCGAGGTGCCGTTGTAATTCTGCCAGTTTGCACCGTCGTAATACTGGAGCGCAGTGCCGGTGTCCGTGCCGACGGCGGCGGTGCCGCCGGCGAGCGACAGGCCGACGATCTGGCCGGCGCTGCCCGTGACGGTAAAGACGGCGTAGGGAGAAGCCTCATTGACCGTGATGCTGTTGACGGCCAGGGCGCGGTCGTCGTCCAGGTACTGCGGATAGCCGCCATCGGTCGATACGTTCGGCGTGCCGGTGGTGTTGGCGTCGAGGAAGATGCTGCCGGTGCCGTCGTCCTTGATCGTGGAATTCGCGGCGGCGGCCGTGCCGTTCTTGTTGGCGGCGGTGAGACGGAAGGTTTCCGCACCTTCGTGGGTGCCGTCGTTGAGGACGGCAACGCGCACGAGCAGAGTGCCGTTGGAAGCGATGGAGACGAAGCCGCCGGTATAGGTCTGCCAGGCGGCGCCGTCGAAATACTCCATGCCCGGCGCGAAGTCGGTGCCGCTGTCTGCGTGCCCGGCGCCGCTTCCTGTCGTCGAAAGCGCGAGCGAGACTTTCTGACCGGCCGCGCCGCCCACCTTGAAGAAGGCGTAGGGCGAGGCTTCGTTGACAATGCTGCCCTGGACAGTCACCGGCCTGTCGTCGGGCGTGATGGTGATGCCAAGCGTGTCCACGTCCGACAGGCCCGCCGTATCGGTCGTCGTCACCGTCAGCGTGTCGGTGCCGGTGAACTCCGGGGCGCCCTCGTAACGCAAGGTGGCCAGCGCGGCGTTGAGCTGTGCCTTGGTGCCGTTGAGCGTGATGGTCGACGTTCCGTTGTCGCCGCCGGTCTTGCTTGCACCGTTCAGGTTGTCGATGGTAACCGTGCCGTTCACGACCGTCAGCCGGACGGTCAGGCTGGCGTCGTCCGCATCAGCCACGGTGATGCCGGTAAGCGCGAGCGGATTGCCTTCGGCAACGGTGGGCGAACTCGACGGCAAGGCGTTGACCGGCGCATCGTTGGCGCCGTGGATGGTCACGGTCAGCGTCGCTGTCGATGTGCCGCCATTGCCGTCGCTGACGGTGTAGGTGAAGGTGTCGGTCAGCATGCCGCCCGGGCCGAGTGCTTCGACATCCGCGTGGCCGTTGCTAAGGTTATAGGTGTAGCTGCCGTCGGCATTGAGGACGAGCGAGCCGTAACTTCCCGCCGTCGTGCCGCCCACGGTGCCGCCAGTGATGGCCGAGACGGAAAGGCTGTTGCCTTCGACGTCGGTATCGTTGGACAGCACCTTGCCGCTCGGATTGAAGCCGGCGCTGGCATTGGCAACGCCGCCTGCCTCGATGGCGGAAGCGGTGTCGTTCAC
The DNA here is from genome assembly GCF_035654295.1 of Noviherbaspirillum sp. Taxonomy (GTDB): domain Bacteria; phylum Pseudomonadota; class Gammaproteobacteria; order Burkholderiales; family Burkholderiaceae_D; genus Noviherbaspirillum. The sequence goes on along the minus strand of NZ_DASRXF010000066.1, from coordinate 4,053 downwards.
GCCTGCCGGCGCGTCGTTCGCGCCGTTGATGGTGACCGTGATGCTGGCGACGCTCTGCTTGCCGGACGCGTTCTGCACTCGGTAGAAGAAGGTCTCGGTGAGGCTTTGGCCGTTCGCGAGGGCATTCACATTCGCATTTGTGTTGTCGAGCGAATAGCTGTAGCTGCCGTCGGCGCTGATCGTCAGGCTGCCGTACAGGCCGGAGATGCCGGTGTTGGTGGTCACCGCCGTTTCGCTGCCCGCGCCGGAGAGCCATGCGTTAACGATGTTGAGCGGCGCAGTGCCGTCGGGCGTGGTATCGGCCACATCGCCGCTTTCCGCGCCGGCTGCACCGAGGGCATTGCCGTTGATCACGGAAGGGGCGGCACTGTTGGCGGCTTCCGTCACGCTGCGGGTATCGGCTTTCGCGCTCGGGTCGAGGTTGACGGAACCGAGCACGGTGATCGTCAGCGTCGCGGTGCTTTGCGCGCCGGCGGCGTCAACGATGCTGTAGGTAAACGTTTCATTGGCGCTGGAGCCGACGGGGATGCTGATCAAGTCAGTGTACGGCGTGTAGGTGTAGGCTCCGGAGCTTTGCAGCGCCAGGGTGCCGTACTGGCCGTGGAAGGTGCCCGCAGTCTGTGTCAGGGTGAAGGTGAGCTGTGTCGATGACGACAGCAGGACGGCATTGCTCAGGGTGATCTTCGAGTTTGCTGTATCGACGCCGGCAACCGTCGTGCCATCCGGAATGCCGGTGCCGCTCACGGTCATGCCAGTCTGGATCTTGGACATGCCCGATGAAATGGCTAGGGTGCTGCTGGCCGACTGGCCGACGACTGCCGTGGTGGTGTCGTGCGCGCCGTTCGGCTCGACGTCGCCGTTCGGCTTTGTCGCTTTGAAGGTGAGGGTATCGCCATTGTTGACGGTCACATTCCCCGTATTGCTGCTGTACAGCGTTACTTCCCTGGTCGTCGCGTTGACGCTCTTGACATAGAAAGCTGTCTCGACGTTGTTGATGTAGAGACGGTCGCCCTTTTCGGAGCCGTTGGTGCCCATGTTTTCCGCGACGATACCGGAAACCGATGCGACGGTGATTACGGTACCGGTGTAGCTCGTCCCCGAGCTCGTCATCCCTTGCCCGGTGAAGGTGGAGGTGAAACCGGTGAAGGTCTTGGTCTCGCCGTTGCCATCCACGTCCGTATCGTTGGCAAGCACATTGCCGCTGGCATTCACGCCCGGATCGTAACCGCCGGACAGGTGCACCTTGGCGGTATTGGTGTCGTTGACCGCGCCCGGATTGTCGTTCGCGCCCTGGATCGTTACCGTCAGCGTGGCCGAGGACGACAGGCCGCCGGCGTCGCGCACCGTGTAGCTGAAGGTCTCGGCCAAGGTGTTCGACGACGACCGCAGTGCCTGCACAGTTGCATTGCCGTTGTCGACCGCGTAGCTGTAGGTGCCGTCGGCGCTGATCGTCAGCGTGCCGTACAGACCGGTGATCGTCGTGTTCGTTGCGACGTTCGTGCTGGCTTGTGCGGCGCTCGAAGCCGCTGCAACCGTCCTGGTGTCGCCGCTGTCGACGTCGGTGTCGTTGTCGAGCACATTGCCGGCGGGGTTCTCGCCAGCGGTGCCATTGTTCGTGCCGCCGGCTTCCTTGGCCGTCGCCGCATCCGCCACGCCGACGGGTGCGTCGTTCTGCGCCGTCACGTTGAAGGTGATCGTCCTCGCCGTCGGGTCGGTATCGTTACCGCCGTTCGCGGTGCCCCCGTTGTCACGCACGTGGAAGCTGAACGCGGCGTAGGAGGTGCCGCTGGCATTCGCCGCGGGGGTGTAGACCAGCTTTGCAATGTCGGCGGCCGCGATCTCCTGATTCAGTGTCACCGTGACACCGTTCAGTTTCAGCGTGCCGGCGGCGGGCAGGCTGGCGATCCTGACAGACAGCAGGGCGTTGGCCGGGTTGTCGTTCGCGTCGCTGAAGCCGAAATCCGATGCGGCGAAGGTGTAGCTGTAATCTTCGAGCAGCGTGATGGTCTTGTCCGCGCCGGAGGGCGCATCGTTGACCGGCGTGATGGTGATCGTCAGCCTGCCGGAGGACGTGGCCTGGCCGTCAGACACGGTGTAGGTGATGACTGGAACCGGCCCGGTGTAGCCGGACTCCGGTGTGAAGGTATAGCTGCCGTCGCCGTTCACGCGCAGCGTGCCGACGCCTGCGATCGCATTGTCCTGGTTGAGCACGCCTGCCGCCGAGCCGATTTTGAAGCCGGCGACAGACAGGGCGTCGAGGTTCGCGTCGGTATCGTTGGCAAGCACATTGCCGCTGATGCTGCCGCCCTCCGACACGGATACCGCGTCGTTCACGGCGACCGGCGCGCTGTTCGGCACGATCAGCTTGTTGATCGCGGTGTCGACCGGGTCGGAGCTGGTGCGGTAGGTGCCGCCGGCGCTGAACTTCGACGGGTCGAGGACCAGCAGGTAGGTGGTCTCCGCCGCATCAGTGGCGGCGTCGCCGATGAGCGTGGTGTTGCCCCAGGCGTAGAAGAACAAACCCTGCACCGTGCCGTTGGTCTTGAACAGGCGGCTGATTACGCCGTCGACACTCTTGATTTGCCCGCTGCCGTCCACGTAGGACAGCGTGCCGGCAACATTGTTGCCGGAAAAGTAGGGCGCGGACGGGTCGGCAGAAGTGAACTTGAAGCGCGAGCCGACCACGGTGGTGACGTTGGCAATCTGGTTGGCTTCCTGGCTCCAGGAACTCGGCGTGCCCTTGTAGACACCGGCAAAGGTGAACGACGCCTCTTCGACCTCGTAGGCCTGCCCGTCGACAAAGATGGTGGAACGGTCATCCTCGGCCGCGATGCGCAGCCGGTCGCCTTCGCCCAGGTCGAAGCGCATGACCGCTGCCGCAAAGGTTTCGCCCTCGTCGCCGCGCGTGTCGCGGCCGGCGTTGAGCGCTGCATCGATGCCATGCCCGAATTCCTCGACCAGCACGCGGGTAAGGGCGGCGGGTGCCGGGTTCGACGCCAGCCAGTCGCGGTTGACGAAGATCGTCGCCCGACCGCCGGGGCCGTTCGCGGAAAAGGCGGCGAAGCCGCCGCCGATCTCGCTGCCGCCGATCTCGACGACTTGTACCGCGTTGCGTCCTTCAAGGATGTCCTGGCGCAGCGCGCGTGCCGTTTCCAGCCATTCCTGCGAAGGCGTGTCGGCGCCGCCGTTGAACAGTTTGAACAGCGCGGCGTCGTCCGGATTGGCTGCCAGGTAGTCGCGGATGTGCTGCGCCGCGGCGGATGCGGCATCGTTGAGTGCGCCGCTGGAGGCGGGCACGGCGAACAGGTCAGGGGAGGAGGCGCGATCGCGGGGCGCGGCCGGAGCTTCAAGCGCCGGCGCTTCCGCCGCGGGTTTGGCCGGCGGTTCGGCGCGTGCGGCTTCCCGCACCACGGCATCGGCTGCCTGGCGCGCGGCGAGTGCCGCATCGACGCCCGCACCGTCGAACATGATGCGCGCTTCCAGGGCCAGGGGCTTCGGTTTCGCGGTGACGAGCCTGCTGCGATTCTTGTGCGTTGTTTTCATGCTCTTGCTCCTCGGCGGAAGTGCTTAGTTTTGTCCCGTGGGTGCTGCGACCGTGACCTTGCCGCTCATGCCTGCCATCAGTTCGCGGAAGTTGCCGTCGATTGCCGCGACGGTCTTGACCGACTGGCTGACCGGGTCGACGCGCGCACCGAGGCGCAGCACCTTGGCCGGGTATGACTTGCCGGTCTCGTCGATCCGCACCTGGAACGCGTAGCCGGGCTTGAGCCAGGCGAGCCAGTGCGAAGGCACGATGAATTCCAGTTCGAGCACGCTGTCGTCGATGATGTCGAGCAGCGGCTGGCCGGGCTGTACATATTGCTGCTCGCGCACGCGCTGCTCGGCGACGCGGCCGGCGAAGGGCGCGGCGACCTGGCATTTCTCCAGCGATACCGTCATCAGCGACACTTCCGCCCGCGCCTTGGAGACTTCGGATTCGGAGACATCCAGTTCCACCTTGCCGATGGAATTGAGTTCGTTGAGCCGCTTGTTGGCGACGAAGGTGCGTTCCGC
>NZ_DASRXF010000065.1:0-17141 GCF_035654295.1 Noviherbaspirillum sp. | reverse complement strand
GATCTTCTTCCTGTTCTCGTTCTACAACCCGGCCAACCTGGTCAAGGACAAGTACTACTGGTGGTGGGTGGTTCACCTCTGGGTGGAAGGCGTGTGGGAACTGATCATGGGCGCGATGCTGGCCTTCGTGCTGATCAAGGTCACTGGCGTGGACCGTGAAGTGATCGAGAAGTGGCTGTACGTGATCATCGCCATGGCACTGATCACCGGCATCATCGGCACCGGCCACCACTACTACTGGATCGGCGCACCGGAATACTGGCAATGGTGGGGGAGTGTGTTCTCCGCCCTGGAACCGATTCCGTTCTTCATGATGACCGTGTTTGCGTTCAACATGGTGAACCGCCGCCGCCGCGAGCATCCGAACAAGGCAGCCGTGCTGTGGGCACTGGGCACCGGCGTGATGGCTTTCCTCGGCGCGGGCGTGTGGGGCTTCCTGCACACGCTGGCACCGGTGAACTACTACACCCACGGCAGCCAGATCACTGCGGCGCACGGCCACATGGCGTTCTACGGCGCCTATGCAATGGTCACGCTGACGATGATCAGCTACACCATGCCGCTGATGCGTGGACGCCCGGCGAACAGCGCACGTGCACAAGTACTGGAAATGTGGTCCTTCTGGCTGATGACGATCTCGATGGTGTTCATCACCCTGTTCCTGACCGCTGCCGGTATCCTGCAAGTCTGGCTGCAGCGCGTGTCGTCGCAACCGATGTCCTTCATGGCTGCACAAGACCAGGTGGCATTGTTCTACTGGCTGCGTGAAGGTGCAGGCCTGGTGTTCCTGGTTGGTATCGTGCTGTATGTCCTGAGCTTCTTCCTCAAGGGCGACAGCAAGGCAACTGCCTGAAACTGACATCCCGCCCGGTGTGTGATGCGCCGGGCGGGGATGGAAAAAGACGTGAACCTGACTATTTCTCCCGTAGCATCACAACAGGCACGCCGCAGTCTGCCGGGCGACCTGGCCATGTGGTGCTTTATCCTTGCCGAACTGCTGGTGTTCGGCATTTTTTTTGTGGTGTACGCGTTTGCGCGGGCAAACGATGTCGAGTTGTTCAATGCGTCGCAGCGCGAGCTGGATCGCGTCAGCGGCGTCATCAATACCGTTTTACTGATTACCAGCAGCTATTTTGTGGTCCGCGCCGTGGAAACCATCCGCGTCGGCCGCCATCAAAGCTGCACACGCTGGCTCGCGGCCGCCATGGCCTGCGGCGGCGGCTTCCTGATCCTCAAGCTCATCGAATTCGCGGCCAAGGTCGAGGCCGGCATCAGCATGTCGACCAACACGTTTTACATGTTCTACCTGTTCCTCGGCTTCTTTCATTTCATGCATGTCATCCTCGGCATGGTGATTCTTGGCGCGATTGCGCTCAAGGCGAAGCGCGGGGGGTACAGCGCGCATGACCATGCGGGCGTCGAGACCGGTGCGTCGTACTGGCACATGGTCGACCTGGTATGGATCGTGTTGTTTCCGCTGATTTACGTATTACATTGAGATCATGACAAGCAACGCATCCACACGCGACTGGCTGGTCCTGTTAGTCCTGACCGCCGTGACCTTCGGCCTCGCGGAAGCGGGCGTATCGGGGGCCACTGTCCTGCTGCCGGTACTGCTGGCGACCCTGCTCAAGGGACGCATCGTGATCGACCGCTTCATGGCCCTGCGCGACGTGTCCGCGCCGTGGCGCTGGGTGGTGCTCGGCTGGCTGATCGTGGTGCTTGGCGCCATCGGCTACGCATTTCGCGCCTCGTTGAACTGAACAACAGACTTAATCGGAGAATGACCATGAACGACATTACCGCTCCCGGCCTGATGGATTCCCTAAAGGTGCCTTTCTACCAACCGGTCGGCAACGAATGCGCGTTGTTCGAACATGCCTATCGCAACCGCCTGCCGCTCCTGATCAAGGGGCCGACCGGCTGCGGCAAGACACGCTTCGTCGCACACATGGCCGCACGCATGGCGCGTCCGCTCATCACCGTCGCCTGCCACGACGACCTCACTGCCGCGGATCTCGTCGGCCGTCATCTTATCGGCGACGGCCAGACGATCTGGTCCGACGGCCCGCTCACCCGCGCGGTACGCCAGGGCGGCATCTGCTATCTGGATGAAGTCGTCGAGGCGCGCAAGGACACGACGGTAGTACTGCATCCGCTGACCGACGACCGCCGCATCCTGCCGATTGAACGTACCGGCGAAGAGTTGCACGCGCCTGACGAGTTCATGCTTGTCGTGTCGTACAACCCGGGCTACCAGAACCTGCTCAAGAGCCTGAAACCGTCGACGCGCCAGCGCTTTGTCGCAATCAATTTCGGCTTCCCGCCGGCCGAGCTGGAACAGAAGATCGTCATTGCCGAAACCGGCATCGAGCAGATGCAGGCGCTGCAATTGGTGACGCTCGCCGGCCACTTCCGTCAGCTCAAGGACCACGACCTCGAGGAGGCCGTTTCCACGCGACTGCTGGTGTATGCGGCCAGCCTGATGCGCGCCGGATGCGATCCGGTCGATGCGTGCGAAGCCGCACTGGTCGAACCGTTGACCGATGACGCCGACACGGCGACGGCCCTGCTCGAAGTCATCAAGGCAACGTTCGGACGATGAACACGGAAGCCGATGCACCGGCTGCCGTCCAGGCCGAGGTGCTCTACCTGCTCAACCTGCTGCTGTTTCCGGGGCTGGCATTCATCGGCCTACTCTGGCTGGCGTACCGGCATCGCACAAGCACGAACGAACTGGTGCGCTGCCACCTGAAGCAGACGCTGGTGGCAAGCCTCTGGGCAGGTGTCCTCCTCACGGCGGTGGCGCTGGGCATTCTCGCGCTCGGCGGCCTGTTCGTGCCGGCGACATGGATCGTGATGATTCTTTATGTGCTCTGCTGCCACGCAACCCTCGTCCTCATCGGCGTGTTCGGGCTGTCACGGGCAATGGCAGGGCAAACTTATGTCTATCCTTTGATCGGGAGCCGTAAATGGTAATGCCGCTCAGCCGACCATCGACCGGCCCGCGTGTGGCGCCGGCGACGGGCACGCGCAAGGCGGGATGGCTTGGGGTGCCGGTACAACGCTGGCGCCAGTTGACTCAGGCCGGATTCTTCCTGCTGTTCATCCTCGCGCCGGTCTTCGACATCTTCCGGCTCGACCTCAACGTCAAGCATTTCATCCTGTTTGGCTTCGACTGGACGCTGGGCCTGGATGATTTTCTCGCCGGGCGTGCGAGCGCAACACAGGCATCGATGAACATCATCCTGCGCGCCTTCCTGCCGCTGCTCGGCGTTGGCGGCGCACTGATCTATGTCAGCTGGAAGTGGGGACGATTGTATTGCGGCTGGCTGTGTCCGCATTTTTCCGTGGTCGAAACCATCAACCAGACCTTGCGCCGCGCCATCGGCAAGCAAAGCCTGTGGGACAAGAAACCGCTGCCGACGCGTAATGCCGACGGCACTGAAACGCCGCATGATGCGATCTGGTGGCTGGGCGTCATTCCGCTCGTGATCGGTTGCGCGATGTTATGGGCCGTGGTGCTGCTGACCTACCTGCTGCCGCCGGCCGAGATCTACGGCAATATCTGGAACTGGACGCTGACGCGCAACCAGTCGATCTTCCTGACGGCAGCGACGATTGCTTTCTTCGTCGAATTCATGTTCGCGCGGCACCTGTTCTGCCGCTATGCCTGCGCGGTCGGCTTCTTCCAGAGTCTCGCATGGATGGGCAACGACAAGGCGATGGTGGTCGGCTTCCAGCGCGAACGCGCCAAGGATTGCTCCACCTGCTTCTCTGCCTGCGACCACGTCTGCCCGATGCGGCTCAACCCGCGCAACGTCAAGCGCATGATGTTCGCCTGCGTGCAATGCGGGCAATGCGTCGACGCCTGCGACCATACGCAAGCCGAGAACCCCAAGGGCGCGCTGCTCGACTGGGTGCAGGACTTGCGCGCCGAGTCGGAAGCCGCGTTCAACATGCGTGAGGCCCGCACCATCAAGATCACGCCGATCCAGACCGGCGGCAAGGAATAGACATGGAAGAATTCGTCGGCGGCTTGTGGGACAAGCTGATTACGCGCACCGCCTACCGCGGCTTCCCGCAGGCGCGTGTGGAACTGAAGGAAATCGAGAAGCTGGCCCCGGTATTCTTCCGCGCCCTCGGCGGCGATGCCGGCCTGAACGTGCGCGCCGGCACCGCCACCGCGCATGGCGCGCGGCGCAGCTGGATGGAGCGCATCGCCGGCATTGGCGAACGCGTCGAACTGGCATGGACGGACGATGCCACGCTGCACCTGCCGGCATCGATCGACCTGTATCCCGAACGCGCCCTCAACCGCGAACTCTATCTCTGGCTCCTCGCGCTGGCTGCGCACGACGTCGCACCGGAAGCGGCATGGATCGTGCGCAACCAGGAAGCTGCGCGCGCGACGCTGGAAGCGCTGCCCGGCATGGCGGCACGCTACCGCAAACTGGTGGAAGCGGAACTTCTCCGGCGCGGCGATGCAGCGCGCCTGCCCGCCGCCGAAAAGCAGGCGGAGCAGGCAATCCGCGATGCCCTGTGCGAACCCGGATCGATCAACGAATTCGTCCCCGGCGAACGGCCGCCGTTCCCGGTGCCGCTGTGGCTGCACCCGGAGCCGCCGCTGCCGGCCGGCGAGCAGCGCAGGCCGGCCAAGGGCGAGCCGCAACAGCCGGAAGGCGGCAAGGTCAACAAGGATGCCGAAGCGCGCAAGCGCAGTGCCGAAAATGTCGACATGCCCAAGGCCGACAACCCGTTCGTCCTGCTGTTCCGCGCCGAGAGCCTGTTCACGTGGGCCGAGTACGTCAAGGTCAACCGCTCGCTGGATGAAGACGACAACGACGACGCGGTAAAGGCCGCCAACGACCTCGACGTCCTCAGCGTCGCCAACGACGGCAAGACCACCGCCAGCCGCATCCGCTTCGACCTCGACCTGCCGGCCGAAGCCGACGACGACCTCGTGCTCGCCGACGGCATCCTGCTGCCCGAATGGCATTACCGGAAGCAGCAGATGCAGCCCGCGCATTGCCGGCTGCAAATGCTGCTCGCGCGCGATGCGCAACCGTGCGAGCTGCCGGTCGATCTTCGTCCCGCTGCGCGCCGGCTGCGCAGCCAGTTCCAGGCATTGAGTTCGCAACGCGCACGCCTGCGCGCGCAGGCCAACGGCACCGACCTCGACCTCGACGCCTGCGTGCGTCATGCAGCCGAAAAGGCCAGCGGCCTGCCGACCGCCGAGCCCGGCCTGTACATCGACAGCAGGCGGCAGCAGCGCGACCTGTCCTGCCTCCTGCTGGCCGACCTCTCGCTCTCCACCGATGCCTGGGTCAGCAACTCGGCGCGCGTTATCGATGTCATCCGCAACAGCATGATGCTGTTCGGCGAAGCCCTCGGCGCCACCGGCGACCGCTTTGCGCTGTACGGCTTCTCATCCGTGCGCCGCGAAAACGTGCGCTACCACCTGATCAAGGGATTCGACGAACGCTACGACGCAGCGATTCGCGGGCGTGTCGCGGCGTTGAAACCGGGTTTCTACACTCGGATGGGCGCTGCGATACGGCATTCCGCGGCGATCCTCTCCAAGCAGAAGACTTCGCGCCGGCTGCTGCTTATTCTTACCGACGGCAAGCCGAATGACCTCGACAAGTACGAGGGGCGTTATGGCATCGAAGATACGCGCGTGGCGGTACAGGAAGCACGCCGTCTGGGGCTCACGCCGTTTTGCGTGACGATTGACGAGAAGGCGGGGGAATATTTGCCGCATCTTTTTGGCGCGAACGGGTATGTGGTCGTGCGGGATGCGGAGACCTTGCCAAAGGTGTTGCCGAATTTGTATGTGCAGTTGACGGGGGAGTAGGGGGCGCTCGCGCACAGTTCTCTATGCGCTTGGTGGGTTTCGCTTCGCTCTACCCACCCTACGGTCCTCTATAAAGAAATGTAGGGTGGGTAGAGCGCAGCGAAACCCACCAAGCGCACAAAGAACAGCAATCCGGAACGAACCCCTCCCTCAATCCACCGTCACCTTCCTCTCAGCCAGCGCCGCCTGCACAAGCTGCAGCGTCTGTTCCGCCAGCACCTGGAACCGCGCCACCTGTTCCTCACTTTCGCGCTGCTGCGCCAGCATTTCCTCAAGCTCCGCCGCAACCCCCGTCAGTTCCGTCGCACCCACATTAGCGGCCATGCCGCGAATGCTGTGCACGACGGATTTCATCCCCGCGTGGTCCGAGCTTGCAACTGCCGCAGCGAGCTGGTCCACCGCCGTGCCCAGACTGGGCACCAGCATGCCGAGCACCCGGTGGTAAAGCCCCACGTCGCCGGACAGCCGTTCCAGCGTGTCGGCAGTGTCGAAGCCGGGGATGAAAACAGGCGCTTCCTGCTCGCCGCGCACAGCGGTAATGCCGGATGCCACGCCGGCGGGCGCGGGCGTCAGCCAGCGGGTCAGTGTCTGGTAGAAATGCGCCGGGTTGATCGGCTTGGTGATGTGGTCTTGCATGCCGCTCTTGATGCAGGCTTCCCGCTCTTCATGCGTCGCGTGCGCCGTCATCGCGACGATGGGCAGGCCTTCGAAGCGCTCATCCATGCGGATGCGGCGGGTCGCGGCGTGGCCGCCCATCTCCGGCATCTGGATGTCCATCAGCACCAGGTCGTAGACCGCCGGTCCTGCGGCAAGCAGCCTGTCCACCGCCACGCGGCCATTGCCGGCGATGTCCACCTGCAGGCCCGTGGCGGCCAGCATCTCGCGTGCGATCTGCTGGTTGATCTCATTGTCCTCGACCAGGAGGACGCGGCAGCCGTCAAAGCGCGGCAGGTGCTGTTGCGGCGCCGCGGTGCGATGTGTGCCTGCATCCTTGGCCAGTACGTTGACGAAAGTGTCGTGCAGCAGCGACTGGTCGACGGGCTTGAACAGCACGGCATCGACCGGCGCATCGTCCGCCTGCCGCAGCACGTCGTCGCGGCCGAACGCGGTGGCGAGAATGAACTTGGGCAGGTGGGCGAGGCCTGTAATACGGATGGCGCGGGCGAGCTCGATACCGTTCATGCCCGGCATGCCGAGATCGGCGAGCACGAGGTCGTAGGGCATGCCGAGGTCGGCGTTGCGGATCGCGACCAGCGCGTCGGAGGCATTCGATACCGCATTCACCCGCAGCCCGAAGCCATCGACCATGTTGGTCAGGATCTCGCGCGCGGCGGGATTGTCGTCGACCACCAGCACGCGGCAGCCGAGCAGGCGTTCCGGCAGGCTGGGCAGCGATATGGCGGTCTGCGTGCCGAGGCCGAAGCGCAGGAGGAAGGTGAAGGTCGAGCCCGCGCCTTCCCGGCTCTGCAGCGTCATGCTGCCGCCCATCATTTCCACGAGGCGCCGGCTGATGGCCAGACCGAGGCCGGTGCCGCCGTACTTGCGCGTGGTCGAATCGTCGGCCTGGCTGAAAGCCTGGAACAGTCTGGCCTGCTCCTCGGCCGACATGCCGATGCCGGTGTCTTCCACCTCGAAGCACAGTTCCACGCTGTCCTTGCCGCTCGATACGACACGGCAGCGCAGCTGCACCTTGCCGCGCGGCGTGAACTTGATCGCATTGCTGATCAGGTTGATCAGGATCTGGCCGAGGCGCAGCGGATCGCCGTTCAGGTGTACCGGCACGTCGTCGGCGACGTCGAACTCGAAGCGCAGGCCCTTCTCCGCAGCACGCTGGCTGGTGACGGTGCTGACATTGGCCAGCACATCGTGGATCGAGAAATCGGTCTTTTCGATGGTCAGCTTGCCGGCTTCGATCTTGGAGAAATCGAGGATGTCGTTGATGATCCCCAGCAGCGAAACGGCGGCGCGATGGATTTTTTCCACGTAGTCGCGCTGCTTGCCGGTGAGGTCGGTGCGCAAGGCAAGGTAGGCCATGCCGATCACCGCGTTCATCGGCGTGCGGATTTCATGGCTCATGTTGGCAAGGAAGGCTGACTTCATGCGCGAGGCTTCTTCCGCCACTTCCTTGGCGGCCTGCAGCGCCTTTTCATGTTCGAGCAGCTCGCGGTTGGTGCGCAGCAGTTCGGTGGTACGCTCGGCCACGCGCTGCTCCAGAATGCGCTCGGAGCGCTTCAGGCTGTCCACCAGTTGCTGCTGCGCGTTTTCCTTCTCGCGTTTCATCTGGTTGAAGCGGTCGGCCAGCGCCAGGGAGAGCAGCAGCATTTCCAGCGCGGAACCGATCTGGATGCCGTACACCATGATGAAATTCGGAATGCCCTTGATGCCATAGCTGCGCAGCGCGGTCAGCACCGCGGCGAACACCAGGCAGCTGAAGGCCAGGAGGAAGAAGCGCGCGCTGCGCTGGCCGCGCATCTTGCAGGCGATGCCCACCACCAGCGCCAGCAGCATGTTGAGCATGTCGAGCGTGATGCCGGTGCCGATGATGCTCTGATAGGGCAGCACCCAGAACCCCATCATCTGCAGGACGTTCAGGGCGATCATTGCGCTCATCACCTTGTCCAGCACGGGCACGGTGACATCGGTGGCCAGCAGCCGTCGCTGGAACAGCATCAGCGTGATGCCCGTGAGCGCGAACCCGATCATCGACGAGATCATCGACCACTGCGGCGATTCCGGCCACAGGAACTGGTAAGCCACGCCGCTGAAGGCGATGACCGAGAGCGCGTTGGCGCCGACGAACATCACGTAGTACAGATAGGTGCGGTCGCGCATGGAAGCGAACAGCAGCAGGTTGTACAGGCCGAGCGCCAGCAGCATGCCGAAATAGAGCGCCTGCCCGATGTACTCATGCAGGCTTTCCTGCTCGAAGGCCTTCGGCTCCCACAGCCTGGTCGGGATGTCGAGGGTGGTGCCGGTGGCCACCCGCATGTAATAGGTGATCTCCGTGCCCGCGGGAATGCGCAGCGGGAAGATGAAATTCCGGTGGTTCACCATGCGCATGGCGAACGGCTTGGAGTGGCCGGTCGAGATCCGCGTGAAGCCTTCGCCGGACGGCAGGAAGAAATCGACGTTGTGCAAGTGGGTGAAAGCGACTTCAAGCAGGCGCTCAAGGTCGGCACCGGAGGTATTGGCAATCGTGATGCGCAGCCAGATGGCCGAACGGGTCAGGCCGTAGTTGATGGAATCGTTTTCCAGGCGCGGGCGGGTGAAACGGGACCGGAACGCCTCGCTGCTGATGTCGCCGATGTCCCATTCATGCTGCACGTCTTCCAGCGTCGCCCAGTAAGGCGTCAGGTTGAAGGGCTTGGGTTGCGGCTTGCCGTCCAGGTGCAGGTCTGCCGCGCGCGCTGATACCGCTACCAAAAGCAGCAGGCAAAAGACCCCAAAATAGCGCATGAAGTGAAACGAAGACCGCATCCACCCACCTGTTTCAAAATGTTACCAACGAGAAATAGTATCGTAACAGTATGCGGGGGGCGAGTCTCCGCCCGGGTAACCGCCAGCTCTGCACTTGTGGTCAAAAACTAACATGTACTAATCGAAATCAAATATGATCCCGGGAAACAATTTCTTACAATTGCGGCCCCCGGGAGGCAGGCCGCACCCGGGAGGTCCATGTGAATACCGCACTTCAGCACGAGGCGGTGGTCATCGGCAGCGGCTTTGGCGGCGCTGTCATGTCCGCCCGTTTGTCACGGAAATGGCCGGGGAAGATCCTGGTACTGGAGCGGGGACGGGAATATCCCCTGGGCGCGTATCCGCGCAGTCCGGCCGAAATGGCCGACAACGTCTGGTGCCCGGACGGCGACAGTGCCCGGCGGCCGCGCGCGGTACACCAGCGCAAGGCAGCGCGCGGCCATCTCACCGGCATGTTCGATATCCGCCATTTCGACAAGATCGATACCGTCACCTCGGCGGTCTACGGCGGCGGTTCACAGATCTACGCCAACGTCTTCCTGCCCCCGCCAGCCGCGGTGTTCGAGCAGGGCTGGCCGGCCGGGCTGAGGCGCGACGTTCTTGCGCCGTACTACGAGGTGGCGCGGCAAGTGCTCGGCGCGAGGCCGGTGCCGCCAGCTGACGGCGAAGACGACCGGCGCACGATCCGCCGCACCGAACGCTTCCAGGAATTCGCCCGCGAAGCCGGCCTGCCGACGAAGATGGCCGACATCTGCGTCTACTTCGGCAACGGCTACACCTACAAAGCCAGCGACCGCCCGCTGCCGCTCGGCGTGCAGGAAGCCAATCGCTACGGCGCCCTGCAGACCTCCTGCACCTATTGCGGCGAATGCGACATCGGCTGCAACGTGCAGGCCAAGAACTCGGTCGACCACAATTACCTGCACGTCGCCCGCAAGCGCTACCAGGCCGCGGTGCGCACGCAGTGCGAAGTCGAGCGCATCGTGCCGCTCGATGCCGCTCATGCCGACGATCCCGACGGCGACGGCGGCCACGGCTACCGCGTCTATTTCCGCGACCTGCGCATGGGTGGCACGCACAGCGTCACGACGCGCCGCGTGGTCGTCTCCGCCGGCACGCTCGGCACCAACGAACTGCTGATGCGCAACCGCGACGTGCACAAGACGCTGCCGCGCGTTTCGCCACGCCTCGGCCAGAGGTTTTCCGGAAACGGCGACTTCCTCGCCTTCGCGGTCGACGGCGAAAAGGAAGTCAACTCCACCTACGGCCCCGTCATCACCCAGTACATCGACCACCGCCTGTACAAGGACCTCGACCGCAGCCAGGCCTTCCTGCTGCAGGATGCCAGCTACCCGACCCAGGTCGGCTGGGCCACCGCTGCGCTCGGCCCGGTGATGAACCCGTTCGCGATGCTCTGGACCACCTGCAAGCAGGTATTCGCCTACGCATTCGACAAGTTCTACCCCGGCCGCAAGCACAGCAGCGTCGGGTACATGGTGCAAAAGCTCTTCTCGCACGACCTGTCCAAGTACAGTGCGGTACTGCTGTGCATGGGCCTCGACAACGCCAGGGGCGTGCTGCGGCTGAACAAGGAAGGCTACCTCGACATCGACTGGCCGCAGGAAAGCAACCGCAGCCTGTACGACGCCATCCTCAGCCTCGGCGAACGCTTCACCCGCTTCATCGGCGCGCGGCACTACGTGCCCTTGCCGACCTGGCTGTGGCCGGTCAAGAACAACGTCACGGTGCATCCGCTCGGCGGTTGCGCGCTTGCCGATACGCCGGAGCAGGGGGTCGTGAGCGCCCGGCAGGGGGAACGCGGACGGGTGTTCGGCTACCAGGGACTGTATGTCGCCGACGGTTCGCTCGTGCCGACGGCGCTCGGCGCCAATCCGGTGGCGACCATCACGGCGCTGTCCGAATGGATTGCGCACGACGTGACGGGCACGGCGCCGGACGCTGACCTGTAAGCGTTCTGCGAACGACACCGGACTAAAAAAACAAACAACTCAGAGAGGATACGAATGGCCGATGATTTGCGCGGCGTGAGGATCGCGTTTGCCGAAGTGATGAAGGGCTGCGTCAGCGCCGAAGCGACAACCTTTGCGGACGGCTATGCCGACGGCGAGAAGGCCGGCCATGAACTCGCGCTGCATGTGACCGTCCGCATCGCCGACCTGCATGCCTTCCTGCACACCGACGGCCACGCCGGCACGCTGGAGGGCCATGTCGACTGCGCGCTGCTCGGCGGCATCTGCCCGGTGCAGTCGGGCACCTTCCGCCTGATGCCCGACACCGCCGACCGCGACCGCAAGGTCATGTACTACCAGGTGTACTGCACCACGCCCTCGGGCGAACCGGTCACCTTCGTCGGCAACAAGCAGGTGCAGCACACCGCGCCCTTCGACCTGTGGCACGACACCACGACGCTGTTCGTCAATGTGTATCGCGGCCATGTCGATCCCGGCAAACCGGCGCAAGCCGCGCTGCGTCTGACAGGCATCATCAGCCTCGGCCTGCTCGATTTCATGCAGGTGCTGCGCGGCCTGCGCGCCACCGATGCACAGGGCGGCACCAGCTTCGCCGGCCTCGTCGCCTTCGGCCGCTTCTTCGCGGGCAAGCTGTGGGATGTGTACGGCCCGCATCTCCCGCCCGCACCCAGCCAGCCGCAGCGCAGCTACGCCCGGTTCACGCTGGAAGGCGTGCAGGGCGCGGCGGCGACCGTGCATCCCTTCACCACCGCCGATGGACTGTCGCTCAACCTCACCCGCTTTTCGCGCGGCACGAGCGATGACGTCGTGCTGGTGGTGCACGGCCTCACCAGCTCCTCCGACATGTTCATCATGCCGGAGCACCAGAACCTGGTGCAGACGCTGCTAGACGAAGGTTTTCCGGACGTGTGGACGCTGGACTACCGCGGCAGCTGCCGCTTCCCGTACAACCTCGCCCGCAGCCGCTACAACTTCGACGACATCGCCCTGTTCGACCATCCGGCCGCCATCGCGGAATTGCGCCGTCACATCGGGCCGCACCGCCGCATCCACGTCATCGCCCACTGCGTCGGTGCGCTCACGATGGCAATGAGCCTGTTCGGCAAGACCGTGCAGGGCGTCTCCAGCGTGATCCTCAACAGCGTGGCGCTCACACCCTGCGTGCCCGGCTGGTCCGGACTCAAGCTCGCGCTCGGTCCGTGGGCGTCCGACTACCTGCTCGGCATCGAGTACTACAACCCGAGCTGGCGGCGCCAGCCCGGATGGTCGGTCGGCAAGCTCATCGCCATGGGCGCCGGCCTGCTGCACCAGGAATGCGACTCGCCGGAATGCCACATGCTCAGCTTCATGTGGGGCACCGGCCGGCCCGCCTTGTTCAACCACGAGAACATGTTGAAAGTGACGCACGACCGCCTCGGCGACCTGTTCGGCGGCGTTGACGTGCACTACTACCGCCACGTGCACAAGATGGTTTCGGCAGACAATACCGCCGTCAAGTTCGAGCCCGGCAACCGGCGCTACGCCGCGCTGCCCGACAATTACCTCGAGCATGCCGCCGAGATCCGCACGCCCATCCTGTTCATCCAGGGCCAGGACAACCGCGTGTTCGCCGATTCCAACATCCGCTGTCACGAACGCCTGGAACAAATCGTCCCCGGGCGCCACCGCCTGCATGTCTTCCCCGGCTATGGCCACCAGGACATCTTCATGGGCAAGAATGTGGCGAACGACGTCTTCCCGCATCTGATCAGCTTCCTGCGCGAGCATGCCCATGGCTGAGCGCGAACTCCCGCCCGGCCTCGTGCTGTGGCCGTCCGGCACCGCCGGGAGGAACAGGCTCTGCGTGCTGATCAGCGACATCCACTGCACCGACTGCAGCGTCGGCAACCAGACCGCTTCCGAGACCGACTGGCAGCTCTTCTTCGAGCAGCTCGAATTCGCCGTCTGCAATCCCGGCGACAAGGCGCACACGGCACCGGAACAGCGCATCGACGAACTGCTGCTCATCCTCAATGGCGACATCGTCGACCTCATCCGCACCAGCAAGTGGGCCGAGGCGGGCGTCTACCCGTGGCAGCGCGACCATCCGCGTTTCGCTGAAATCATCCTCGCGACCATGCGCGACATCGTCGCCATCCACGCGTCCAAGCGCCCCGAGCGCAGCGAGCAGCCGTACTCCGGCTTCTTCTACTGGATGCGCGAGAGCCTCGCCGGGCTGCGCGCACGCGGCATCGCGGTCACGATCATCCCCATCGTCGGCAATCACGACAAGGAATTGCAGGTGGTGCCCGAGGCGCGGCAAATGTTTTACGAAGAATGCCTCGGCATCACCGCGCTCGACATCAGCGACAGCTACCGCGCCTGGGTCGCCGCGCAGATGGGCACGCCTGCAGACGACATGTATCCCTGCATGCCGTTCTACTTCGCCGATACCGGGCTGCGCCTGCTCGCCACCCACGGCCAGTGGCGCGACCAGGACAACTCGCGCGCCACCGCCCTGTGGAAGCCCTCCCGCGGATGGCAGCCGCACAAGTGGCAACAGGAAAAATACCGCGCCTTCAGCGAACCCTGTTTCGGCGACACGGTGGCCGCCGGCATGCTGTCGCGCTTCATCTGGAAAATGGCCGGCACCATCGACAGCAACATGCCCGGCGCCGGCCGTATCCGCAACCTGCTCGACGAGATGGACTTGTACCGGCCCTCCGTATCGGCGGTCGTGCGCCTGCTGAGCGAATCGCGCCGGCTGGCGCGGCGCACGCCGGAAGCCAGGGGCCTGCACGACCAGGTACTGCGCTGCTTCCGCGAGAGCCTGGTTGACTGGATGTCGCACGCGGAAACCTGGAACAGCGCGCACCGCTCCACCAAGCTTGGTCTTTACGTGCTCAACTTCCTCAGTCGCTTCAAGTGGTACTGGCTCGACATCAGCCTCATGCGCCTGATGGCCAAGGTGCAGGAGCCGGAATCCGACATCAAGGACGTCAGCCTGCTGGCGCTGCCTGCCTTCCAGCCTGCCTACCGCATGCTCGGCCTGCGCCTGCATGTGGAAGGACACACCCATGTCGCCCTCGAAGCCGACCTGCAGTTCCCACGGCCGCGCCAGGGCCGCAACAACTACACCTACATCAACCTCGGCGCATGGCGCGACTCCATCGTGCCCAAGCGTAACCGAGGTTATCGCCGGCGCGGCATCGGTCGCGCGCTGTTCATCTTCGACCTCGCCAAGCTCGCGCGGCATACACCCGGCGACAGCTACCGCTTCTACGTCCGCGACATGACGAGCTGGGGCGACCGCATGGATAGCTGGTAACTCTCCCTTTCCGGCAGTTGATACACCGCAAAGCCCGGCGCGTTTTCGCGCCGGCGCCCGACCTGTTTCCCGCGCCGGCTGTCGAAATCCATTGTCC
The DNA here is from genome assembly GCF_035654295.1 of Noviherbaspirillum sp. Lineage (GTDB taxonomy): Bacteria > Pseudomonadota > Gammaproteobacteria > Burkholderiales > Burkholderiaceae_D > Noviherbaspirillum. The sequence continues at coordinate 2,412 of NZ_DASRXF010000065.1, read as the reverse complement.
CTGCGCGGCGCGTATATGCCGTGGAGAAAGGAGGCCGGCCATGAAAAATCCCTGGCTCAAGAAAAACCCCTTGATGAGCATGTGGCTGAGTGGCGCCAACGCCGCTGCCGGTACCGTGCGTGGGCGCCTCATGGCGGAATGCAGGCGCCAGCGCGCTGCCATGGTGAACGAGGCAACGAAGCAGACGACCGACTTCTGGACCGGCGTGCTTGGCGCCAAGCCGCCCGTGAAGCGAAGAAAGAAACGCCCCTAACACTGACAGGAGAAGCAAGCATGAAGCGTACGGCAACAGCCGCGTGGAGCGGCGGACTCAAGGATGGAACCGGAACGGTGTCGATGCAAAGCGGTGTGCTGTCGAACACACGCTACGGCTTTCAGTCGCGTTTCGAGGAAGGGCCGGGGACCAACCCGGAAGAACTGATCGCGGCGGCGCATGCCGGCTGCTTCACCATGGCCTTGTCGGCACAGCTGGAAGAAGCGGGGTTGAAGGCCGAGAGCCTGAAGACGGATGCGGTGGTCACGCTGGAAAAGGTCGCGTCAGGGTTTGAGATCAACAAGATCCACCTGAACCTCGTGGCCAAGGTGCCGGGAGCGGGGCAGGACGTGTTCGACAAGGCGGTGAACAATGCCAAGACCGGCTGCCCGGTGTCGAAGGTGTTGAAGGCGGAGATCTCGCTGACGTCGAAGCTGGAAGGGTAGTGATTCGTCACCAATAGTAGTGGCGAAACCGGCCGGGATGATTCGTGTGCATGGTGGGTTTCGCTGCGCTCTACCCACCCTACGGTTCTCGTGCTTGGGGTGCATGGTGGGTTTCGCTGCGTGTATAGCCGGGACACATGGGTAACACTTGTCGGGAGACATAGGTAACACATGTGATTGCAATTTTAGGCGATGTTTCGCAGGTCGATCTGCCGGAGATGCTTGTGGCAGAAGTAGACATCGAGTACCCCGTCGATTGAGCTGGGGCGGATGGCGACCTGCTGGCCTGCCAGTCCCTCGCCGATAAAGACGATCTTCCCTTTCAGGTGAATCTGCCCTTTGCTCTTGACCTTGAGCACATGGTCACTGGCCGGATATTCGAGGTCGGGCAGCTGTTCCGGGAATGGCCGGGCGCTGTTTTGATAGCGCGACACGGGCGGCTGCTGGCCCAAGGCCTCATGCGGGCGGATCAGGTTGTAGCAGTGCCGCCACTGGTCAAAGGCTGCCTGACACGCCGACAGGGAATGGAAACCCTGCCGGTCCAGCAGTTCCAGCTTGAGGGTGCGATGAAAGCGCTCGTCCTTGCCTTGCGTTTGCGGATGGTAAGGACGGCTGTGGCTGACCTGGATCCCCAGCCGGATCAGCCACACCTCCAGCGCGGACAAGCCTTCGCCCTTTCTTGCGCCCCAGGGCGGCCCGTTGTCGGCAGTCATGCGCTGCGGCAAGCCATAACGGCGAAAGCTGTCGGTCAACGCCTGCTGCACGCTGTGCCGGGTTTCATTGCCACAGGCGCTCAGACACAGCGCAAAGCGGGAGTGATCGTCCAGGACCGTCAACGGATGGCAGCGCCCGGCACGACCGTCGGTCAACGCGAAATGCCCCTTGAAATCCATCTGCCAAAGCTGGTTGGGCGCTGCATGTTCGAAGCGGTTGCGGGCGGCCTGCTGGGCCGCTTCCTGGCCGGCGATTTGCCGGCCATGCCGTCTCAAAATAGCGTCAATGGTGCTCGGATGGGGCTTGTCGCAGGTATCCGGCAACAGGGCGCGCAGCTTGCGGCTGCCCCAGCAGGGGTACTTGTCATGCAAGTCAAGAACGCGTGATTCCAGCTCCACGGAGCTGCGGTACGGCGAGGCGAGCGGCCGCCGGGACTGATCCTGCAAGCCCTCCTGGCCTTGCTCCCTGAACCGCTCCAGCCATTTGTAGCCGGTCTTGGGACTGATCTCAAAGGCCCGGCACAAGGCCCGGATATTGGCGCCAGGGGCCTGCGCCAGCATGACAAATTCCAGTCGGGACGACATACGGGACGACTCCTTCCAAGGCATCGCGCGCTCCAGATTGTTGCAACGCGATGATCATAAAAGGTGTTACCCATGTCTCCCGACAGGTGTTACCTATGTCCCCCGGCTATACACGAAGCGAAACCCACCATGCGCCGCACCTTCCCTAGCCGAACAGCGGAATCGAATTGCTGACCTTGCCGGAGTCCGAAGATTCGCTGCCATTCCGCGACCTGTTCCCGGACGAGACCGTTGTGGAATCGAAACTGAATTCGGCGGCTTTGTCCTCCGTGAGAGCAAGATGCTTGAGACCGTACTCTAACTTCGCAAGCACGAGCTCGTTTTCCAGAGAAACATACTTTCCTTCTGTCGGCTGCCTAGCCGGAGTCGCATCTTCGAGCTTTTTGATTTCCTCGAACATGCTGACTGCCTGGGG
>NZ_DASRXF010000064.1:0-5119 GCF_035654295.1 Noviherbaspirillum sp. | reverse complement strand
TGGTGGGCCTCCCGTGAGTCGAACACGGCACCAACGGATTATGAGTCCGCTGCTCTAACCAAGCATGAGCTAGAGGCCCAATCTTTTACCGGCGGGCTTCAACCTCTCTTGCCCGCCTGGTTCTCCCTTCATCCTCAATCGAGGACGCCGGTTGGGTTTCCTTCGCTACTGCCAGTACAGCGGATCAGCTGCCTTCGAGGAAGCTCTTGAGCTTGTCCGAACGCGACGGATGACGCAGCTTGCGCAGTGCCTTGGCTTCTATCTGGCGGATGCGCTCGCGGGTCACGTCGAACTGCTTGCCTACCTCTTCCAGCGTGTGGTCGGTCGACATTTCGATGCCGAAGCGCATGCGCAGCACCTTGGCTTCGCGCGGCGTCAGCGAGTCGAGCACGTCCTTGACCACGCCGCGCATCGAAGCATGCAAGGCGGCGTCGGCTGGGGCCAGCGTGTTGTTGTCTTCGATGAAGTCGCCAAGATGCGAATCGTCGTCGTCGCCGATCGGCGTTTCCATGGAGATCGGTTCCTTCGCGATCTTCATGATCTTGCGGATCTTGTCTTCCGGCATATCCATCTTGATCGCCAGCGTTGCCGGATCCGGCTCGGCGCCGGTTTCCTGCAGAATCTGACGCGAGATGCGGTTCATCTTGTTGATCGTTTCGATCATGTGCACCGGAATACGGATCGTGCGCGCTTGGTCCGCGATCGAGCGGGTGATGGCCTGACGGATCCACCACGTCGCATAGGTCGAGAACTTGTAGCCGCGACGGTATTCGAACTTGTCCACTGCCTTCATCAGGCCGATGTTGCCTTCCTGGATCAGGTCGAGGAACTGCAGGCCGCGATTGGTGTACTTCTTGGCGATCGAGATCACCAGGCGCAGGTTGGCCTCGGTCATCTCGCGCTTGGCCTTGCGTGCCTTCATTTCACCCGCGGCCATCTGCTTGTTGATGTTGCGCAGGTCCGGCAGCGGCAGCACGACCCGCGCCTGCAGGTCGATCAGCTTTTGCTGCAGTTCCTTGATCGCCGGGACGTTACGGCCCAGGACGGCGCTGTACGAATGGTTGCCCGCGACTTCCTGGTCGACCCATTCGAGGTTGGTTTCGTTGCCGGGGAAGACCTTGATGAAGTGGGTGCGCGGCATGCCGCACTTGTTCACGGCCACTTCGAGGATCTGCTTCTCGATGTGGCGCACTTCATCGACCTGGCCGCGCAGGGTGTCGCACAGCTTCTCGACGAACTTGGCGGTGAAGCGGATGCCGAGCAGTTCGTTGGAGATGGTTTCCTGTGCCTTCACGTAGGGCTTGGAATTGTAGCCTTCCTTCTCGTAGGCCTTGCGCATCTTGTCGAACTGGTTGGCGATCTCGTTGAACTTCGCCAGCGAGTCGCGCTTGAGCTGTTCGAGCTGTTCGGCGGAGAAGCCGGCAGCGGCGCCGCTACCCGTGTCTTCCTCTTCTTCCTCTTCCTCGTCCTCGGCGTCTTCGTCCTCATCGTCGTCGGATGCGGCGGCGACCGGGGCGGCGGGCGCGTCCTCGGATGCGTTCGGGTCAACCAGGCCGTCGACGATCTCGTCGACCTTGATCTCGTCCTTCTCGACGCGGTCGGCCGAAGCGAGGATCTCTGCGATCGTCGTCGGGCAGGCGGAGATGGCCTGGATCATGTCCTTGAGGCCTTCCTCGATGCGCTTGGCAATCTCGATTTCGCCTTCGCGGGTCAGCAGCTCGACCGAGCCCATTTCACGCATGTACATGCGGACGGGGTCGGTGGTGCGGCCGAAATCGGAATCGACGGTCGACAGCGCAGCTTCGGCGGCAGCCTCGGCGTCGTCATCGGTGGCGACGGTGGCGACGCTGTCGGACAGCAGCAGGGTTTCGGCGTCGGGCGCCTGTTCGTAGACGGCGATGCCCATGTCGTTGAACGTGCCGATGATGCCGTCAATGGCTTCCGGATCGACAATGTTCTCGGGCAGGTGGTCGTTGATTTCGGAATACGTGAGGAAGCCGCGATCCTTGCCGAGCTTGATCAGCGTCTTCAGCTTCTGCCGGCGCTGCTCGAGTTCCTCCTCGGAGGCCTCGGTGTCGGACGAGAACGCGTCCTTCAGCAGGGCCTTTTCCTTGGCCTTGCGGTCCTTCGCCTTCGCCTTGTCGGCTGCCTTCAGCTCCGCGCGCTCAACGGCGTTCAGCGCGGCGACTTCATCGTTTTCCGGCTGGAAGTCCTTCGGCTTGCGACCGCGGCGGCCAGGCACTTTGACCGCGGGCAACACGTAGCTGGACGTGTCGATCGCCGCCAATGCTTCCGCATCGGTGGTCTGGCTGACTGCCATCACTTTGCTATCGGACTTCGGCTCGGCTTTCGCCACGACCTTGGCGGTCTTGCTTGCGGTCTTCGATTCGGATTTCTTGTTCGTCACGGGTGCTTTCAGTTTCTCGGGAGCCGGTTTGGCGGCGGCTCGTGATGAAGGTTTCGACTTCGATGGGGTTGCCTTGGTTGCCGTTTTGGGCGTAGTCTTGGCAACCGTTTTCGTCGCAGCTTTGGTCGGCGTCTTTGCCTTGCTGGCGGGCGCGGCGGCAGTGGTCTTCTTCACGGCAGGCTTTGCCATCGACTTGCCCGAGGCCGAATTAGTTGCAGCCGATTTCGCTTTTTTTGCGGTTTCCGTCGTTTTCGCGGGTTTTTTCATTGCGTTTGCCATGGGATCAATACCAACTGGTTTTGCTCTCGTGCGCCGAGTGAAATTGCGCGTTATGGAGCCGACAGTGAAACTGGCTTCGGCATTCGCCCGCGCGACATATCCCTGGTTTTTCGTTGTCCGGCTGAATCTCAACCCAGCCAACGAAACAACCTAAGGTCTTGAATCAAAAGCTTTTAATTATACCACAGAGAGCAACATTTCTCCATTTCAAAGGCTTGACGCAACACGCCGCTGTCTGACTTCGACCTCAGCAATGCCAGGACGTTGCATGCTTTGGTGCGCGGACCGGCCGGGTTGCAGTCCGGGCGCCCAAGCGCTCAGGCGTCCTGCCCCCGCCTCAGTTGCTCTTGTTTTTGCATCAGCTCACGGTACCGCGCGCGCGCTTCCTCGGTCGCCAGACCGGTCGTTGCCAGCCGCTCAAGCTCAGCTTTCAATACTTGCATTCTAGTCTGCCGGATTGCCCCGGCAAGTTCGAGCCGTGCGGTGTCCGCATCCGTCTCCGAATCTGCAGCAATTTCGGCGATCATGCCGTCAAAATCACTGCTTTGCGCACGTAGTTGCTCCGCCAGCGCGGCGAAGTTCGCATGCCCCCCGAGCGCCTTGCAGGATGTGATCAGCTGCATCAGCAGCGCGGCGTTGTCCGGCGCGAGCTGGGCGACCGCATCGAGCGCGCTCTGGTCGATTGCCTCCGCGAGCGCCGGATGCGCCACCAGCAGGCGAATCATTTGCCGCTCCAATCCCATCGGCGCCGTCCGCTTGGAGCGGGGCGGCGCCACCTTGGCGCGGGCGACGGGCTGTGACAGCTCGAACAACGCCTCGATTTCGGCCGGCGTTGTCTGGGTCGCCTGGGCCAGCGAGCGCACGATTTGCAGGCGCAGCGCCGACGGCGGCATGGCCTGCAGGAGCGGCTTGGCATCGAACTGGGCCTTCGCCCTGCCCTCGGGCGTGGACAGGTCGTTATCCTGTGTCACCTCCTTGAGCAGGAATTGCGACAGCGGCATGGCGTCGCGCACCTGCTGCTCGAAGGCCTGCGCCCCGTACTCGCGCACATAGCTGTCCGGATCGTGCTCGGGCGGCAGGAACAGGAACTTGAGCGTCTTGTTGTCCCCGGCGTGCGGCAGGCAGGCATCGAGCGCCCGGCGGGCGGCACGCCTTCCTGCGGCGTCGCCGTCGAAGCTGAAGATCACGTCGTCCGTCTGGCGCAGCAGCTTTTGCACGTGGGTCGGCGTACAGGCCGTCCCCAGCGTCGCGACGGCTTGCGGGAAGCCGAGCTGCGCGAGCGCGACGACGTCCATGTAACCTTCGGTCACCAGCACATAACCCGCCTCGCGGATCGCCTGCCTCGCTTCGAACAGGCCGTACAGCTCATGGCCCTTCTGAAATAGGGGTGTTTCCGGGGAGTTCAAGTACTTCGGTTCGCCGCCATCGAGCACGCGCCCGCCGAAGCCGATCACCTGCCCCTTGGTATTCCGGATCGGGAACATGATGCGGTCGCGGAAGCGGTCGTAGCGCTTGCGGTTGCCGCCATCCTCGTCGCTGCGATCGACCAGCAGGCCGGCTTCGACAAGCGCAGGTGCATCGTAATCCGGGAAGACGCTGCGCAGGTTGTCCCAGCCGCCTGGCGCGTAACCGAGGCCGAACTTCGCTGCGATCTCGCCGGTCAGGCCGCGGTTCTTGAGGTAGGTGATCGCTTGCTGCGCGCCGCGCAATTGCTGGCGGTAGTAGTCGCTTGCCCGGCTCATCACATCCGACAATGCCAGGCTTTTTGCCTGCGATTCGGCACGCTGGGCCGGTGGAATGCGGTCCTCATCGGGCACCACCATGCCTACGCCCTGTGCGAGGTCCTTGACCGCCTCGACGAAGCCGAGGCCGGAATATTCGATCAGGAAGCCGATCGCGGTGCCGTGCGCGCCGCAGCCGAAGCAGTGATAGAACTGCTTGGTCGGACTGACGGTGAAGCTGGGGGATTTTTCGTTGTGGAAGGGGCACAGCCCCATGTAGTTGGCGCCGCCCTTTTTCAGCTGCACGTAACGGCCAACCACGTCGACGATATCGACCCGGTTGAGCAGATCCTGGATGAAAGACTGCGGTATCACGGCGGCGGCTTGGTTAGGGACAGTACCGGGGAATCATGCCGACGCAGCGCCGGCACCGATTGAATATGGAGGCAGGACGGCCGCTTTGCAACCGCCCGCCGCCGTCATGCCTGGGACAAGGCCGTCTTGACCTGCGCGGAAACGGCAGTCATGTCGGCGCGTCCGGCTAGCTTCGGCTTCAGCACGCCCATCACCTTGCCCATGTCCTGCGGCCCGGCGGCGCCGGTGGCCGCGACGGCCGCGGCGACTTCGGCCGCGATTTCCTCGGCGGACATGGCGGCCGGCATGTAGGCGGACAGGATGGTCAATTCCGCCTTTTCATTGTCGGCAAGGTCCT
>NZ_DASRXF010000063.1:0-6020 GCF_035654295.1 Noviherbaspirillum sp. | reverse complement strand
TGCAGGCGGCGCAAGGATGCCGCGACCTGCTCCAGCAAGCCCAGCCTCGTCAGCAGCAGGTCCGCAGCCGGCTCGCGTACCTGCTCCGGCAGGTCGGCCGCCGCCACCGGGACGCAGGCGTCGAACTTGCGCGCCAGTTTCGTCGCCGCCTGCGGCGCATGCTCGCCGACGAGGGCCGACAGGCGATCCTCGACCGCAGCAAGGTCCGCGCGCGCCGCCTCGTACAGCGCCAGCTCGGGCGCATCGCTCAAGACGCCGAGCCGCTCCAGGTGTGAAAAGGGAAATCCGGCGGAGCGCAACCAGAAGTAGGATGACCAGCCCATCGGTCAACCCAGCTTCCCGCTGATCGCACGGCACCCCTTGAGCAGCGCCAGATGTTTGTCGTCCGCGGCAACAAGAGGCGCGGCGCCCGATGCGGCCAGGCGCGACGAAAGCTCGACAGGCAGGCAGGGCGAAGTCAATGCCTGCAAGATCTCGACGGCGCGCGGCGGCAGCAGCGCGAACTTGTACGTGCTGTCGTAGTCCGTCAGATACACGAGATAGTCCTGGACACCCGCCGGCAAATCCCCCTGCCCGAGCAATGTCTTGTCGCGCAGCCAGTCCGACAGGCGATACCGGCTGCGGTAATGACGTGCAAGCGGGGTACGACGAAGGAAAGCGGTATTCTCGTCAGCGCCCGCATCCGGCGCCGCTGCCAGCGAGCGCAGCAAATCGACAACCGTCATCTCCAGGCCGATCAGGTCGCGCAATCCGGCCGGCTGTGCGGTGCAGTCGTCCTGTGCGAGAAACTCCAGCGCGTCGCGGCAATAGCCGTAGACGAATGGTCCGTAATCCTTCCATCCGTGCATGTCCAGGAAACGCTCGCCCAGGCCGCGCAGGTCCGCCCCTCGGCGGAGCAAGGCGCGCAGGACCAGGGGCGCACCGGTTTCCAGCGCATTAATGAAGGAATTCGCCAGCCGGAAGCGATAATTCAGGACGAACCATTTCGCGCGTGACGCGTCACGGGCGTAGGCCAGCGCGGCCTGCTTTTCCGGTTCCGAAAAGGCGAACCGGCTCAAGTCTTCGCCCCGCTCTTCCAGCAATGCCTGCTGCAGCGCGGGCTCGCGCATGATGCGCCGCCATACGTTCCAGACGGTTTGCGCGTTCATGCGATGACTCCTTCGTCCCGCACGCAGTCCGCGCCGCGATACTTGCGCCACAACGCGCGCGCTTTTTCCAGATCCTCGACGATCATGTCCGCGTCCCCGGCCCGTCCCAGCACCCGCGTGTCCGGATGGTGCGCCTGTCCCTGGTATTCGAGGATGATGGCGGCGGGTTCAGCCCGCTGCAGGACCTCTTCGTACAATTCCCACACCTGGTGCGGCACACGCGAATCATGCCAGTCGTGATACAGCCCCTCGAACCAGCTGCCGCCGGCAAGGTGAACGGCGATCACACGGTCGAGCGGGATCGTATCGAGGTAATCGCGCAGGCTGAATGCAGACAGGTTGATGGAATTCGTGTAGATGTTGTGCAGATCAAGATGCAGGAAAGTCCCGGCCTGCTCCACCAGGCGCGCCATGAATTCGGCCTCGCGCATTTCCGCCCCGGGACAAGGCAGGTAGTAGGCAGCGTTTTCATGAGCCAGCGGGATGCCGTACAAGGCTTGCAGCGCGCGCGCGTGCTCCGCGCAGCGCCTGACTTCCGCCTGCGAGAACTGGACCGGGCTGCTCCAGATGTCGAGCCAGGAATTGTCGCCGTAAAAGCAATGATCGGCGACCCAGGGGCTGTCCAGCATGCGCGCCAGCGCGACGTGCCGCCGCACCGCCGCGGTGTGCTCGAGCGGGGTGAAGCCGAACTCGCAACCGTAGTTGGAGTGCGCGAGCAGCGTGCATTTTCCACGCAGACGCTCGATGCTCTTGCGCGACGATGGCTTGATCACATGGGGGCCGTCGAGCGGCGCCATGATGTTGTCCAGCAGGATCTCGAAGAGGTCGACATCCAGGCTTTCGAAGGGAAACCAGTCCAGGATTTCCGGGTTGTATTGGATTCCGACCCCGATCGGGTCCGGTTTACGAAGATGCATGGCGGCTCCCAAGGTAACGATGCATGCAGGCGACCTGCAGGCGATAAGTCATGCCGCCCGGCGCCGCACGCCGCTGCGCTGCATGATGTCCTCGATCACCGCATGGGTCGACAGCAGCGCTCCCTCCTGCTAGCCCGGCACATGGCTGACCTGGTCGCCCGCGAGGTACAGGGGGCCGTCGGGCCGGGTCAAGGTCGGATAATGGTTCTTGCGCGCGGCCGCGGTCCAGACCGCCCATCCACCCTGCGCGTACGGCATGTTCGGCCAGCACACGGCCACGCCGTTTTTCACGAGCTGGCGATATCCCGGGTGGATCTTCTCGCCATCGGCCAGCGCGGACTCGATGCGTTCCGCATAACTCATCCGCGCATAGCTCGCGCCGACGCTGTCGTCACGGATATAGGCGCCGACCAGGATGCCCTTCTTTTCCATCAGTCCGCCGGACGGGTACCAGATCTGCCCGATGCCCTGGTCGGTCCATGAGATACCGCCGTAAATGCGCGCGTCCTCTTCCCAGAAGCGCCGGTCAGCCTGGAACGCGATCTTTGCCGCCTGGGTATAACGGCAGCTCTGCATCGCTTCGCGGTGCGTTGCCGAAAAATCCGTATCGATTCTGGCAAGCGCCGGAATCGGGATGGTGATGATGGCAAAATCGACGTCCAGCACACGGGACTGGCCGTCATGCTTGTACACGATGCGCGCGCGCTCGCCGGTTTTGCGGATTTCCTGCACCGGCGCGTTGTAAATGACGAGGTCGCCTACTTGCCGCAGGAAGCCCTGGACGATCTTGTCCATTCCGCCCACCGGCTGCAGCATCGTCGCCGCCTGGTTCCATTCCTCGGTAAAGTTGATGTTGCTCCTGACAAACTCGGACCTGAGCAGATCGGCCAGCGCAGGACGCTGGTGCTGGGTTCCCGCCACCGCACCCGCGCCGGGCGTCACCGCATAACCTGCCCGGCCTCCCCCGCGGTAGATGTAATCCTTGTCGAGTTCGCCATAGCCCTTGAGCAGCGTCAGCAGTTTTTCCACGTCCTCCGCGGTCAGCACATCATCGAGCGCCTTGCGGTTGACGGCCTTGGCCAACAGCTCGGCAACCATGCCCCTGGTTGAGTGGACGATGTAGCGGTTTTCCTGCGGCTTGCCGGCGAACGCATGCGAATCGTGCACAAAGGCCGCGCGATTTTCATTGACGAACACTTCAAGCGGCACGCCGAACTCGCGGCAGTAATTCAGCACCGTCTTGTGATGATACGGAATCCGGGCCGGTCCCATGTTTGCGTAAAGCTGTGTCTCTCTGTCCCAGCGCGCATGCTGGATCCCGCCCGTTTCGACCACAGCGTCACCGCCTCGCAAGGTGAGCGAGCGCCCGCCAGCGCGGCCGTTCGCCTCGATCACGGTGCATTCATAACCGCGCTTGCGCAGTTCGTATGCGGCGGCAAGCCCGGAGATGCCGGCACCGATGATGCCGACCCTGACACCCTTTCCGATGCTGTCGCCGACCGCCGGCAGGTTGGAAGCGGCCGCGGGTGCCGCGGCCAGCCCCAGGCCGGACATGGCCGCATACACACTGCCGCTTCCGGCCACACTTCCCAGCACCTGCAGGAAATCGCGGCGCGTCACCCCTTTCAATGGCTCTTTCATGACATCCTTCTTGCTGTTACATCGTTTTGGCGGCGATCCCTCGCCCTTATGCTGCGTCCTGCGCGAGTACGCAGATGCTCCCGTCCCGATCATTCATCAGCGCAGCCGCACCGCCGGTGATGCCGTTCATGCCTGTCGATGCGCCTGTTCATAGGTGACGACGTCACAGAACAGTCCGGCGCCCGGCAAGGACTCTCTTTTTCGTGTCAGGCGAACACTTTGCTCTCGACCACTTCGATGTCGTCGAGGTCAAACTCTTCGAATCCCGTCTCCTCAACCGCGGCTTCCGGCTTGTCGGCATCCTGCGGCTTGCCGCTGCAGGGCGCGGGAGCCTTATCCAGCTCTGCAATACCATCCGTTTTCGACTGTTGCTCCATCATCGATCTCCTCAGCAATAAATAAATGACCAAAAAACCGCAGGGAATGGGCCGGCATCCGCGTTACGATGCATTTCGCTCGCCGCATTTGGTTCTTGCGGCCAGCATCCGGCATTCCATACTCGTACAGCGCGCGTACACTGCCGCGCGCCCCTCCGCCCCTTCGTCCCCTTTGAAATCTCCTGACCGGCCTATCGGTTCCAGGTACCCAGGAACAGGTACTCGATCACCGGCAGCACCAGCAGGACCATGTAAACCAGCAGCGCCCATACCGCGAGCCAGCCGGCAACGGCGGCGAAAATAACGAATGCATAGAGCCACTTGCGCCCCCGCGAAAGATGTTCCTCCTGGCAGCCACCGGTGCACAACAGCTTTGCATAGCGAAACGCGCGCTGGCGCAGGCGCGGAACGCCGGCCATTTCAGTCAACGCAAGATAGGCATCGCCGTTGAACATCGGCAGCAAGGTCGGAATCAATGCCAGCGTGGAGCTGACAGCGGCCACCACTGCCGCGGTATGCAGTACGCCCTCCGGCCCCCAGCGCCACAGCAGTACGCCGGCGGCCGCGAACAGGAGGCTGACGTAAGGTCCCATTGCGATCGCCACCAGCCGCTGCGACCTTGGAATGCTTTCCCAATCGCGCTGCAGCGGCCGCGCCCAGCCGGTTGCGAGCAGCAGGTACACCGCAACGCCGAAATCGGTGATGCGCACCCGGTAATGGCGGCAGGCAAGCGCATGGCCAACTTCGTGCAGGAGGATCGAGACAACGACCACCGGATAGTGCCAGAGGAGCCAGTGGGGGCCGTTGCCGTAGATGGCCCCGGCATCCCCGAGAAAGTCGCCGCCTGCCGGCAGCAGGACGGCGATGGCAAGGAGCATCACGGCGAGACCAACGCCGACAAAGGCCGGCGTGCAAAGCCACGCGAAACGCCGGTACAGCCGGTCGAGGAAGACGCCCGGGTCGATACGCAGCACCGGGACCATCAGCAAGGACTTCAGCGGTCCGTAGCTGATCCCTGCTGCCGGGTCCCGGACGCGCCTGTGCCGCGCCGAGCCCGGCTCTTCCAGCAGTCCGTACTGCATCAGGCGGTTTTGCAAGGCTTCGACCTTTTGCAGCGGCACCTCTGAGTGCAACTCCCCGGCGGCGCAGGCCGCAACATCCGCCACGCTCCGCCTGCCGTCGAAAAGGCGTGCGATCATGAGCTCGCGCGGCCCGAGGAAGTACGACAGGTCCGTGACCGGATCGTAGACGGTATAGCGGCGGTCCGCCTCGCCCGGCCGGGAATCGTACACCCGCAACTCGGGGCGAAAGCTCAGGCGTGCCTGCCGCGCGGCCGCCAACGCATTGTTCTCGACCTGCAGGGTCATCGTGCGCCTTTCATGCTGGCGAGACGCTCGCGCAGCGATGCGAGGTCATCCCGCCGGCCGTCGCCGATCGCCGACTCCAGCTGCTCGCGGCCCAGCGGAGCGCTTGCCCGCCCGAGCACGTACACTGCGCCGGGGCGGGTCGGCCCGCATATGGCCTCGCTGGTGGACCAGACCGGCGCCCAGCCGTGTTTCAGCATGAGCAGCTCGGTCGATGTCGCGGTGAGATAGCGGCGATGGTTGTGGCTGAAGCAGCCTTTCATGATGCCGTAGCCGAATGCGCGCCCTTCGACGAGGAGCAGGCCATCCGGCTTGCTGGCACGGCGGCAGATTTCCAGAACGCGGTTCACGTCGAACACATGCTCGAGGGATCCCGTGATGATTACCAGGTCGAACTCGCCGTCCGGCAGCACCATGTCTTCGGCAGCCACTGCCTGGATTTCCAGCCCGAGGCGCCGGTTGCCGAACTCGGCATAGCCGATATCAGGGTCGGTTCCGAGGACCGACCAGCCGCGCCTGGCAAACGGAACCATCAGGCCGCCGGCGGAACAACCGACGTCGAGCATGCGCCCG
>NZ_DASRXF010000062.1:0-18410 GCF_035654295.1 Noviherbaspirillum sp. | reverse complement strand
TGCAACTCGTGGAAGACGCGCGACGCGAAGGCACGATCGCCGGCGAATATGCGCGCATCGGTACGGCGGTGGAGGAAGCCCTCGCGCGCCGAACCGGCAAGCGCATCCCGATGAATATCGACGGCGTGACGGCGGTGATCTTTTCCGAGCTCGGCTTTGCCGCCGAGCTGGGGCGCGGCCTGTTCATCCTGTCGCGCGCGGTCGGCATTCTCGCCCATGCATGGGAGCAGAGAACGCAGGGCGGGCGCATCAAGGGGCCGATGCCGCCCTCCGTTCCGTACACGTACACCGGCACGCCGGAACGCCGCCTGACGCCGGACGAGCCAGCCGAGGGCTAGGCCCGCGTGTTGCAGGCAGGGCTCCAGGAAGCCCGGCGTGGTCCCGCCGTTGAGGCCCTGGCGGCTTCAAGGCGCCCACGGGCGGGTGCCGCTGTCATTCATGGCGACCGCCGTCAAGGAAGGGGCGGATCAAGTCATCGTGCCGTATTCCGAAGTGTCAGCGATCGAACAGATCATGATTTTTCCCAGGCAGATAATGATCCGCACGCTTTTCACGAGGAGCAGGACAATGAATGAACTGAACGAGCGCTTGTGTGATGCCGTCATGCATTCGGACGACATGGAAATGCAACGGTGTTTCCAAGCAGGAGCACAGACCAATTCCGCCGATTGCAACGGATGGACGCCGCTGCACTTCGCGAGCAGCTGTGCCGATGCGCGCATTGCCCATCTGCTGATTCGCCATGGCGGGGACGTCGACGTACGGGACAGGGGCGGCCTGGCGCCGCTTCATATCGCCGCCTTGCGCTGCCGACCGGACATCGTCCGGCTGCTGCTGCAGGCCGGCAGCGCTCCGGACTTGCGCGACCAGTATGGCGTCACACCCCTGTTCCTGGCAGCCGGAGCGGGCGACGAGGACACGGTCAGGCTGCTGTTGCACGCCGGAGCTGATGTGACGTTAGCGGATTCCCTTGGCTACAACGCCTTGCATTGGGCGGCAGGCAACAGGAACCCGGAGGTGGCGTGCGTCCTCCTGGATGCCGGCACGCCCTTGCATTCCGCCGAGAGCGAAGGCATGTCCGCACTGCATCTCGCGGTGTTGGGCGGGAGCGCCAGTGTCGCCGCACTCCTCCTGAAGAGGGGGATCGACATCGATGCCAGGGACAGTTCGGGCCAGACCGCACTGCACCTTGCCGTGCAGCAGGGAAGTGTGGAGATGGTGGGCTTGCTGGTGAAGGCCGGGGCGGGCGTGCTGGAAGTGAACGATGCGGGCAACGCGCCGATCGACATCGCCGAAGCGGAAGGCGACGCGGCACTGCTGCATGTCTTGCGGTCGGGGCGGGAAGGCCTGGCCGGCGACGACGCCGGCTACGCGTGGCCGTTGAGGGCCGACCGATGGCGAAGAGGGCGCCGCGTGGGCGGTTTTTGATCCCGGTTACGGCAGCGCGCGCGCTGCCGTAATTGTTTTCGGGGCAAGCTTTGTGCCGCGCCGCCAAAAATACCCGACTATCTTGTTATGTCTTATATCTTATAGAAGAGTTGTTCAGGTACAATAACGCTAGCACAGGCAGGTCAGGATTTTTCCTTATCTTTTTTCTAACCAAACTGGAAGAGCACACTCATGCTAGCAGCGTACCGTAACCACGTCGCCGAACGGGCGGCCCTCGGCATTCCTCCGCTCCCGCTATCCGCGGCACAGACCAAGGAACTGGTTGAGCTCCTGAAGAACCCGCCGGCAGGCGAAGAGCAGTTCCTCGTCGAGCTGCTGACCAACCGTATTCCGGCCGGCGTGGACGATGCCGCCAAGGTCAAGGCCGCCTTCCTCGACGCCGTCGCCAAGGGCACCGAAAAGAGTCCGCTGGTGTCGCGCGAACTGGCCACCAAGCTGCTGGGCACGATGCTCGGCGGTTTCAACATCAAGCCGCTGATCGACCTGCTGGGCGATGCCGCCGTGGGCACCGTCGCGGCAGAGGGCCTGAAGAAGACCCTGCTGATGTTCGATTACTTCCACGACGTCAAGGAACTGGCCGACAAGGGCAATGCCAACGCCAAGTCCGTCCTGCAATCGTGGGCCGACGCCGAGTGGTTCACTTCCCGTCCGGAAGTCCCGCAGAGCATGACCCTGACCGTGTTCAAGGTCTCCGGCGAAACCAACACCGACGACCTGTCGCCCGCTCCCGACGCGACCACCCGTCCCGACATCCCGATGCACGCGCTGGCGATGCTGAAGAATGCACGCCCCGGCATCAACCCGGACGAGCCGGGCAAGGTCGGCCCGATCAAGCAGATCGAAGCACTGAAGGCCAAGGGCAACCTGGTCGCCTACGTCGGCGACGTGGTCGGTACCGGTTCTTCCCGCAAGTCGGCCACCAACTCGGTGCTCTGGTTCACCGGCGAAGACATCCCCTTCATCCCCAACAAGCGCTTCGGCGGCGTCTGCCTCGGCGGCAAGATCGCTCCGATCTTCTACAACACGATGGAAGATGCCGGCGCGCTGCCGATCGAACTCGACGTCAACAAGATGGAGATGGGCGACGTCATCGAGCTGCGTCCGTACGAGGGCAAGGCACTGAAGAACGGTGAAGTCATTGCCGAGTTCAAGGTCAAGTCCGACGTGATCTTCGACGAAGTCCGCGCAGGCGGCCGTATCCCCCTGATCATCGGCCGCGGTCTGACCGCCAAGGCGCGCGAAGCGCTCGGCCTGGCGCCGTCCACCCTGTTCCGCCTGCCGCAGAACCCGGCCGATTCCGGCAAGGGCTTCTCGCTGGCGCAAAAGATGGTCGGCCGCGCATGCGGACTGCCGGAAGGCCAGGGCGTGCGCCCGGGCACCTACTGCGAACCGAAGATGACTACCGTCGGCTCCCAGGACACCACCGGCCCGATGACCCGCGACGAGCTCAAGGACCTGGCTTGCCTGGGCTTCTCCGCCGACCTCGTGATGCAATCCTTCTGCCACACCGCGGCCTATCCGAAGATCGTGGACGTGAAGATGCACCAGTCCCTGCCGAGCTTCATCTCGACCCGCGGCGGCGTCTCGCTGCGCCCGGGCGACGGCGTGATCCACTCCTGGCTGAACCGCCTGCTGCTGCCCGACACCGTCGGCACCGGCGGCGACTCGCACACCCGCTTCCCGATCGGCATTTCCTTCCCGGCGGGTTCCGGCCTGGTGGCATTCGCCGCCGCCACCGGCGTCATGCCGCTGGACATGCCTGAGTCGGTGCTGGTCCGCTTCAAGGGCGAAATGCAGCCCGGCGTCACCCTGCGCGACCTGGTCAACGCGATCCCGCTGTATGCGATCCGCCAGGGCATGCTGACTGTCGAGAAGAAGGGCAAGAAGAACATCTTCTCCGGCCGCATCCTCGAAATCGAAGGCCTGCCGCAGCTGAAGGTGGAACAGGCATTCGAACTGTCCGACGCATCCGCAGAACGTTCCGCCGCCGGCTGCACGGTCCACCTCGACAAGGAACCGATCATCGAGTACATGAACTCGAACATCACCCTGATGAAGTGGATGATCGCCAACGGCTACCAGGACAAGCGCACGCTCGAGCGCCGCATCAAGTCCATGGAAGCCTGGCTGGCCAAGCCGGAACTGCTCAAGGCCGACGCCGATGCCGAGTACGCTGCCGTCATCGAAATCGACCTGGCCGACATCAAGGAACCCATCGTCGCCTGCCCGAACGACCCGGACGACGTGAAGACCCTGTCCGATGTCGCCGGCGACAAGATCGACGAAGTGTTCGTCGGTTCCTGCATGACCAACATCGGCCACTTCCGCGCAGCGTCCAAGCTGCTGGAAGGCAAGAGCGACATCCCGGTCCGCCTGTGGATCGCCCCGCCGACCAAGATGGACCAGCAGGTGCTGACCGCCGAAGGCCACTACGGCAACCTCGGCCGCACCGGCGCCCGCATGGAAATGCCGGGCTGCTCGCTGTGCATGGGCAACCAGGCACAGATCCGCAAGGGTTCCACCGCAATGTCGACCTCGACGCGCAACTTCCCGAACCGTCTCGGCCTGGATACCCGCGTCTACCTCGGTTCGGCTGAACTCGCGGCCGTCTGCGCGATGCTCGGCAAGATTCCGACGAAGGAAGAGTACATGGCGAATATCGGCGTGATCGACAAGAACGCGTCCGACATCTACCGCTACATGAACTTCGACCAGATCGCCGAGTTCCGAGAAGTGGCGGACACCGTCCAGGTGTAATCCACCGCTGCTCTTGCAGAAAAGTAGAAAGGGCTTCCCGCGAGGGAAGCCCTTTTTGCTTGCCGCTCAACAAGAGAGGCATTGATCAATCTCAATACCCGGCGATGCCGTTTCATTAACATCGCGGCCATACATGCTTTTCTGAGAAGAACAAGATGTAGGTACCGGAGCCGGCGGTATGGAAACGTACCGGCACCAGATTCCCAGCCCTCCCTGCACACAACCGCCGTCATCCCGACGAAAGTCGGGATCCAGTGGCGTTCGCTCCGCCCCGTCCAGTGAACGTCATCCCGGAACCTTTCAATTTTTCACCGACCTAAATTCTTGTCAGAAGAACACGCCGGAGGTCATCATGCTGCACAGTGCCAATGCGCTTCGCGGATTCGCCATCGCCGCCACCGACGGCGAACTTGGCAGCATCAAGGATGTGTACTTCGACGACGCCGAATGGACCATCCGCTACCTCGTGGTCAACACCGGCGGCTGGCCCAATGGCTACGATGTCCTGCTGTCGCCGATGTCGGTGCTCGACGAAGCATGGGACCGGCGCGCGCTGCGCGTCGATCTCACCATGCAGCAGATCCAGAACAGCCCGAGTATCGATACCGCCAAGCCGGTCGAGCGCCAGCACGAGGAAGAATTCAACACCTACTACGGCTTCCCCTTCTACTGGGCCGGGCCGCATCGCGGCTCCGCCGTGTACCCGGGTGTGATCGAGAAAAAGCCGCTGGATGCCGCCGACGTGCTCGCTATCCGCAAGCGGCTCGAAGAAGAGCGCGCGCATGCCGATCCGCACCTGCGCAGCTGCAGCGATGTGGTCGGCTACCATATTCACGCCACCGACAAACAGATCGGGCATGTCGAAGACTTCCTGTTCGACCGCACCGACTGGTCGATCCAGCTGATGGTGGTGGATACGCGCAAGTGGCTGATCGGGAAACACGTGCTGGTCCCGCCGAAACAGGTCGAGCGCGTCAGCTGGGAAGACCGCACAGTGTTTGTGAACGCCACCAGGGATCAGGTGGAGCACAGCCCGGAATACGACGAGGCGCATCCGCCCGAGAGCGGCGCGGAACTCGAGCTGTACCGGGTGCGCGACCAGGGAACACGGCCGCCATCCCGGCTCTGGTGAACCTCAGGTCTTCTCCGCCTTGTCGTCGTGCTGCCAGGAGTAGCGCGGACGCTGCTCCTCGGGCGTCGGCCGGCGGTCTGCGTATTCCTGTTCTTCGATGACGTCGATGTACTGGCTGCCATCCATCGGGCGGCCGGCGAACGGACTAGCCGGGACGTTTTTCTCCGCGGCCTTTTTCGCGTCGGCCTTGCGGGCGTTGCGCTGTTTCATGACGCGTCCTTTCCTGTCGGCGCGCCGTGCAGGAAGCTGCGGGGCACGCCCTTCATTTCCATGAGACCAGTATAGGTCGCGATTCGTTTCATCGAGGCCGGGGACTGCCTGCTTGCATTGAAGGTCCGCAACCCCTTTACTGACACCTGAAAAACGTGCGGCATCGAATTTCACGCGAGGCCTTGAAGTGATTGGTGCCGGCTGTAGGACTCGAACCCACTACCTGATGATTACAAATCAACTGCTCTACCAGATGAGCTAAGCCGGCACGGAGACATCGGGAGCCATCATAGCGGGATGGCGGGAAACGGCTTTGCGTAAACCCAAGATGCACGTTAAGCCGCCTGCGCCATTTCCCCCGCGCCGGTGAGTCGGCCGCGGTAGAGCGCCGCGATCAGGTCGGACTGCGTGATCATGCCTGCGAGCCGGCGTTCCTTGTCGAGGACCGGAACGTGGTGCAATCCCATGTCGGACAGCAAGGGCACCAGTTCCACGATATGCATGTCCTCGGACACAGTGCGGACATGGCGCGTCATGATCTGGCCGACCACTTCCGGCTTGTCCGAGTGCAGGCTGCGCGTGCGGCGGATGAAGTGGCGCAGCTTGGCGTCGAACCCTTCGAACACGTCGAGATTGGCGTTCTTCATGAAATCGACAAAGGTGATGATGCCGATCACGCGCCGCGCGCGGTCGACGACGGGCAGCGCCTTCACCTTGTGCTTGCGCAGCAGCGACCACGCTTCCTGGAGCTCGGTACCGTATTCGACCGTGACAAGGTCGCGCGACATGATGTCGGCGCAAGTGATTTCCTCATAGCGCCGGCGGTAAGCCTGCATCTCGGCCTGCTTGAACAGGGATGCCAGGTCGTCCCGGTCCACGTCGAGCACTTCGTTGTACTTGTCGAGCACCGCGTCCAGGTCCTCGGGGGTGAAACCGATGCGGTTCGTGGGCAGGGCATCCGCAGTGTTGTGCTTGCCCGCGTCGGCATGGTGCGCGTGCGGATAGCGGTGGCGGGTCGCGTTGTTGAAGAGCAGGGCGGTGGCGAGCAGCAGCAGGGAATTGACAGCCACTGGCGCCAGCACGAAGCCGAATCCCGCGGCGTGGATCGCGGGCCCGCCAAGAACTGCCGTGAGCGCAATGGCGCCGCCGGGCGGGTGCAGGCAGCGCAGCGCAAACATGGCGGCGATGGCGCCGGGCACGGCGAATGATGCGGCGGTCACAGGATCGGGAATCCAGCGGGCGCACAAGACGCCGATCGCGGCGGATACGATGTTGCCGCCGAGGACAGGCCAGGGTTGCGCCAGCGGGCTGGAGGGCAGGGCGAACATGAGGACGGCGGATGCGCCCATCGGTGCGATCAGCATGGGCAGGCCGGCATCCGGGCCGAGGATGAGGCGGCTGGCAATGGCGGTCAGGAATATACCGAGCAGGGTACCGGCGCAGGCGCGCAGCCGCTCGCGGCCGCTCACGGCCATCGAACGCGGAAGGTAATCGCGCAAACGGTGGAAAGACGGTGACAAGCGAAACTCCGTGCAGGAATTGCAACCGGAATACGTGTCAGACGGGTTCCGGCAAAAACAGCGAAGTCTACACGAAATGCACTTTTTTGGTGCGGACTGGCTTCCCCGGTCAAGCCGGGGTCAGGCCCGCGCTGACGCCTTTAGAAACCGTTTCACGCCGTTCTTTTTCAGCACCTCGCCCCAGGATTCGATGCGGTAAATGTCGCCGACCTTGTGCAGCACCACGCCGAATTCCTCGCGCAGGCGCTGCACCTCGGCATCGATCGTTTCCTTGTCGTGCCCGGTCAGGTCGGCAATTGCCGATACCGTGGGGCGTTCCAGGAGGTCGATGGCGGACAGGAGGACAAACAGGCGGCGCGCGTCGTGGCCGGGATACTGGGGCACGCCGAAGTGGTTTCTCGGAAAGTTCATTGCGATTCTCCTGCCTCGAACCGGCGGGGCCGGGTAAGGCTTCTTATTGCATTGCGCTTGCCGGTAGTGCGTCCCTGGATGCCGGGCAGGCGGAAGACGCAATGAGTGATTGTAGTCCGATTCGCGGAGGCGGACAGCGGTGAAAATTCGCGCATGCGCGCGGTAAAAATTTCAGCAAAGAGGGCTTTTGCAGCGCCTTGTACCGTGAGCAATCACGCTGCGACGCAGGCATGTTTTTCGCTGCGGCGATAGCGGAAAGGAGCGCCGAGATGAAATTTCAGCTGAAAAGGATTCCGGACCAGGTCATGGTGATCACCGGTGCCACCAGCGGCATCGGCCTGACCACGGCCCGCAAGGCTGCGCAACGCGGGGCGAAGCTGGTGCTCGTCGCGCGCAACGAGGACGCGCTCAGGCAGCTCACCTTCGAGCTGTCCAAACGGGGCACGGAAGCAATCCATGTCGTGGCCGACGTCGGCATCGAGGAGGATGTGAACAAGGTGGCGCAAGCGGCGATCGACCGCTTCGGCGGGTTCGATACCTGGGTGAACAATGCCGGGGTGTCGATATTCGGCCGCACCGAGGATATTTCCACGGGGGATTTGCGGCGTCTGTTCCAGACCAATTTCTGGGGCGTGGTCTACGGCTCGCTTGCTGCGGCGAAGCACCTCAAGCAGCGCGGCGGCGCGATCATCAATATCGGCAGCGAAGTGTCCGACCATGCCTTGCCGCTGCAGGGGATGTACGCGGCCTCCAAGCATGCGGTCAAGGGATTCACCGATTCGCTGCGGCTGGAACTGGAATCGGAACAGGCGCCGGTGGCGGTGACGCTCGTCAAGCCGGCCGCGCTCGACACCATGTTCGTGGAGCATGCAAAGAATTACATGGAGGTGGAGCCGCGCCTGCCGCCGCCCATCTATGCGCCCGACATCGCGGCCGATGCGATCCTGTACGCCGCGGAAAATTTCAAGCGTGACATTTTCGTCGGCGGCACGGCAAAGCTTGCCTCGTCCGGTGCCTACTACGCCCCGCGCGCCATGGACAGTTACATGAAGCGCTTTTTCTTCCGGCAACAAAGAACGCGCACGCCGGCCAGGGATCGCAACCTGAACAGCCTGCACCATCCGGGACCGGACTTGCAGGAGCGTCAGGGCTTGCCAGGGCCGGTCTTCGAATCCAGCCTGTACACCAGCGCGGCGACCCATCCGCGTGTCGTCACCGCCGTGATGTTCGGGCTCGGCCTGGCGCTGGCTGCCTGGTGGCGCATGCGGTCGCCGCCCTCCGGCATGCGACCGGGATGAAGCGCAGCAGCATTGATCGATTCCTTATCACCGAGAGAAACGCCATGTCAAACCTGAGCGAAGGGCAACTTGCCGAACTTAAACGCATGCTGGATGGACGCTACAAGGAACTGAGCGAGGAATTGCACCGCGAGGTGAACGGGCAGGACGATTACCTCGACCTTGCCACCGAAGTGCCGGACCCGGGCGACTCCTCGTTCGCCAACCTCTCCGTGGACCTGGGCAACGCCGCGATCACGCGCGACATCTCCGAGCTGCGCGCAATCGAGGCGGCGCGCAGCCGCATGGAGAACGGCACCTACGGCGACTGCGTCAACTGCGAAACCGAGATTCCGTACGAGCGGCTGAAGGTGCAGCCGACCGCGGAGCGTTGCGCGCCGTGCCAGGAAGCATGGGAAAAATCGCATGCGGAAGGAGGGCGGGGCGCGACCATGTGATTGGCGTATCCATGCGGCATTGCCGCCTATTGCAGTTCCCTCATCCTTGCCTTGTTACCGTACAATCGCAGCATAATTTACGGTAAAAAGGAGGACGGGAAATGGATGCCGCACTACGCGATACCCTCACGCAGATGCCGAAGGCGGAGCTGCACATGCATATCGAAGGTTCGCTCGAGCCGGAACTGATCTTCGCACTGGCCGAACGCAACCAGGTCAAGCTGAACTACGCGTCGGTGGAAGACCTGCGCCGCGCCTACGCCTTCACCGACCTGCAATCCTTCCTCGACATTTACTACGCCGGCGCGAGCGTGCTCTTGAAGGAGCAGGATTTCTACGACATGACCTGGGCCTACCTGCAGCGCGCCAAGGCCGATAACGTGCGCCATGCCGAGATCTTCTTCGACCCGCAGACGCACACCGACCGCGGCGTGCCCTTCGCCACTGCCATCAACGGCATCCACCGCGCGCTCAAGGATGCGCGCGAGGAATGGGGCATGAGCGCGGCGATCATCATGTGCTTCCTGCGGCACTTGTCGGAAGAAGCCGCGCTCGAGACCCTGGAGCAGTCGCTGCCGCATCGCGACAAGTTCATCGGCGTGGGCCTGGACTCGTCCGAGCGCGGGCACCCGCCGGAAAAGTTCGCGCGTGTCTTTGCGCGCTGCAAGGAGCTGGGCCTGCGCCTGGTTGCGCATGCGGGCGAGGAGGGGCCGCCGGAATACATCCGCACGGCGCTCGACCTGCTCAAGGTCGAACGCATCGACCACGGCGTGCGCTGCCTGGAAGACTCTGCGCTGACGCAGCGCCTGGCGCGCGAGAAGGTGCCGCTCACGGTATGCCCGCTGTCCAACATCAAGCTGCGCGTGTTCGACAAAGTCGCCGACCACAACATGCTCAGGCTGCTGGACGCCGGCCTCGTGGTTACCGTCAATTCCGACGACCCGGCCTACTTCGGCGGCTATGTGAACGAAAATTTCCTGCAGATGTTCGAGGCTTTGCCGCTGGACAAAAACCATGCGTACCGCCTCGCGCGCAACAGCTTCGCCGCGTCCTTCCTGGATGCGCAGGCAAAGCAGAAATTCCTGGATGAAGTGGATGCATTCTTCGAGCAATAAGTTGCCCCGAGGAGTTCGATGAAAGATGCCGCGTTGCCTGTAGTGTTGATCGTGCTGGGCGCAGCCTGGCTGCTCAACAGCCTCGATTGGCTGCCGGAAATTCATTGGCTATGGATTCTCGGCCTGGCCGGGGCGGGCATCGCCATCCTCGCGCTCGACGGCATCACCAAATCCTCGGTCGTCGCCGGTCCCTTGCTGATCCTGGCGGGAATGCTCTCCTTCTTCCGCCAGTATTACGGCCTCGGCTGGCGCTTCATCGTGCCCATCCTGCTGATCGCCGCCGGCATCTTCATGCTCGTCGCGCGCTCGCCGGCCATCCCCGAATCGCGCACGCTGACGCGCCGCTTCCAGGACAGGGGGCCGCATGGTTGAATCCCTCTCCGCCGCCGCGCTCGCCGGCGGCCTGTCCTGGGCCAGCGGCATCCGCCTGTACATGACGCTGTTCGTCGCCGGCTGGTTTGGGCGCGCCGGCTGGATCGACCTGCCGCCCGCGCTCGAAATATTGCAATCGCCCCTCGTGATGGCAGTCACCGGCACGCTGCTGCTGGTGGAATTCCTCGCCGACAAGGTTCCCGGCATCGACTCCGCATGGGATGCGGTGCAGACCTTCATCCGCGTGCCGGCCGGCGCCGTGCTCGGCGCCGCGGCGCTGGGCGAGATGGGGCCGGAATGGACCGCGATTGCGGCTCTCCTCGGCGGCACCTTCGCCGCCGGCGCGCATGTGACCAAGGCGGGCAGCCGTGCGCTGATCAATACCTCGCCCGAGCCCTTCAGCAACTGGGCCGCGTCGTTTACCGAAGACGTTGCCGTGCTGGGCGGACTGTGGATGGCCTTCTTCCACCCGATGGTGCTGTTCGCCTTCCTGATCGTCTTTTTCCTCATTGCATTGTGGCTGCTGCCCAAACTCTGGCGCGGCCTCCGATGGCTTTTCAGAAAGTTGAGTACCTGATGCTGAAACAGGCATTGCTGATGACCCGCCGCGACTGGCGTGCGGGCGAACTCCGTTTCCTGCTCGTCGCGCTGATCGTCGCCGTGGCCTCGCTGTCATCCGTCGGCTTCTTCGTCGACCGCATGCGCGCCGGACTGAACCGCGACGCGCACCAGTTGCTGGGCGCCGACCTCGTCATCAACGCCGACCAGCCGATCCAGAACGCGTGGCGCGAGGAAGCGCAGAAACGCGGCCTGACGCTGGCCGAGACCGTCACCTTCCCTAGCATGGCGCTTGCCGGTGAAGGCGACAACACGCAATCCCAGCTCGCCTCGGTGAAGGCCGTAACGCCCGGCTACCCGCTGCGCGGCGCGCTGCGTATTGCCGCGGAAGCGGAAGCGCCGGACGCCGAAACGCGCGAGGTGCCCGAGCCCGG
Organism: Noviherbaspirillum sp.; assembly: GCF_035654295.1. Lineage (GTDB taxonomy): Bacteria > Pseudomonadota > Gammaproteobacteria > Burkholderiales > Burkholderiaceae_D > Noviherbaspirillum. Next base: position 6,717 of record NZ_DASRXF010000062.1, on the reverse strand, counting down.
CACGGTATGGGTGGACGCTGGCATGCTGCAGGCGCTCGATGTCGGGATGGGGGATACGCTCAGGCTGGGCGACAAGTCATTCCGCATTGCAAAGGTGATCGCGCTGGAACCGGACCGCGGCGCGGGCTTCATGAACTTCGCACCGCGCGTCATGCTGCCGCTCGCCGATCTTCCCGCCACCAACCTGATCCAGTTCGGCTCGCGCGTGATCTACCGCCTGCAGGTGGCCGGCGAGCCCGCCAACGTGGCCGCCTTCCAGCGCTGGGTGCAGAAACGCATCGAAACCGACGTCGTCAAGGGCGTGCGCCTCGAATCGCTGGAATCGGGGCGTCCGGAAATGCGGGCGACGCTGGACCGCGCCGAACAGTTCCTGTCGCTGGTCGGCCTGCTCTCGGCCATGCTGGCAGCGATCGCGGTGGCGATGGCGGCACGCCGCTTCATGCTGCGGCATCTCGATGCCTGCGCCATGTTGCGCTGCCTCGGCCTCACGCAGAACCAGGTGACTTCGATGTACCTGATCGAATTCCTCGCGGTCGGCCTCGTCGGCAGCCTGCTCGGCGCCGCGGTGGGTTTCGCCGCCCACTTCGTCCTGCTGGAATGGCTGGCCGGGCTGGTGACCAACAGGCTGCCGCCGGCGAGCATCCTGCCCGCCGTGCAGGGCGTGGCCACCGGCCTGCTGTTGCTGGTCGGATTCGCCATCCCGCCCATCCTGCAGCTGCGCAACGTGCCGCACAACCGCGTGATCCGCCGCGAGCAGGATGCGCCGCAGCCGGTCACGCTGGCGACCTACGCGCTCGGGCTCACGGCTTTCCTCGGCCTGCTGCTGTGGCAAGCCGGCAATCCGAAACTCGGTCTGCTCACCGCCGCCGGGTTTCTGGGCGGATTCGCGGCGTTCGCGCTGATCGGCTGGCTTGGCCTGAAGTCGCTGCGCTTCCTGCGTCCCGCGATCAACCGGCCGAGCTGGCGTTTTGCCGTCACCGCCCTGCAGCGCCGCACCGGCGCCACCGTGGTGCAGATCGTCGCGCTCTCGCTCGGGCTGATGGCCTTGCTCCTGCTGACCGTGATCCGCGGCGACCTGATCGACGCCTGGCGCAATTCGACGCCTCCCGATGCGCCGAACCGTTTCGTCATCAATATCCAGCCGGAACAGAAGGCCGAGATCGAGCAGCGCATCGCCACTAACGGCAACGGCCGCAACCTGCTTTACCCGATGATCCGCGGCCGCCTGGTGCAGGTGAACGACAGGATCGTCACGGTGGACAGCTACGCCGAGGACCGCGCGCGCCGCCTCGTCGACCGCGAATTCAATCTCTCGACCATGCGCGATGTTCCCGAGCAGAACCATGTGGTCGCCGGCAAGTGGTTCGATGACAGCAAGCCGGAAGCATCGGTGGAAGAAGGGCTGGCGAAAACGCTGGGCCTGAAGCTGGGCGACCGCATCCAGTTCGACATCGCCGGCCAGCGCGTGGAAGCTACCATCACCAGCCTGCGCAAGCTCGAATGGGGATCGATGCGCGTGAATTTCTTCGTGATCCTCAACCCGTCGCTGATGAAGGACATGCCGCAGACATGGATCACCGCCTTCCACCTGCCGCAGGAAAAATCGTCCTTCGTGAACCAGCTCACGCGCGACTTCCCGAACCTGACGGTAGTCGACGTGGGCAGCATGATCCGCCAGGTGCAAGGCGTGCTCGACCAGGTGATCGCAGCGGTCGAATTCCTCTTCCTGTTCACGCTCGCCTCGGGTGTGCTCGTGCTGTATGCGGCGCTCGTCGGTTCGCAGGATGAGCGCATCCGCGAATCGGGCTTGCTGCGCGCGCTGGGTGCGACGCGCACCCAGCTCTCGCAATCGCAGTGGATCGAGTTCGCGCTCGTCGGCGGCCTCGCCGGCATGCTGGCCGCAAGCGGCGCCGCTGCCGTGGGATGGGCGCTGGCGAAGTATGTGTTCAGCTTCGACTGGACATTCAGCCCGGCCGTCTGGCTCGCCGGTTTGCTCGTCGGTTCCGTCTGCGCCTTCGTGGGCGGATGGGTCGGCCTGCGCAATGTGCTCAGGCATCCGCCGCTGCAAACGCTGCGCGGCACCTGAAGGCTTCTTGCCGCCCGTCACCGGCGGCGTTTTCCTCACGACATCTTCTTTCGGATGGGACTTAATTTCGATTAAGTCCCTCCGTCTGCGCGCGTGCTTTTTCGCAAGGTTCGCCGCCTGCCTTCCTCCTATCTTCATTGCTGTAGGCGAAGCAAGTCGCGCAGCAAGAACAGTGTAACGAAACCTTTCAGTTTTCTGCTTCGAAGACACGTCTATCAAGTTCTCGTGCCCTATGAAAAAAGGGCAGTTGAGGTCAATACAACGCTTTGATTCAGGCGCTTTTCGTATCTGGGTCGCCGTTGATGAGTGTCAAAACAGGCAGGAAGGTTGAACGTAAAGTTGTAGAGAAGATAAGTTGGTGACTGCCATTGAATGGAGAGAGAACTGTAGGGTGGGTAGAGCGCAGCGAAACCCACCATGCGATCGGCAAGTCGCATTCCGTGGGTTTCGCTTCGCTCTACCCACCCTACGAAGCTATGTTTCTCGCAGCCACCAGCGCCACTCATCTCTCAGCAAAAGCCAATCGGTCTTCATGGCCGGATAGTACTACTCAGTGGGGTAATCATATGCACTTCAAGTCCAAGGCGTCTCTCAAGAGATGGAGTATGGTTGTTGTCATGCCGGTCGTCGCCGGATGTGCATCGGTCGCACCCGGCCTGCACTTCAACGGATCAACTTACAGCTCGGGCAGCAGTGCGCCCGATTCCTCCTCCGCTGCCGCAGCCGCAGACAACATCAACCCGGTGCTGCGGCAGATCACGCCCCAGCTCGTGAAGAACGAACGCGAACTGCGCGAGAAGCAGGTCACGCAGGACATCACCAAGCTGCTCGGCAGGCCTGCTCCGTACACCATCGAAAGCGGCGACGTGCTGTCCATCGTCGTGTGGGATCACCCCGAGCTGTCGAACGCGGCCACAGTCGCCACCGGCGGACCGGTCGGCCTGGGCGCGGATGCATCGACTTCTGCGACCACGGCGCCGCCGGCCGGTTTCATGGTCGATCATGAAGGCGTGATCCAGTTCCCCTACGCGGGCGCCATCAAGGTCGCCGGCCTTACCCAGGACCAGGCGCGCAACCTGCTGTCGAGCAGGCTCTCGAAGTACCTGAAGCAGCCGAAGGTCACGCTGCGCGTGCAATCCTTCCGCAGCAAGCGCGTCTATGTCGACGGCGAGGTGAAGAACCCCGGGCTGCAGGCGATCAACGATATTCCGATGACGCTGGTCGAGGCGATCAACCGCGCGGGCGGCGTGCTGCCCACCGGCGACCAAAGCCAGATCATCATCAACCGCAACGGCGTCAACTACTACATCAACCTGCCGCAGCTCGTGCAGCGCGGCGTCAATCCCTCCAGCATCATGCTCGCCAGCGGTGACGTGGTCCGGGTGCGCTCGCGCGACGAGAGCAAGGTGTTCGTCTCCGGCGAAGTGGTCAGCCCGCGCGCACTGCCGATGCATAACGGCCGCCTGACGTTGAATGAAGCGCTCGGCGAATCGGGTGGCATCAACCCCACCAGCGGCGACGGCAGCCAGATCTACGTGATCCGCAAGCAAGGCGCGGAACAGGTTGTCTACCAGCTCGACGGGCGTTCGCCCGGCGCGCTGGCGATGGCCGAAGGCTTTGAACTGTCGCCCAAGGATGTCGTGTTTGTCGCGGCCACACCGCTGGCCAACTGGCATCGTTCGATCAGCCTGATCCTGCCCGGCGCGCTGTCTTCCGCCGTGGGCGCGGTGGGCCCAACGCGTTAGCAGTAGCAAGGGCACGGCAAGCCCGTGCCGCGTAGCGGATGCCCGGCGGATTCCGGGTGTCCGGCCCGGATAGTGCCATGACAGGAAAACTTATCCCGCTCAGCAAGTCCATGTACCAACAATAAGCGAACAATCCTATGATGAATCCATCCATACCCCTGTTGACCGGCCCGGCCAGGCCGCAAGAAAACGAAGCCGAGCTGTCGACGTATCTCGACGTCTTGTGGGAAAGCCGCTGGCTGATCGCAACGATCACCCTGGTTGCGGTGCTGCTGGGCGCGGCGTATGCATTCACCACGACGCCGGTGTACCAGGCGAACCTGCTGATCCACGTCGAGGAGGAAGGGCCGTCGAAGTCGCAGAACATCGTCGGCGACTTGCAGTCGATGTTCGATGTCAAGACGTCCGCGCTGGCGGAGATGGAATTGCTGCAGTCGCGACTGGTTGTGTCGCGCGCGACCGATAACCTGCGCTTGTACATCAACGCGGAGCCCAAGCGCATTCCGGTGGTCGGCAACTGGCTGGCCGAGCGCAACAAGCAGCTCTCCACGCCGGGCCTGTTCGGCTGGGGCGGCTATACCTGGGGCGCGGAGAAGATCGACGTCGCCGTGTTCAACGTGCCGGAATCCCTGCTGAACCGCGAGTTCAAGGTGATCGCCGGGCAGAACGGCGAGTTCCGCCTGCTGCAGGAGGAACAGGGCATTGACCTGAAGGCGCGCGTGGGCGAGACCGCGATCTTCGAGCTGCCGCGCGGCACCATCGAAATTCGCGTCAACCAGCTTGACGGCAAGCCGGGGTCGGAATTCCTGATGTCCCGCAGCTCGCGCCTGGCGACCATCGAAGGCATCCAGAATGCGATGAAGGTCGAGGAACTCGGCGGCAAGCAATCGGGCGTGATCGGCGCCAGCCTGCGCGGTTCCGATCCGAAGGTCGTGCACACCGTGCTCAACGAAATCAGCAAGGAGTACGTGAAGCAGAACGCCTCGCGCAAGACCGAGGAAGCCGAAAAGTCGCTCGCCTACCTGAACAAGCAGCTGCCGGAGCTCAAGGGCCAGCTGGAGCAGGCTGAGGCGAAGTACAACGCCTTCCGCAATGCCAACGGCACGGTCGACCTCGGCGAGGAATCCAAGCTGACACTGCAGCAGTCCTCGACCGCGAAGCTGAAGAAGATGGAACTGCAGCAGAAGAAGATCGAACTGCTGGCCCGCTACACCAGCGAGCATCCGGCGGTGCAGGGCATCGATAGCCAGCTGCGTGAAATCAATGGCCAGATCAACGCGATGAACGACCACATCAAGCAGCTGCCCGCGCTGGAGCAGAACCTGCTCCGCCTGCAGCGCGAGGTGAAGGTCAACACCGAGTTGTACACCGCGCTGCTCAACACCGCGCAGCAGCTGCGCCTGATCACCGTGGGCAAGGTCAGCAATGTGCGCATGGTCGATACGCCGATGGTGCCGGAGAAGCCGGTCAAGCCGAACCGCCCGGTCATCCTGGCGCTGTCGCTGATGGCAGGCCTGTTCCTGGGCGTGATTGCCGCCTTCTTCCGCAAGTCGCTTGCCGGTGCCATCGATTCGCCGGAAGAGCTGGAGCAGATTGCAGGCGTACCGGTGTATGCCACCATCCCGCACAGCAAGAAGCAGCGCGAGTTGTACCAGCAGGTCAATGCCAAGCACCAGAAGGTGCCGCTGCTGGCCAACGTCTCGTCCACCGACGTCGCGGTCGAGAGCCTGCGCAACTTCCGTACTGCGCTGCAGTTCTCCATGCCGCAGTTCAAGAACAACATCGTCCTCATCACCGGCGCCACACCGGGCATGGGCAAGTCCTTCGTCTCGGCCAACCTGGCCGCGATCATGGCGGCCACCGGCAAGAAGGTGCTGCTGATCGATGCCGACCTGCGCAACGGCCTGCTGCATCTGTACTTCGGCTTCGGCCGTCATGACGGCCTGTCGGATGCCATCGCCGGCGCGCGCCGCCTCGACCAGGTGATCCATCCGGGCGTGATCGAGAACATGGACTTCATCACCACCGGCACCTTGCCGCAGCATCCGTCGGAGCTGCTGCTGCGCCCGGCCTTCGGCGCCTTCCTGCAGGAACTGTCCGCGCGCTACGACCTGGTGCTGATCGACGCGCCGCCGATCCTGGCCGTGGCCGACACGATGATCATCGGTTCGCACTGCGGCGCCATCTACATCATGACCCGTGCCGGCGTCACCACGCCGGGCGAGATCAACGAGTCGATGAAGCGCCTCGCTCAGGCCGGACTGGAAGCCAAGGGCGTGTTGTTCAACGACCTGAAGGTGCGGCCGGGACGCTATGGTTATGGCTATACCTATGGACGTTACGGGTACAACCAGAAGCCGGGCAGTACGCCGTTGATTGAGGCGTCTTAACCCACCTCGCATGCCGGTTCCCTCCACCTTGTAGGGGGATGAACGCGGGGTTTCGCAAAGCATGCTTTGCGCCGTGTGAATCCGAGCGGTTTGCAAGCCGCGAGGTGGACGGGTTAGGGTGGGGGTGTGAAGCTTGATCGACTCCATGCAGGGGCTCGGCCTCACACCCCCATCCCAGCCTTTCCCCTGGAAGGGGAAGGGGCCGTCAGCTCTCCGATCAACCTCACCTGATCATCCGCCTATCGTGCTTCCCATCTCCCCCAGCATCTTCAAGGCCTACGACATCCGCGGCATCGTCGGCAAGACCCTCGACATCGGCGTAGCACGCCAGATCGGCCAGGCCTTCGGCACCGCGGCCCGCATCAAGGGCGAACAGACCGTCATCATCGGCCGCGACGGCCGCCTGTCCGGCCCGGAATTGTCTGCCGCGCTGGCCTCCGGCCTGCAGCGCGCCGGCATCAACGTCATCGACCTCGGCGTGGTGGCCACGCCGATG
>NZ_DASRXF010000061.1:0-34944 GCF_035654295.1 Noviherbaspirillum sp. | reverse complement strand
GAACAGGTCGTTGACGGCGCCGACCTGTTGTTGATGCTGCCGGCGGAGACGGTGATTTGTTCCCCCTCGATGCGGCCTAGCGCATTGGCCAACGCGGCGCTGACGGCGACGTCCATGCTCCCCGAGGCCGACAGCTGTCCGCCAGTGTTATCGACACTCGCCGCACTCAGCGACACGTTGCTGCCGCCTGCAATCACACCTTGGGCATTGTCAAGCGAGCCAAGCAGTGCGACAGCCATCGTTCCGCTGTCGGCAGTCACGATCTTGCCGGACGCAAGGGCATCTCGCTTGCCATTGGCCAGACTAGCGGCGGTCAGGGCAAGGTGTCTGTTCGCTTGCAGCACGCCTTCGTGGTTCTGCACTGCGCCCGAGGCCTGCACAAGCAAGTCGCCTTCGGCCGATACAATTCCGGTGTTGTTGTCCAGGGTGTCCGTGTCAACCGCGGTGTTTCCCTTACTCGAGACCTTGCCCTGAAGGTTCGTGACGCTGGTAATGTTGCCTTCGGCAAGACTGCCATTCTTGCCACTGAGCGTCAGGTTTCTGCCGGCCAGCAGTTCGCCGCGATTTCTTACGTCGCCGTCGAAAATCAGTGCCAGGTCATGCGAGGACCGGATCTTGCCATCCGCACCTGCACCGGCTGCAATGCTGCCGGTATTGTCGACGCTCCCCCCTTGCATCCGCAGTCCCTGACCGGCAATCATCACACCGGAGTTGCTCAGCGTCCCGCTCGCGTAGATTGCTCCCCTTCCGTCTGCATGGATTGTGCCAGCGTTGCTGATTCCCGCCTCGCCGTAGATGGAAAGATCACCTTTGCTCCGCATGCTTCCACCGACAATGCGCACATCGCCTGCCTCGGTCATTTCCAGGTTGCCGGTGAGGGCGTCAATGACACCTGCACTATTGACGCCGACACCACGCTCGGTGCCAATCAGACGGATACTGTTGGCGTACATACCGCCCAATTGCGACACATCGAGCGCGACCGTTTCAGCACCGGTACTTGTCGGGTTGGCCGTTACCCCGCCGCCGTCGTAATCCACCTGCGCCCCGCCCGTCCTCAGCTCAAGCCGCTTGGCCCAGAGTTCCGCATTGATACGTAGGCTGTGTGCGATCAGGTCGACCTGGTCGACGCTGCGGGCCTCGAACCCGGTGCCGTCGATCGTTATTTGCCCCCGCCTCACGGAAAAGCCGCGTACCGAGCCATCGGCTCCGATTTCCGGTGTGCCCGTCGATAGCGTCACGCGCGGGGTATTGATAAAGCCGCATCCGGCACAGGTGATGCCGTTAGGGTTGGCAATGATCACGTTAGCCTTGTTACCACCCACTTCTGTATATCCGGCCATACTGGTGGGCGTGCTGCCGGTTACCTGGTTCAGGATCGTCCTGGCGCTGCCATTGCCCAGCATCGGATTACCGGCAATCCAGCCGGCCAAGTGTGTCTGGCTATTGCTGCCCGTGTTGTTAAGGATGAGCCCCTTCTCGCCGACGTTGTAATCCGTAAAACGGTTGTTCGATACACCGGCAGCGCTCGGCGGAGAAATCTGTACCACTGGCACGCCGTTTGCCGCCACGTTCACCACCGGTCTTTGTCCCTGCGCGCTGCGGTCTGGATTTACCGCATTCGGCCTGACTTGTGCCCGTGCCGTCCCGGCGAAGAGCGCGGGGGTAAGCACCTGCAGGACGATCAGACCACCGGCGATCAGGCGTTGCAGCAGGGGGCGTTGGGATGTCGTGGCGATGAACATGATGAGGTTCCTGCAGTCAGAATTCCGCGCCGAGCGCGGCGGTCATGGTGGACGAGCGGGCATCGAAGCCGTCCGGCTTGCTCAGCGGGCGGCCAATGGTCAGTTCATAGTTGAATCGGTCGATGCGTCCGCGCAGACCGCAGGCGATTCCGGTCATCGACTTGCCAGCCAGCGAGGCCGCATGCGGGCCGCCGACGCGCCCCGTGTCCAGGGCAACAAAGACTTCATGTGCGCCGAACAGCCAGGCCAGGTCATTGCGGAGCACCGCGCCTTCTTCCGCAGCGAGCGTGGATTCGCCATCGAAGCCGCGTACGGTGTAGCGATTGCCGATGGAGAAGAACTCGGCGTTGGGCACCGGCGTCGTCGCACGTTGCGCTCGCAGGTTGGCCTGGTAACGGAATTGCTGTCGATTCGCCTGGAACGGCAGTGTCAGGTTGACGGTAAACGTCTGCAGCCGAAATCGGCCGTCCCAGTCGGGCGTCCCAATGATTTGGCCAGGTGCTGCGGAATGCCCGGGCATGCTGCCCTTGAAGCCGATGCCCAGGTCCAATCTGCCGTTGTCCACGCTTTGCCGATGCGTGAAGCCGACGTCATAGCCGACGATGTTGCGGTATTGCACATCGATCGCCGTGTCATCAATGAAGGTGCGGCTGACCTTGCGGTCGAACTTGACCTGCAGAGCGCCGCGGGCGGTAGCGGTGCGGTACGGCACCCAACCGATTCCTACCTCGGCACCATGGCTGCGCCCCGCGTAGACGATATCGCCGCTGAATCCTGCAACGGTCTGCTTGTACTGCGTCTGGCTCACGCCGAGCAGGATCGACCAGTATCCGAACGGGACGCTCCAATGCAGACTGGACGAGCGGGTGCCGCGGCTTCCATTGCCGGCGTTGGCATTGCGGTTCAGCGTGAGGGTCAGTGCGTCGTGCAGGTATAGAGGCGAATCGATCAAGAGGATGCCGCCGAGTTGCGCACGCCCCGTTGCTTTCGTTCCGGAGTCGTCCAGTGTCAGCACTCCCCGCCAGCGCTTGCCTTCCGGGTACTTGACGACGATATCGGTTTCGCCCTGCACCTCCCCCGGTAGCAGATCGAATTCAACCGGATACTGGGAATATAGCCGGCGGATGTTCTCCAGCGCCTGGTCGAGGTCACGCTGGTTGAGCACATCACCCGGTCCCGCAGGCAGGACCAAGGTCGCGAACCCGACGCTCGCACCTTCGGCGCGGATCTTCCCGATATTGCCTGCTACAAGCTGCAGCGCCAGCCGTCCCGCGGCGAGGTTTTGCTCGGGCACGAGTACCCGGCTGGTGATGTAGCCGCGGGCGATCAGACGGCGCGTCAAGTGGTCCTGCAGTGCGCGCAGGCCTCTGGCGCCAATGCACCGCCCCTGCATCGTCGCGGAATCCGTGACCAGCCAATCCCATCCCCGCGCGCCCTCCCAGACGATCTCCTGAATTCTGAAGCACGGTACTTCTTGCGTCAGCGCGAACGAACCGGTCTGTTCATCCGTAGCACCGGTGAGGACGTCCACCGCCGGTTTCACGCTTGCCTGCGCCTGCTCGCGCTGATGCGCCAGACGACGCTGCAGTTCCGGATCGGACAGGGATTGGCCATGCGCATGGGGCGCCAGCCCGGCGAGGCACAGCGCGAACAAAATCGCGCGCTCGTGGACGTTCATCTTCTTTGTTCGCTCTCCAACACCAGACCTTGTTGTTCTGGCCGCGGAAACGGTTCCGTGGACTTAGCCGGGTATTAGATAGGCGGACAATGCCGGGCCGCAAAGATAATTTGTTAAATGACTAACACTTGACCCGGCAGGGAGAGGAATTTGACTGGCGGCGCCTAAAGTCAAAAAGCCGCGTGCTACTGCTTCACATCCGTCGGCCCCTCCGCCGAAGCGGAGAACAGATCCCACACCGCAATGAACAGCGCCGCAATCACCGGTCCGATGACAAAGCCGTTGATGCCGAACAGCGCCATGCCGCCGAGCGTGGAGATCAGCACGACGTAGTCGGGCATTTGCGTGTCTTTCCCGACCAGGATCGGGCGCAGGACGTTGTCGACGAGCCCGATCACGAGGATGCCGAAGATGATCAAGGTCACGCCCTGCCAGATGGCGCCCGTGAGCAGGAAATAGATCGCTACCGGTCCCCAGACCAGTGCCGTGCCGACCGCGGGAAGCAAGGAAAGAAACGCCATGACCACGCCCCATACCAGCGCGCTCTGGATGCCGAGTATCCAGAACATGATGCCGCCGAGGGCGCCCTGGACCGCGGCTACGACGATGTTGCCCTTGACGGTGGCGCGGATGACGGTCGTGAACTTGCTGAACAGGCTGCGCTTGTACTCGGCGCTGAGCGGAATGGCCTGCTTGATCCTTCGCGCCAAGGTCCGCCCGTCGCGCAGCAGGAAAAACAGCAGGTACAGCATGATGCCGAAGCTGATGATGAACTCAAATGTGTTCTGGCCGATGGCGAGCGCCTGGGTGGCGATGCGCTGGCTGCCTTCGGCCGCCGCCGACGAGAGCTTCTCCTGGACGGCGAAAATGTTTCCCACGTCGAACCGGTTGAGCAGGTTGACGATCCACGATGGCAGGGCATCCATGATTTGCTCGAAGTATGCGCCGAAGTCCAGTTTCCCCGAGCGGATCTGCTGGTACACGCCCGTTCCTTCTTGTATCAGTGCGGCGGTAATAAGCGCGACCGGAAAAATCACGATGACCAGCGACAGGAGCAAGGTCATGAGGGCCGCCAGGTTGTGGCGGCCGGGCATGGCCTGCAGCATCTGGCGATGGAAGGGTTCGAACAGGATGGCGAGCACGGCGGCCCAGAACAGCGCGCCGTAGAAGGGCCAGAGTATCCATCCGAATGCCAGGGAAACCGTCAGCAGCAGGGCCAGAAAGGCCTTTTGATGTAGTGCAGTGTGGTCCATCGATTCCTCCGTTGGAGGCACATTGCACCAATTACGCCGGGGCCGGATTGTGAGCTGTCATACCATGGCGCAAAAAACGCAAACTGGCGCGCGGCGATAGGCGCAAGAAAGCGCGCGACGGGCATCCGCGTGCTCTCGGGAAATACGCCTCCTCGCCCTGCACCAGCACAAGCTGTCACGCTTGTCCGGGTGTTTTCTGTCCACTCTCACCGCGAGCGGCTTGCGCACGCATGGAGGGAGGCATTGCTGCGACCGCCTCGTCAAACATGGCCGCCACGGCGGTATGAATATCGGGGCGTTTGTACTTCTCCTTGATGTGGCCCTCTACATCATTCCGGATGTCGACGAACAGCCGGGCGCCGAACGACGGGAATCGCGTCGGGAGCGACGCGAGAAAACCGGTGGCGGCGCGGGTACGCTGGTTCTGGTGTTCCGCATGCCGGGCCTCGAAGGTCTTCGCATCGTCCTCATTCAGGATGGTGATCGCGCCCTTCTTGGCCCGTTCGATTTCCGCGGCCACCAGCTCGGCGCATTTTCTGGCGACGGCAAGGCACATCCTTGACTTGAACTCGGCACCGATTTCCTGCTTCGATGCAAGCAGCGTCAGCGCATCCCCATCGGACTCGGCTTCCAGCGCCTGGCGGAGTTGCCCCGCGCGCTCCATTGCCTGCGGTTCGAGCCCCTGGGTGAACACTTCGGCCGCGCATTGCACACCGTAAGCCTGCAAGGCGGCTGCCGCGGCGCGCTGCTCGGGGGCGAGGGTTTCCTCCCGCCCCTTTTCCAGTGCCCGGCTTGCAGAATCCGGCGCCGATGTGTTGGAGACGACGGCAGCAAGCATGGCAACCGCTTCGTCGGCAAGCGGCGACTGGGGCATGGCCGCCAGCGCTTTTTCAAAGTCCGTGTTCATGATGCGGCCGCCCGATCACCCTTTCCCCATGTGCGCCTGCACCTGGTCGCGCAATTGGGCAGGACTGAACTGCGTATAGTCCTTGTTGATTTCCAGCTTCACGACAGACTCCAGTTCCGCCGGCAGCAGCTTGCGCAGCATGCCGAGGAACTGGGGCGAGACAACCAGCGTGAGCTGCTGGAAACGCCCCTCCTGATGCGCCTTTTGCAGGAAGCCCGTGATGTCGCGTGCGAACAGTTCGGCTTCGTGCACGTCGGGCGTGGTCGGCGGCTCGTACAGTTTGTTGGGCGTCGGCCCGCCGGTGTTGTGAATGCTTTTCGTGCCGGAGGTCGGGCCGCGCTTGTCGGACTCTGACGTTTCCAGCATGCGCTGGCGTCCGGCGTCGTTGATCATGTCATTGATTTCTTCCAGCTGGTCGGAAGGCTGCTCTTGGGAAAAGAACCTTGCGCGGCTTGCATTGGCAGAAACGATCCAGGTAGTGTTCATGTCATCCCCATTGTTGCCTTAATAAGCAACTTCGATGCACCCGCGGGGGGAAACGTTCCGCTTGATGGCATGCAAGGATCAGGACCGTTCGCGGGCGGAAGGCCCGATCTTTTCCAGTGCGACTTCCCGCGCCCGCTCAGCCGCCGCCTCCTCGGTGTTGAACACGGTTTCCAGGCAAACGCGGTGTTTTGGAATCAGGCTGGCACGGAATGCGGGATTGCGGGTCAGGTCGTAGATGGCAAGGTAGGCGGCCCAGCCATTGCCAATCCGCAAGGGCTCGCCGCTGTATTCAACCAGGTAGTCGCCGATGGTTTCGGTTGGCATTCTTTCCGCTTTCCGGGATCTGCTTCCCTTGGTTCAAGAATAGGATGCAAGTCGCGTTTGCGCGACGGCAGAGGGTGTGCTTCGACACGGCTTGTAACGATGCAAATACGCTAGAATTTCATTTTTGCATTGCAGCATCCACAGGAGCCCGCCTTGGCGTCCCAGCCTCAAAAGACCAGTCTTGCAGCGTTGACCCTGGCCGCACTCGGCGTCGTCTACGGCGACATCGGAACCAGCCCGCTGTACACGATGAAGGAGGTGTTCGCTCCCGCCCACGGCCTGCCGCTCAATGAGGGCAACCTGTTCGGCGTGACCTCGCTGATCGTGTGGGCGCTGATCATCATCGTGTCCCTCAAATACGTGACCCTGGTGCTGCGCGCGGATAACCGCAATGAAGGCGGCGTGATGGCGCTGGTGGCGCTGGCGCTGTCCTCGGTGGGCACCAAATCGCGCTGGTTCCAGCCGCTGGTGCTCGTCGGCCTGCTTGGCACCGCGATGTTCTTCGGCGACGGCGTGATCACGCCGGCGATTTCGGTGTTGTCCGCGATCGAGGGCCTGGAAGTGGCCACGCCCGCATTCAAGCCCTATGTCGTGCCGCTCACGGTGGTGGTGCTGGTCGCGCTGTACACCTTGCAGAGCAAGGGCACCGGGGGGATCGGCAAGTGGTTCGGGCCGGTGGTGCTGGTGTGGTTCACGACGCTCGCCGTCATGGGGGTCGTCAACATCGTGGAGAATCCTGCAATCCTGGCCGCGCTCAATCCGCTGCACGCGTTCCGCTTCCTGCTGCAGAACGGCTGGCTGGCGTTCGTCGCGCTGGGCGCGATCGTGCTGGCGGTCACCGGCGCCGAAGCGCTGTATGCCGACATGGGCCATTTCGGCAAGCGCGCGGTACGCCTGGCCTGGTTCGCGGTCGTTTTCCCCGGGCTGGCGCTGAATTATCTCGGCCAGGGTGCGCTCCTGATCGGCAACCCCGAAGCAGTCTCCAACCCGTTCTACCAGCAGCTCGGGCCGTGGAGCATCTATCCGCTGGTGGTGCTGTCGACCATGGCCACCGTGATTGCCTCGCAAGCGACCATCTCCGGCACCTTCTCGATCGCGCAGCAAGCCATCGCGCTCGGATTCCTGCCGCGCATGCGGGTGATGCATACCTCGGACCGAGAGATGGGCCAGATCTATATCCCGCTCATCAACTGGATGCAGCTCGGCGCGGTGCTGCTGGCCGTGATCGGTTTCGGCTCCTCGTCCAATCTGGCGTCGGCCTACGGCATCGCGGCGACGACGACCATGCTGATGACCACCATCCTGACCTTCTTCGTGATCCGCTACCGCTGGCGCTACAACCTGCTGCTCTGCTTCTTCTCGACCGGCTTCTTCCTGACCATCGATGTCATCCTGTTCTCCGCCAACACGCTCAAGATCCTGCATGGCGGCTGGTTCCCGCTGGTGCTCGCGGCCTTCCTGATGATGGTCATGCTGACCTGGCGCGACGGCCGCCACCTGGTCTACGAGAACCTGCGCCGCCACCTGGTGCCGCTGGAAGACTTCCTGCAATCGCTGTTCATCGTTCCGCCGGCCCGCGTCGAAGGCACGGCGGTGTTCTTCCGGGCCGAAGGCGACGGGGTGCCGCACGCGATGCTGCACAACCTGCTGCACAACAAGGTGCTGCACGAGCGCACGGTATTCCTCACCGTCTACAACGCCGACATCCCTACCGTGCCGGAAGTCGAACGCGTGCAGGTCACCCCGCTCGGACACCAGTGCTACCAGGTCAACATCCACTACGGATTCAAGGACGAGCGCGATATTCCTGCGGCCCTGGCCCTGTGTGCCCGGTTCGGCCTGGAGCTCGAGACCATGAGCACGTCCTACTTCATCGCCCGCCAGAACGTCATTCCGCGCGTGGGCAGCGAGATGGCCCTGT
Source organism: Noviherbaspirillum sp. (assembly GCF_035654295.1). Classification (GTDB taxonomy): domain Bacteria; phylum Pseudomonadota; class Gammaproteobacteria; order Burkholderiales; family Burkholderiaceae_D; genus Noviherbaspirillum. The sequence continues at coordinate 26,630 of NZ_DASRXF010000061.1, read as the reverse complement.
GGCGCGAATCGCTGTTCGCGGCCATGTCGCGCAATGCCCGCGATGCCGCCGACTACTACCGTGTGCCGCCCAACCGTGTGATCGAATTGGGTACCCAGGTCGAGATTTGAACCGGCCGACTTGACCTGGAACAAATATTTCTAACAAGAAACCCCAGTATACTTAGGGTTATCCTCTTGCAGCGGTACCCGGGCGATTGATTCGTCCGGTTCAACACATGCGCACGCACAAAATCTCCAGGCTTCTGCCCTCCCTGGCCGGCAGGGATCGTCCGCCCTCCCTCAAGCTCAAGCTGATCGCGCTGACGGTCGGCCTGTTCGCCGCCTTTCTCTGGGTGATGGCGACGTTGTCCGCGACAGTGCTCGAAACGCAGTTCGAGAAGGTGCTCTCGGACCAGCAGTTCGCAGCGACACGGCATATCGCCGCACAGATCGACGCCAAGCTGGAAGAGCGCATCGGCAGCCTCGTAAAGGTGGCGGCGTCCATACCGGCCGGCATGGATGCCGCGGCGCTCGACCCGTTCCTGGAGCGCTTTCCCGCCCTGCACCTCATGTTCAGCGCCGGCATCGCGGTGATCGGCATGGACGGCAGGACGATCGCGGATTATCCGTCGGCTCCCGGCCGCCGCGGCACCTATTTCGGCGACCGCGACTATTTCCGCAAAGTGGTCGAAACCGGCAGGCCGTACATCGACAAGCCCATCGTCGGCCGGGCACTGAAGCGGCCGGTGCTGACGATCGCCGTGCCCGTGCATGCACCTGACGGGAGCCTGCGCGCGGTCCTGACCGGCATCATCGACCTCAACGCCCCAGGCTTCCTCGGCATCGAGGCGCAGCAGGAAACGGCCGGCAAGGGCCAGATCTTCATTTTCTCGCCGGCGGAAAGAATGTTCATCGCCGCCACCGACGGCAGGCGCGCGATGCAGCCCATCCCCGAGCGCGGCAGGAACATCATGCTGGACCGGTTCACCGACGGCTTCGAAGGTTCCGGCATCAGCCGGGATTCAGCCGCGGTCGAGAAGCTTTACTCCGGCAAGCGCGTCGCCATGGCGGGCTGGGTCGTGATGTCGGCACTGCCCGTCGACATCGCATTCGGTCCGGTCACGGCCATGCGCAACTCCCTGTACGTGGCGGCGGCGCTGATGACGCTGATCGCGGTCTTCGCCATCCAGTGGCTCGCGCGGCGCATGCTGGCGCCGCTGGACAAGGCCGGCAGGGCGATGCGCGCGATGGTCGGCGGCCAGGCGCCGCTGACCGCGCTGCCTGTCGAGCGCAAGGATGAAGTCGGGCACCTGATCAACAGCTTCAACCTGCTGGTGAACGACCGCTACCGCTACGAGCAGGCGCTCAAGGACAGCGAGCATCGCCTGCGCAAGCTGGTCGACGGCGCGCCGGATGCCATCATCGTGCAGGCAAAGGGACGTTTTGCCTATCTGAACAGCGCCGCCCTGAAGCTCTTTGGCGCGGCCTCCGGAGAGCAGTTGCTGGGCACGTCTTTCATCGAACGCATCCATCCTGACTACCGTGCGCTGGTCGACCAGCGCATGCGCGAGGCCCTCGTGGAAGGCCGGCTCACCTTGCCGCGCGACGAAAAATTCATTCGCCTGGACGGCAGCGTGATCGACGTCGAGGTATCGGCCGTCCCGTTCCGCTTCGAGGACGAGGATGGCACGCTCGTGTTTGTCCGCGACATCACCGAACGCAAGCGTGCCGAGCAGAACCAGAAGAAACTGAACCGTGCATTGCGCATGCTAAGCGATTGCAACATGGCGCTGGTGCATGCGGAACGCGAGCAAAGCCTGCTCGACGAGATCTGCCGCCTGCTGGTGTTCCGCGGCGGCTACCGCATGGCGTGGGTCGGCTATGCCGAGGACGATGAAGTGAAATCCGTGCGTCCGGTGAGCCAGTCGGGCTTCGTCGACGGTTACCTGGAGCACATCCATCTGTCCTGGGACGGCGAACGCGAGCACGGCCGCGGCCCGACCGGCACCGCGATCCGGGAATCGCGCGTGCAGATCGTGCAGGACTTCATGAACCATCCGTCGACCGGCCCCTGGCGCGAGGCGGCGAAGGCACGCGGTTACCTGTCCTGCATCGCCCTGCCGCTCGTCAGCGCAGAGCGCGCCTTCGGCGCACTGTCGATCTACTCCACGGACGCAGACTCGTTCGGCCAGGACGAGGTGCGCCTGCTCTATGAACTGGCGACCGATCTCGCGTTCGGCATCGAGACGCTGCGCACGCGTTCGCAGCGTGCGGTGGCAGAGGAAAAGCTGGCTTTCCTTGCGCATCACGATCCGCTCACCCACCTGCCCAACCGCGTTCTGCTGCGCGACCGTTTCGACCGCGCCGCGGCCCTCGCCGGCAAGGAGCACGATGGTGTCGCGCTCCTCATGCTGGACCTCGACAATTTCAAGCAGGTCAATGACGGCCTCGGCCACGAGATCGGCGACCGCTTGCTGCTGGCGGTCGTGGAGCGCCTGCAGCGCTGCCTGCGTGACAGCGATACCGTCAGCCGCCAGAGCGGCGACGAGTTCGTCATCCTGCAGAACGGCATCAGCGATTCGAGCGGCGCCAGCCGCATGGCGCAATCCATCCTCGATGCCATCGCCGAGCCCTTCGAGATCGACGCGCATACCGTCAACATCAGCGGCAGCATCGGCATCAGCCTGTACCCGAACGACGGCCGCGACTTCGACACCTTGCTCAAGAATGCCGACACCGCCGTCCACCATGCGAAGGACAATGGCCGCGACACCTACCACTTCTTCGCCGCATCGATGAACGTGGACGCGCTGGCCCGCATGGAGTTGCACGGCAGCCTGCGCAAGGCGGTGAAGAACAACGAGTTCATCCTGCATTACCAGCCGCAGATCGATATCGCCTCCGGCGCCATTGTCGGCATGGAAGCGCTGATACGCTGGCAGCGCGGGGACCAGGGGCTGGTGCCGCCCGGCCGGTTCATCCCGCTGGCCGAGGAAAGCGGTCTGATCGTGCCGATGGGGGAATGGGTATTGTTCGAAGCCTGCCGCCAGGCCGCCGCTTGGCAGGGGGCCGGCATGCCAGCGCTGCCGGTGGCGATGAACCTGTCGGCGCAGCAGTTCAAGCGCGGCGATATCCTGGACACCGTCACGCAGGCACTGCGGCGATCCGGCCTGCGTCCCGAACTGCTGGAACTCGAATTGACCGAGTCCCTGCTGCTGCACGATACCGCCACCGTGATGGAAACCCTGCACCGGCTGAAGAAGATCGGCGTGCAGCTCTCCATCGACGACTTCGGCACCGGCTATTCCAGCCTGGCCTACCTGAAGCGCCTCGCCGTGGACAAGCTCAAGATCGATCAATCCTTCGTGCGCGATGTGACGGGCGCAGCCGAGGGTGCGGCGATCGTGAAGGCCATCATCCAGCTCGGCCATGCCATGCAGCTGACCGTGATTGCGGAAGGCGTGGAATCGCAGCAGCAGCTCGATTTCCTGCGGGCGCACGGTTGCGACCAGGCGCAAGGTTATCTTGTGAGCAAGCCGGTGCCGGCGGGAGAATTTGCCGCCCTCATGACGGATGCGATCGCGGAAACTAATGTAAGCGGTTGAACGCCTCGGCTTCGCTCACCTGCGGCATGCGGTTGATGCGCGACCAGACGCCGCTGAGCATCAGCTCCTCGAACTTCTCGGCACTGACCGGCGGGCTGAAGATAAAGCCTTGCGCGCTGGTGCAGTCGCGCGCTTTCAGGTAGGCGAGCTGCTCCGCGGTCTCAACCCCGCCGGCCACCACCCGCACCCCGAGGTTGTGGGCCAGGCTGATGATGGCGGAGGTGATGGCCGAATCCTCGCGCCGGTGCGGCAGGTGCTGCACGAACGCCTTGTCGATCTTGAGCACGTCAACCTCGAATTCCTTGAGGTCGATCAGGGCGGTGGCGCCGGTGCCGAAATTGTCGATGGTCAGCCGGATGCCCTGCGCGCGCAGTTCCGACAACTGGGCCTTGATCTCCGGATGGCGCGCCAGCATCGACTCGGGCACTTCCAGCTCCAGGCTGTCGGGACTGATGCCGGCATCGCGCAGGATGTGCGGAATGACGGCGACGAACTTCGGATCATTGAACTGCCGTGCCGAGCAGTTCACCGACAGGCGCAGCTCGTCCATGCCCTGCGCCTGCCAGCGCCGCACCTGGTGCGCGGCCTCGCGCAGCGCCCATTCGCCGATCTCCACGATCAGGCCGTTCTGCTCGACGATGTCGAGAAATTCGCCGGGCAGCACGGTTTCCATTTCCGCCGCATTCCAGCGCAGCAAGGCCTCCACGCTCGAAATCTGCCAGCTGCCCAGGTCGACCTGCGGCTGGTAATACAGCTCGAACTGGTGGTTCTGCAGCGCGCTGCGCAGCGCGGTCTCGCGGTCGCGCTTCCACGTCTGCTCGTTGTAGAGCTCGGAGGTGTAAAACTGGTAGTTGTGGCGGCCGGAATTCTTCGCACGGTACAGGGCGAGGTCGGCGCGTTTGAGCAGCTCGACCGGGTTGGCGCCGTCCTTGGGGTAGGTGCACACGCCGATGCTCGTGCCGCTGACGATTTCGTTCGAATCGAGCCGGTAGGGCCGTCCCAGTTCCAGCACCAGCTTTCTCGCAAGGGTTTCGGCGGCCACAGGTTGCATCACATCGGTCTGGATGATCACGAATTCGTCGCCGCCCAGCCGCGCAACAAAGTCGGTTTCCCGGATCGAGGAGAGGATGCGCAGCGCGACTTCCTTGAGCAGCAGGTCGCCGATGTCGTGGCCGAAGGTATCGTTGACGTGCTTGAAGCGGTCGAGGTCGAGCAGCATCAGCGCCATCGGCGTGTTGTTGCGGTGGGAGAGCGCAATGGCCTGGTGCAGCTCGTTGCTGAAGTAGACGCGGTTGGGCAGGCCGGTCAGGCCGTCGTGGTTGGCGAGGAAGCGCGTCTGTTCCTCGGCGAGCCGGCGCGCGGTCTGGTCGCGCATGATTTTTACGAAGCCGCGCAGGGTGCCGTCTGCGTTCCACAGCGGCGTCACCACGCCGGTCGCCCAGAAGCGCGTGCCGTCCGCGCGAAGGTGCCAGCGGTCATCTTCCGATCGTCCGATGGTCCGTGCCTCCTCCAGTTCCCGCACGGGTTCGCCGAAATCCCGGTCCTCGGCGGTAAAGATGCCGGACACCGGCTTTCCGATCGCCTCGTCCGCGCGCAGCTCGAGAATGCGTTCGGCGCCGGAGTTCCAGCTCATGATCACACCCTGCGGATCGAGCATCATGATCGCGTAGTCCGTCGACGCCTCCACCAGCAGGCGGAAATCTTCCTGCGTCTGTTTCAGCGCGCGCGCGGTCTGCACCTGCTGCGTGATGTCGGTATTGGTCTCCAGGTAGCGCGCCGGCCGGCCTTCCTGCAGTTCCAGCGCCCACTTGCTGAACACGATGATTTCACGCCCGTCGCGCGTAAACTGGATCAGTTCGCCCTCCCAGTAATGATGCTCCCGCACGGTGGCGACGATCTCGTCGAGCGGAACGGGAAAGCGCGTTTTGAGCAACGTGTGGCTGTGCTGTCCGATGGCTTCGCCGCGCGCGTAACCGTATATCCGTTCGGCGCTGCGGTTCCAGTAGGTGACGATGTCCTCGGTCGTGCGCGCGAAGATCGCGTCGCGCGCCAGGTCGAGCAGGCCAGCCTGCTCCTGCAGCAGGCTGGCCTGTGCGGCAAGCGTCTCTTCCCGCCGGCGCAGCTCGCTGATGTCGTGGAAGACTGCCACCGCGCCGACCCGCACGCCATGGCTGTTGGTCAGCGGCCGCGCATTGACGCTGACCCAGGTGCCCTCCCGCAGATTCTCGTGACGCACCAATGCGATCAGTCCGTCCACGTGCTCGCCGCGCAGCGCCCGCACCGTGGGGCGTTCGTCCAGCGGATACGGCCCCGTCCCGTCCGGCCTCCACAGGCTGAAGGAGCGGATGGACGGCTCGCCCCCGGTCTCCATCGCCTCCAGGTTGAGCAGGCGGCGGCCTGCCGGATTGACCAGGGTCAGGCGCTCGGAGAGGTCGGCCACGACGACCGCCCCTGCCATGCTGTTGAGGATGGATGCCGTGATGCTTGCCTGGTGGTGCAGCGCCTCCTCGAGCGCCTTGCGCTGAGAGATGTCACGCACAGCGGCAAAGAAGAGGGTCCTGTCGCCGACTGACAGCCGGGTGACCGTCAGCTCCACCGGGATCTCTGCGCCATTCTTGCAGCGCGCGGGCATTTCGACGCGTCTGTTGATCAGCTTCCCGGCGCCCGTGTTCAGGTACCGGCGCATCCCGGTCACATGCGCCAGGCGGTAGCGCTGTGGAATGATGGTGTCGGTCAGAGATTGTCCGATTGCTTCGGCGCGTGTCCAGCCGAAAGTATCCTCCGCATGCCGGCTCCATTCGAGGATGATGCTGTTGCGGTCGATCGCGATAAAGGCATCGAGTGCATTGTCGAGGATTTGCCGGTACAGGTGTTCGGCCTGGCTTGACTCTTGGAACAGAGGCGTCATTGATGGTCCCGCGCAAAAGCGTCCTCGGTCAGACACCGGAACGCGAACACGGTTTCTGCCGGAAAGGACTCTGTCGAAAAAACGCAAGCGGCTTGCATGGGCGCATCTTTCCGTTGCGGCCGAGCCCCGCATCCGGGCACGCTTGATGCATGTCAAAGGTTTGCCGTGAGGCGGTTCCTACTATGGAAGCTCACACCAGGGAGGTTGCGATGGACAGGCCCAGATCGACACTCGAACCGCTAACCGGCAAGCCGGACCGGCTGCCTCAGCCGTCCTGGACCGTGACCGACGTGGAGCCGCCGGCCACGATCGACCGGCTGATCCATGCGGCAATGGGGCGTGTCACCGGCAGCATTTCGCCCGCCAGCCTTGCGCTGGCCTGGATGGACTGGGGGCTGCATCTGGCCCAGTCTCCCGGAAAATGGCAGCGGCTGGCGGAAAAGGCGGTGCGCAAGTCGGCTCGCTTCAGCATTTACGCGGCGCGTGCCTATACCGACCGGCATGTCGAACCCTGCATCACGCCGCTGCCACAGGACCGCCGCTTCCGCAGCCATACCTGGCAGCAATGGCCGTTCAACCTGATCCACCAGGCCTTCCTGCTCAACCAGCAGTGGCTCCACAACCTCACGACCGGCATCGGCGGCGTCTCGCCGCACCACGAGGCGGTAGTCTCCTTCGTTGCCCGGCAAATGCTCGACACCATGTCGCCGGTAAATTACATCGCCACCAACCCAGAAGTGCTCGACGCGACCGCCCGCGAAAACGGCATGAACCTCTTGCGCGGCGCGATGAACTTCATCGAGGACTGGGAACGCAGCATCGCCGGCAAGCCGCCGCTGGGCACGGAGGATTTCCAGCCCGGGGTGCAGGTCGCGGTCACGCCGGGTGAAGTGGTCTACCGCAACCGCCTGATTGAACTGATCCAGTATGCGCCGGCCACCGGACAAGTCCATGCCGAGCCCATCCTGATCGTGCCCGCGTGGATCATGAAGTACTACATCCTTGACCTTTCGCCCCACAATTCGCTGGTGAAATACCTCGTCGGGCGAGGCCACACGGTATTCATGATCTCCTGGCACAACCCGACCGAACAGGACCGCGATCTGGACATGGAAGCGTATCTGCGCCTGGGCATACTGCAGGCGCTCGATGCAGTGCGCGCGATCGTGCCCGAGCGCAAGATCAACACCGTCGGCTACTGCCTGGGCGGCACACTGCTGTCGATGGCGGCCGCCTATCTCGCCCAGATCGAGGACGACAGGCTCAACTCAATGACGCTGCTGGCCGCGCAGACCGACTTCACCGAGGCCGGCGAGCTGACGCTGTTCATCGACGACAGCCAGCTGAACTACCTGGAAGACATCATGTGGGACCAGGGCTACCTCGACAACCGGCAGATGGCCGGCGCCTTCCAGCTGCTGCGCCCGCATGACCTGATCTGGTCTCTGATCCTGCAGGAATACCTGCTCGGCGGGCGCCAGGCCTACACCGACCTGATGGCATGGAACACCGACGCCACCCGCATGCCCTACCGGATGCACAGCGAATACCTGCACCGGCTGTTCCTGAAAAACGACCTGTTCGCCGGCCGCTACAAGCTCAACGGCAGGCCGATCTCTCTGGGCGACATCCGTACGCCGATCTTTGCCGTGGCGACCGAGACCGACCATGTGGCGCCGTGGAAATCGGTCTACAAGATCAACCTGATCGCCGACCCCGACGTCACCTTCCTTCTGACGAACGGCGGGCATAACGCCGGCATCGTCAGCGAACCCGGCCACAAGGGGCGCCATTACCGCATGTCACACCGGCCCTCCGGCAGCAACTACATGGATCCCGAAAACTGGTTCGTCACCAATCCATCCGGCGAGGGCTCATGGTGGCCGGCATGGGAAGGCTGGCTGGCGGAGCACAACAGCGGCATGACGGCGCCGCCGCCGACGGGCGCCATCAAGAAGGGCTATCCGCCGCTTGGGCCGGCGCCCGGGCGTTACGTGCTGGAGCGCTAGGTTTCCATGACATAAATGCGACATCCTTCAATTCGGCAAGCAATTCGGGATAGAATAGCTGCGACGCTGCAAAGAATAATTAAAACAGGGTAACAATCCGGCCGCGCTCGGTGTGCAGCGCAGCAACGGATTCGACGCGAACACCCACGTTCACACGCAAAGAGATACCAACACGCCCGCTTTCATGCCGACACCACTACGCACACACCGCTGGTTACGCTTGGCCTGTATCGCCGCCGGGAGCCGACCAGGATTCTGATGATGGAAGCATTGCTCAAGCACCTGGTGGACATTACCTGCCAGCGCGACCACACGCTGCTCGACAGCTCGGTGGTGACCGCCCTGCATGAACTGGTCGGCGCAACCCAGGTCCGCGTGCATGAGCTGTTCCGTTTCCGCGACGAGCTGTTTGTCCGCCCGCGGGTGTGGATCAAGGATGGGGAAGTGGTATCGGTCGAGGAAAACCTGACGGCCGAGACTTGCGGTGAACCGCTGAGCAAGTACCCGGCCCTGGTCGACAGCATCAAGCAGCGAAAATCTTGCACCGAGGAAATAACCGCAGCGGGCGACCGCGTCCTCTGGCTGCCGGTATGGCTGAACGACAAGGTCAGCAGCTGCCTGGAAGTCACCAATCCCACGCCGTACGACAGCAATACGCTGCACATGATGGAAGGGATCCTGAGCGTCTACCGCAACTACCAGAATATCCTCGACTACAGCGAACGCGACTCCCTCACCGGCCTGCTCAACCGCAAGACCTTCGACGAAAAGTTTTCCCGCCTGCTGTCCACCGCGGCGCCGGAAGGTTCGCCGCAGGACCATGTCGAGCGCCGGCATGCGCACAGCGGCGTCGGCCACTGGCTGGCCGTGGTCGACATCGACCACTTCAAGAAGGTCAATGACCAGTTCGGCCACCTGTACGGCGACGAAGTGCTGATCCTGGTCGCCAACCTGCTGCGTTCCTCGTTCCGCGCGCAAGACCGCGTGTTCCGCTTCGGCGGCGAGGAATTCGTCGTGCTGCTGCGCTCCACGACGCTGGAGGACGCCCGCAAGATCTTCGAACGCTTCCGTGCCAACGTGGAAAAGCATGAGTTTCCGCAGGTCGGCAGGGTCACCGTCAGCCTGGGCTTTGCCAGCATCTCCACCGAATCGCCGGTAGTGATCCTCGGCCATGCCGACCAGGCGCTGTACTACGCCAAGGCCAACGGCCGCAACCGCGTCTGCTACTACGACGAGCTCGTCCAGAGCGGCGAGCTGCACTCCGAGGTGTCGAACGACACCGTCGAATTCTTCTGATTCTTGTTCAGATTGCCCGCTTGACCGTCGCCATCATGGCGCCGGCAAACATCAGCAAGCCGCCCGCCGTGCGGTTGCTGGCCTTCACGAAGCGCTCATTGGCCGTAAACCGCTGCGTCTTGCTGCCCAGCCAGGCGTAAATGCTGTAGGCCGCGGCATCGAGCGCCACCGTGGTGATACCGAACACCAGCATCTGTGTGCCCACCGGCTTGGCCGGGTCGATGAACTGGGGCAGCAGCGCGACGAAATAGAGCAGCGCCTTCGGGTTCGACAGCTCCACCACCACCGCCTGCCAGAACGCGCGCAGGCCGCTGACGGCCTCGCCGGGGTCACTCGTGACCGTGAGCGCGCTGGCCTTGCTGCGCATGGCCGAGATGCCGAGATAGAACAGGTAGGCCACGCCCACCCACTTGATGATCGAGAACAGCGTGCTGCTGGCGACGATCAGCGCGGCCACGCCGGTTGCCGACAGTGCAAAATAAATGGAGTTGGCCAGCGCGATGCCGGCAATCGCCCACCAGGAACGGCGGAAACCGTTCGAGATGCCCTGGGCCACAACCAGCAGCGCGGCGGGTCCGGGCGTCAGGCAGACGACAGCGGTGGTGACAAGGAAGATCAGGTAGGTTTCCCAGCTCATTGTTTTCTCCGTCAGGACAGGTTTTTTGTACGAATTAGTGTATGCGCCCAAAAATGCGTTTTGAATGGATAATGCAAGGCAAAAGAAGCAGAAAAGTTTGGCTTTAAACGAAATCCAAGGGGTTTACCATGAAAATCGAATTCGACGTGATGGATGCGCGCATCCTGGAAATCCTGCAGGCGGATGCCCGTACCACGCTGGCCGAAATCGGGCGCCGTATTCATATGAGCCAGCCGGCCGTCGCCGAACGGGTGCGTCGGATGGAGCAGGCGGGCGTGATCACCGGCTACCACGCGAAAGTGGATCCGGGTGCGCTGGGTTACGGCATCACGGCCTTCATCCGTGTCTCCAAGCGCACCCATGAGACCCCGGTCGAGGTGGTCGCCGCGCAGGTGCCGCAGATCGTGGAATGCCATTCGATCACCGGCGATGACTGCAGCATCGTCAAAGTGGTGGCGTCTTCGGTCACCGAGCTGGAAAAGGTGATCGTCGAGCTCACCCGCTGCGGGGTGACGTCCACTTCGCTCATCCTGTCGTCCTCGATCCAGCACAAGGCCATCAGGCCGGTCGGCTAGAATCGGCATATGGAACTGCGCCAACTCCGCTACTTCGTCGCCATCGTCGACCACGGCTCGCTCTCGCGCGCGGCCCGCGTGCTGCATATCGCACAGCCGGCGCTGACGCAGCAGGTGCGGCAACTGGAAGAAGAACTGGGCGCGCAGTTGCTGCACCGCTCGGCGCAGGGCGTGATGTCGACCGATGCCGGCAAGACCTTCTACGAGCACGCGCAAGCCATCCTCAAGCAGGTCGAGGATGCGAAATGGGCGGTGGCCCAATCCACCGGCCGGCCCTCGGGCACGGTGGCCCTCGGCGTGCCGCAGAGCGTGTCGAGCGCGCTGGCCCTGCCGCTGCTCACCGCCGTGCGCGAGCATTATCCGGAAATCTCGCTGCAGCTTACCGAGGAACTCTCCGGCAACCTGATGGAGCAGCTCAAGTCCGGCCGCATCAACCTCGCGGTGCTGTTCGACGATGGCCAGCTCGGCGCGTTTTCGGTGACGCCGCTGGTGGAAGAAGAGCTGATGTTCATCACCCGCGCCGATTCGCGCTTCGCGGTGGGGCGCAAGAGCATCCCGCTGGCCAAGGCGGTGCACGCGCCGCTGATCCTGCCGGGACTGCAGCACGGCGTACGGCCGCGCATCGAACGCGTGGTGCAGGAGGCGGGGCTTTCGATCGAGCAGGTGATCGATATCAATTCGGTTGCCATTCTGAAATCTGCGCTGCAGGCGGACATCGGCGCGACGATCCTGCCGGTGGCGCCGGTCCTTTCTGAAATCGAGCGCGGCGAATTCGTCGCCCACACGATCAGCGGCCACACCATTTCGCGCACCGTAGTGCTGTGCGCCTCCCGCAACATCCCCCTGACCAATGCCGCGGCGGCGGTCTCCCGCCTCGTCCTCGACGTCACCGCCGAACTCTGCCTGAGCGGACGCTGGCTGGGCGCCAGCGTGCTGCATCGCTAAACGGCCATCGTTTTTCCTTATACCCCTATCCGCATTCCCTATTTGCGCCGGGCGGTGCATCGCCCTACACTTCCCTTCGTAGCGCATTTGCATGCAAAATCGCTCACGACCGTTACCCCGGTCTTGCATCCTGGCATTACCCCGCCTTACCCGGCGACTCCTGCCAGCTGCTATCTGAAATAAACTTTTGGAGACGACAATATGCCCGATACAGCAGTGGCCACTGCTGGGCAGCCCGCCGCGCAAGCCGGCAAGCCTGCCCTCGCCCCCGTCAAACTCGACGACAAATACACTTCCACCAGCGGCAAGATCTTCATTTCCGGCATCCAGGCCCTCGTGCGCCTGCCGATGATGCAGCGCCAGCGCGACCTGGCGGAAGGATTGCATACCGCCGGCTTCATCTCCGGCTACCGCGGCTCGCCGCTCGGCGGCCTCGATGAAAACCTGTGGAAGGCGCAAAAGCTCCTGGAAGAAAACCACATCAAGTTCGTCCCCGGCGTGAACGAAGACCTGGCGGCCACGGCCGTCTGGGGCACGCAGACCGTGGACCTGATCGGCCCGGCGAAATACGACGGCGTGTTCGCGATGTGGTACGGCAAGGGTCCCGGCGTGGACCGTTGCGGCGACGTCTTCAAGCACATGAACCATGCCGGCACCTCGAAGTACGGCGGCGTACTGCTGGTGGCCGGCGACGACCACGGCGCCTATTCCTCGACGCTGCCGCACCAGTCCGACCACATCTTCGCCGCCTGCATGATCCCGGTGCTGTATCCCTGCAATGTGCAGGAATACCTCGACCTCGGCCTGCACGCCTGGGCGATGTCGCGCTACTCCGGCTGCGCGGTCGGCTTCAAGGCGCTGGCCGATACCGTGGAATCGACCGCCTCGGTGGATGCCGACCCGTTCCGCCTGCAGATCCAGTATCCGACCGACTTCATCATGCCGGAGGGAGGCCTCAACACCCGCCTCTCGACCGACACGCTGGGCATCCAGGCGCGCAAGCAGGAAGCGCTGATGCAGGATTACAAGATCTACGCCGCCCTGGCCTACGCCCGCGCCAACAAGCTCAACCACACCACCATCGACAGCCCGAATGCCCGCCTGGGCATCATTGCTTCCGGCAAATCCTATCTCGATGTGCTGGAAGCCATGGAAGAACTCGGCATCGATGAAAAGATGGCCGCCGACATCGGCATCCGGGTGTACAAGGTGTCCATGCCCTGGCCGCTGGAGCCGGACGGCGTGCGCGAGTTTGCGCAGGGCCTCGATGAAATCCTGGTGGTCGAGGAAAAGCGCCAGATCGTCGAATACCAGCTCAAGGAACAGCTCTACAACTGGCGCGACGACGTGCGCCCGCGCGTGATCGGCAAGTTCGACGAAAAAGGCGAATGGGTGCATCCGCGCGGGGAATGGCTGCTGTCGTCGAAGGCGGATTTCTCGATCGCGCAGATCGCCCGTGTGATTTCACAGCGCATCGCCCGCTTCCATACCAGCGACCTGATCAAGGCGCGACTGGCCTTCCTCGAAGCGAAGGACAAGGTGCTGTCGAAAGCGGTGAACACCCCGCCGCGCCCGGCCTATTACTGCTCCGGCTGCCCGCACAACACCTCGACCAAGGTGCCGGACGGCAGCCTGGCGCTGGCCGGCATCGGCTGCCATGTGATGGCCACCGCCATCTATCCGGAACACAACAAGCTGACCACGCACATGGGCGGCGAAGGCGCGCCGTGGATCGGCCAGGCCGCCTTCTCCAAACTGCCGCATGTCTTCCAGAACCTCGGCGACGGCACCTATTTCCATTCCGGCTATCTCGCGATCCGGGCGGCGGTGGCGGCCAACGTCAACATCACCTACAAGATCCTCTACAACGACGCGGTCGCCATGACCGGCGGCCAGCCGGTGGACGGCATCACTTCGGTGCCGATGATCGCCCAGCAGATGGTGGCCGAAGGCGTGAAGCGCATCGCGCTGGTGACGGAAGACCTGAGCCGCTATGAAGACCGCTCTTCGCTGCCCGCCATCGTCACCCTGCACGACCGCAAGGACATGGACGCGGTGCAACGCGAACTGCGCGATATCGCCGGCGTGACCGTCCTGATCTACGACCAGACCTGCGCCGCCGAGAAGCGCCGCCGCCGCAAGAAGGGCGAATTCCCCGACCCGAACAAGCGCCTGTTCATCAACGACGCCGTCTGCGAAGGCTGCGGCGACTGCGGCGTGCAATCGAACTGCACCTCGATCATGCCGCTGGAAACCGAGTTCGGCCGCAAGCGCGCCATCGACCAGTCATCCTGCAACAAGGATTATTCCTGTGTGAAGGGTTTCTGCCCGAGCTTCGTTACCGTCGAAGGCGGCACGCTGAAGAAGTCGAAGACCGGCGTGGCCAAGGACGACGACTTCGGCCCGCTGCCGGAACCGCTCATCCCCGGCTGCGACGCGCCCTACAACATCCTGCTCAACGGCATCGGCGGCACCGGCGTCATCACCATCGGCGCCCTGATCGGCATGGCTGCCCACCTCGAAGGCAAGGGCGTATCGGTGCTCGACATGACCGGCATGTCGCAAAAGAACGGCTCGGTCACCTCGCACATCCGCATCTCGAAGGCGCCGGACGCGATCCGCGCGCAGCGCATCGCCACTGGCGAGGCCGACCTCGTGCTGGGCTGCGACATGCTCACCGCCGGCGCACAGGATGCGATTTCCAAGATGCGCCCTGGCCGCACTCGCGCCGTGGTGAACACCCACCAGCAGCCGACCGGCCACTTCACCAAGAAGCCGGACTGGCAGTTCCCGCTGCAGGAAGTGCAGGCGCTGATCAATGAATCGGTGGCCGACCGCGCCGATTACATCGACGCCACCCGCCTCGCCACCGCGCTGATGGGCGACTCGATCGCCACCAACCTGTTCATGCTCGGCTTTGCTTACCAGAAAGGCGCGATCCCGGTTTCCGAAGCCGCCCTGCTGCGCGCCATCGAGCTGAACGGTGTGGCCGTGGATGCGAACAAGAAGAGCTTCCTCTGGGGCCGCCGCGCCGCGGTCGACCTTGCCCGCGTCGAACGCATCGCCGTCCCCGGCCAGCCGGTGCTGCTGCAGATGCCGCAAACCCTGAACGCCCTCGTCAAGCGCCGCATCGCCTTCCTCACCGAGTATCAGGACGCCGCCTACGCCAGCCGCTACGAAGCACTGGTCAACACCGTGCGTGCCGCCGAAAGCAAGCTGGGCAGCGGCGAGGCGCTCTCCCGCGCCGTAGCAACTGCTTACTTCAAGCTCATGGCCTACAAGGATGAGTATGAAGTGGCGCGCCTGTACACCGACGGCCACTTCGTCGAAAAGCTCAGGCAACAGTTCGAAGGCGACTTCACGGTCAAATTCAACCTTGCCCCGCCGCTGCTGGCGAAGAAGGATGCCAAGGGTCGTCTGGTCAAGGCGGAATACGGATCGTGGATGTGGAAAGCGTTCGGCGTGCTCGCCAAACTGAAGAAACTGCGCGGCACGAAGCTCGACGTGTTCGGCTACAGCGCCGAGCGCCGGATGGAACGCGCGCTGGTCGAGGAGTACCGGGCGACCGTGCTTTCCCTGCTCGACAGGCTCAACCAGGACAACCTCGCGCTGGCCGTGCAGATCGCCGCCTTGCCGGACAAGATCCGCGGCTTCGGGCATGTGAAGGAAAAGGCGGTGCAGCAGTACCGGGAGGAACGCAAGGCGCTGCTGGAGAAGTTCGAGGCAAGCTTGCACGGGATTCCGCACGCTGCGTAAGCCTTTTTCGCCTATAAAGGAAGAGCTCCTTCCCCCTGCAAGGGGGAAGGAACCTGCAGCCGAATCATTACCGCCAGAACACTGTCATCCCAACGACGGCAAGCCGATTGACGTTGTGCTAGATTTGACGTTAACGTAAACGTCATTCCCCAGCATAGGCCGCCCCCGAAGGCGGCTGAATATTTCTAAAGAGACAAGCCAATGACCGACCTCTCCGTAGCCAAGAAGATCACCGAATACAAGCCGGCCAACAAGGTCCGTTTCGTGACCGCGGCCTCGCTGTTCGACGGCCACGACGCCTCGATCAACATCATGCGCCGCATCCTGATGGCCAATGGCGCGGAAGTCATCCACCTCGGGCACAACCGCTCGGTCGACGAGATCGTCACCGCGGCGCTGCAGGAAGATGCGCAGGGCATCGCGGTTTCCAGCTACCAGGGCGGCCATGTCGAGTACTTCAAGTACATGATCGACCTGCTCAAGCAGCGCGGCGGCGCGCACATCAAGGTGTTCGGCGGCGGCGGCGGGGTGATCGTGCCGTCCGAAATCGCCGACCTGCATGCCTACGGCGTCACCCGCATCTTCAGCCCGGAAGACGGCCAGCGCCTGGGCCTGGCGGGCATGATCCTGTCGATGATCGAACAGTGCGACGTCGACCTGTCCTCCTACGCGCCGAACTCGCTCGATGCGCTGACGCAGGGCGAGATGGTGCAGCGTCAGCGTCCGCTCGCGCAGCTGATCACCGCGCTCGAAAACGGCAAGGCCGATCCGAAGTTCAAGACCGAGCTGCACAAGGCCGCCGACACCATCAAGACCCCGGTGCTCGGCATCACCGGTACCGGCGGCGCGGGCAAGTCTTCGCTGACCGACGAACTGATCCGCCGCATCCGCCTCGACCAGGACGACGCGCTCAACATCGCCGTCGTTTCCATCGACCCCTCGCGCCGCAAGTCCGGGGGCGCGCTGCTGGGCGACCGCATCCGCATGAATGCGATCAATCCGTGGAACGGGCAGTCGCGCGTCTTCATGCGCTCGCTCGCCACGCGCGAAGCCGGCTCCGAGATTTCGCAGGCGCTGCCCGACGTGATCGCCGCCTGCAAGGTCGCCGGCTTCGACCTCGTCATCGTCGAAACCTCCGGCATCGGCCAGGGCGACGCCGCCATCGTGCCGCACGTGGACCTGTCGATGTATGTGATGACGCCCGAGTTCGGCGCGGCCTCCCAGCTCGAAAAGATCGACATGCTGGACTTCGCCGATTTCGTCGCGATCAACAAGTTCGACCGCAAGGGCGCGCAGGATGCGCTGCGCGACGTCGCCAAGCAATACCAGCGCAACCGCGAACTGTTCATGAAGAAGCCGGACGAGATGCCGGTGTACGGCACGCAGGCCTCGCGCTTCAATGATGATGGCGTCACCGCCCTTTACCAGGGCATGCTGCCCAAGCTGGCCGAACTCGGCCTCAAGACCCGGTCCGGCAAGCTGGCCCCGGTCAACGTCCGCTTCTCCTCCGGCAAGAATGCGATCGTACCGCCGGCGCGCACCCGCTACCTGGCCGAGATCGCCGACACCGTGCGCGGCTATCACCGCAACACGGCCAGGCAGGTCACGCTCGCCCGTGAACGCCAGCAGCTGCAGGAAGCCAAGCGCATGGCCGCGGCATGCAACAAGACCGCCGACCTCGACGAGCTGATCGCCGAGCGCGACCATGCGATGGACCCGGGTTCGAAGAAACTGCTGGCGATGTGGCCCGACATGAAGGCCGCCTATTCCGGCGATGAATACGTGGTCAAGATCCGCGACAAGGAAATCCGCACCCGCCTCACGCAAAAGACCCTCTCCGGCACCACCATCCGCAAGGTGCAGTTGCCGAAGTTCGAAGACCACGGCGAGATCCTGCGCTGGCTGCGTTCCGAGAACGTCCCGGGTTCCTTCCCCTTCACCGCCGGCGTGTTCGCCTTCAAGCGCGAGAACGAAGACCCGACCCGCATGTTCGCCGGCGAAGGCGATGCCTTCCGCACCAACCGCCGCTTCAAGCTGGTGTCCGAAGGCATGGACGCCAAGCGCCTGTCCACCGCCTTCGATTCGGTGACGCTGTACGGCGCCGACCCGGCCCCGCGCCCCGACATCTACGGCAAGATCGGCAACTCCGGCGTCTCCATCGCCACACTGGACGACATGAAGGTGCTGTACGACGGCTTCGACCTGTGCGCACCGAACACGTCTGTCTCCATGACCATCAACGGCCCGGCTCCGAGCATCCTCGCGATGTTCATGAACACCGCGATCGACCAGCAGATGGACAAGTTCCGCGCCGACAACAAGCGCGAGCCGACCGACGACGAAGCCGCCAAGATCCGCGAATGGGTGCTGGAAAACGTGCGCGGCACGGTGCAGGCCGATATCCTGAAGGAAGACCAGGGCCAGAACACCTGCATCTTCTCGACCGAGTTCAGCCTGAAGGTGATGGGCGACATCCAGGAATATTTCGTGCACAACCGCGTGCGCAATTTCTACTCGGTATCGATCTCCGGCTACCACATCGCCGAAGCCGGCGCGAACCCGATCTCGCAGCTCGCCTTCACGCTGTCGAACGGTTTCACCTTCGTCGAAGCCTACCTCGCGCGCGGCATGCACATCGATGACTTCGCGCCCAACCTGTCGTTCTTCTTCTCCAACGGCATGGACCCGGAATACACCGTGCTCGGCCGCGTCGCCCGGCGCATCTGGGCTGTTGCGATGCGCGACAAGTACGGCGCCAACGAGCGCAGCCAGAAGCTGAAGTACCACATCCAGACCTCCGGCCGCTCGCTGCACGCGCAGGAAATCGACTTCAACGATATCCGCACCACGCTGCAGGCGCTGATCGCGATCTACGACAACTGCAACTCGCTGCACACCAACGCTTACGATGAAGCGATCACCACGCCGACCGATGAATCGGTGCGCCGCGCGCTGGCCATCCAGCTCATCATCAACCGCGAGTGGGGCCTGGCGAAGAATGAAAACCCGAACCAGGGTTCATTCATCGTCGAGGAGCTGACCGACCTCGTCGAGGAAGCGGTGCTGCAGGAATTCGAGCGCATCGCGGAACGCGGCGGCGTGCTCGGCGCAATGGAGACCGGCTACCAGCGCGGCAAGATCCAGGAAGAGTCGATGTACTACGAGCACCTCAAGCACGACGGCACGCTGCCCATCATCGGCGTCAACACCTTCCGCAATCCGAAGGGCGAGGCGATCCCGCAGACGCTGGAACTGGCGCGCTCGACCGAGGAGGAAAAGCAGTCGCAGCTCAAGCGCCTCGCCGAATTCCAGGCCCGCAACGCGGCGCAGGGCCCGGCGATG
Organism: Noviherbaspirillum sp.; assembly: GCF_035654295.1. GTDB lineage: Bacteria > Pseudomonadota > Gammaproteobacteria > Burkholderiales > Burkholderiaceae_D > Noviherbaspirillum. Next base: position 7,576 of record NZ_DASRXF010000061.1, on the reverse strand, counting down.
CTGGAGCGGCTGCAGCAGGCGGTGATCAACAACGAGAACCTGTTCGCCGTGCTGATGGATGCGGTGCGCGTGTGCTCGCTGGGACAGATCAGCAATGCGCTGTTCGAAGTGGGCGGTCAGTATCGCCGCAACATGTAAGCACGTGTAACGCGCTTAAGCAGTATCAAAGCCGCGATGCAAAACCACGCATCGCGGCTTACACTTTGTTGCAATGATCCGCGTTCACCGCTGACTGCCTCTTCTCCCCTTCCGCATCCCCCTCCTGAATTTTCTGACACTGCGCAGAAGGCGAAACTTCCCTCTGAAACACGCGTCTTCCCACGACGAAAAACACGCGGCTTTCCAGTCGTCAATCGGAATATTCCGAAAATTTGTTTCGTTCGCCTTACACAGTTTTTCATCCACCGTCCGATATTGTTCACGCTTGTACTTATTGATAATTGTTCCCAGAGAATTTGATGCAGCGATTCATCACCTTCAGCCCACGAGGAGCAAGACAATATGTATAACCCGAACAATGCCCAGACGAACGCCGTTGCCCCGATCGCCGGCGGCGCGCTTCCCTCACGTCACGTCAAGCTCTGGTCCAGCCTGACCGAGCTTGCCAAACTGCTCGGCATTCCCGCCTTCGTCAAGGATGGCGACTCCCAGTTCCAGCACGTGCAATACAAGGCCGGCCAGCGCATCCACACCATCGGCCAGTCCTTCGATACGCTGTACGTGGTGTATTCCGGTTTCATCAAGTCCGTCATCATCGATGACGCCGGCCACGAACAGGTCGTCGCCTTCCCGATGAAGGGCGACCTGCTCGGTGTCGACGGCATCCACGGCGGCGTCCACACGACCGAAGCAGTGGCGCTGACCGCGTGCGAAGTCATCCTGGTCCCGTTCAAGACTCTCACCGCGCTCGGCCGATCCCAGCCCGACCTCGAGCTCGCGATCTACGGCGTGATGGGCCGCGAACTGGCGCGCGAGCAATCCCTGATCGGTGCGCTCGGTTCGCTCGGCGCGGAAGCGCGCGTCGCCCGTTTCCTCGCCTTCATGTCTAGCCGTTTCGAAGAGATGGGTTATTCCGGCAAGCAGTTCAACCTGCGCATGACCCGCGAAGAGATCGGCAACTATCTCGGCCTCACCCTGGAAACCATCAGCCGCACCCTGTCCGCCTTCGCCGCCGCCGGCCTGATCAGCGTGGAGTTGCGCAACGTGGTGCTGCACGACATCCCGGCGCTGCGCACCCTGCGCCGCCTGCCCGCCCGCACCCGCCGCAAGGTCCCCACCGTGGCGGCGAACGAAGAAGTCCAGCGCGCGGCTGCATAAGCGTTTCGGCCCCTGCTTGCCGCCGGGCGCCCTCTCCAGCCCCGGCGGTTTTTTTCTCCCCATTCCGGCCCGCGCGTCTGCGATAATCCCGCTTCCACGGGACAGCACGCACGCGCCATGACCACCTCCGACAATACTCCCGCCCTCGTCTCCTGGAGCGGCGGCAAAGATTCCTGCCTCGCCATGTGGCGCGCCCGCCAGTCCGGCATGCGGATCTGCCGCCTGATCACGGCCATGGATGAAAGCGGCGCCAGCTCGCGCTCCCACGGCATCCCGCCGGAACTGATCCGCACGCAGGCCGAGGCGCTCGGCGCAGAGCTGCGCTTCTACAACACGTCCTGGGGCAATTACGAAGAGCGCTTCATCGCGGAACTGCGCGACGCACAGGCGCAAGGCATCCGCCATGCGGTCTTCGGCGACATCGATCTCGTCCCGCACCGCGAATGGGAAGAGAAGGTGTGCGCGAAGGCGGACATCACGCCCTGCCTGCCGCTATGGGACGAACCGCGGCGCAAGCTGGTGGACGAGTTCCTGGCACACGGCTTCAAGGCCGTGGTGGTGTGCGTGAACGGGAAGTATCTCGGGCCGGAGTTCGCGGGGCGCGAGTTTGACGAAGCCTTCCTGGCCGACCTGCCCGCCGGCGTCGATGCCTGCGGCGAGAACGGAGAGTTCCACACCTTCGTGTACGACGGCCCGGGGTTCATGCATCCCGTCGCGTTCCGCAGGGTCGAGATCCGGGAATACCGGGCGCCGACCAAGGAAGGATCGGGCATCTACACCTTCCAGACACTGGCCCCCTGAGCGTTCTCCACCACGGTCATCGACTTTCTTCGCGCCTACAACGCCGCTGGATCCCGGCCTTCGCCGGGATGACGGGGTAGGGGAACTGGGAGGTGGTGCCGTTTCTACCCGCACGCGGGCAATCAGGGCGGTCTTGCGACATTCGATTGCGGGTGGCTGACTTCAATCGCGCTCCCCACTCTCCCCGTCATCCCGGCGCAGGCCGGGATCCAGTGTCTTGCAGACGTCATCTAACGACACTGGATTCCTGCCTTCGCAGGAATGACTTCCTCTACTGCATTACCGCCAGCACTCTCTTTTCTTCCAGCAGGCACTGCATCGTCTCGCCGTCCACTGGTTCACTGAAGTAGTGCCCCTGTATCTGGTCGCATCCGTAATGGCGCAGGAAGGCAAGCTGCTCTTTCGTCTCCACGCCTTCCGCGATCACCTTCACGTTCAGGTTGTGGCCGAGCGCAATGACGGCCTTGGTGATGATCGCGTCTTCCGCGCCTTCATCGAGGTCGCGCACGAAGGAGCGGTCGATCTTGATGGAATCGACCGGAAATTTTTGCAGGTAGCTGAGGCTGGAGTAGCCGGTGCCGAAATCGTCGATGGACAGGCGCACGCCAAGTTCTTTCAGCTGCGACATGAGCTGGGCGGCGTGCGCGGGGTTGTCCATCAGCTGGCTTTCGGTGAGTTCCAGTTCCAGCGCACCCGCCTTGATGCCGGCGGTCCCGACGTGCTCGGCGACGCAGTCGAGGAACTTGCGCTGCTTGAACTGGCGGCTGGAGAGATTGACGGCGATGGAGAAGTCGTTGAAGCCTCTGTCATGCAGCGCCTTGAGCTCGGCGCAGGCGCGGCGCATGACCCAGTCGCCCAGCGGGACGATGAGTCCGGTGTCTTCGGCGACGGGGATGAATTCGGCCGGCGGAAGCGTGCCTTGCGCCGGGTGTTTCCATCGCACCAGTGCTTCGGCGCCCACAATCCTGCCTGACCGGAGGTCGACCTTCGGCTGGTAAAGCAGATACATCTCTTCGCGGTCGATCGCCCCGCGCAGGCTGGCCTCGAGGCGGATGCGCTTGTGCACGGACGCATTCAGGTCGGCCGAGTAGAACTGGTAGTTGTTGCGGCCGATGAACTTGGCGTGGTACATCGCGGCGTCCGCGGCGCGCAGCAGCAGCTCCGCGTCGTTGCCGTCGCGCGGGTACACGCTGACGCCGATGCTGACATTGACATGGATCGGCTGCTCTGCCGTCGGAATGGCTTCGGCGATGTTGTGGCGGACGCGCTCCAGCATGTCGACGACGTGTCCGGCATCGGGCTGGTTGGCGAAGATGATGACGAATTCGTCGCCGCCCAGACGCGCAATCGTATCGATCTCGCGCACGCTCGCGCGCAGGCGCTGGGCGAGGGTCCTGAGCACGTCGTCGCCGGCGGCGTGGCCCAAGGTGTCGTTGATGAACTTGAAGTTGTCGACGTCGATGAAGGCGAATGCGGCGAGATTGCCATGCCGCCGCGCCTGCTGGATGGCCATCTCCATGTGGTCGTGCAGCAGGTTGCGGTTGGCCAGCCCGGTCAGGGTGTCGTGGTTGGCGAGGTGTTCGAGCTGCGCTTCATAGTGCTTGGCTTCGGTGACGTCGCTGAGCACGCCGACGAAGTGGGTGACCGTGCCGGCGCTGTTGGCGACCGGCGCGATCTTCAGGTCGCTCCAGAACAGATCGCCGTTCTTGCGGCGGCTGCGGATGACGACATGGATGCTGTGGCAGTGCTGCAGCGCATGCCGGACCTTGCCCTGCTCGCCGTGGTCGGTGTCTTTCGCGCAGATGAACAACAGGTCCATGCCGGCCACTTCGTCCTGGCGGTAGCCGCTGATCTGCTCGAAGGCGGGGTTGACCAGTTCAATACGGTTGCCGTTTTCGGCGCGCCGGGCGATGACCACGCCGTTGACGCTCGCCTGCAGCGCACGCTGGTACAGGTGGAGAATTTCCTCCGCCTGCTTGCGTTCGGTGATGTCGATGCCCATGCCGCAGATGCAGATGTCGCCGTCCACCTTGGTGCGCGCGCAATTGAACAGGTAGGGTGTGCGGCTGCCGTCCTTGCGCACGACCCAGGCTTCCACGCTGGAGACGCCGCGCTCGAAGGCATTGCGCATCTTTTGCTTGATCGTGTCGCGCTGGGCTTCGTCGAAAAAGTCGAGCGCGTGCATACCGGCGAGTTCGTCGCTGCGCAGCTGCGTCGCTTCCTCCAGCACGCGGTTCCATGTCACGAGATGGCCGACCTGGTCGAGCACGTAGAACGGGCCCGGCAGGTTTGCCGAAAAGCGCTTGAAAAAGGCGGCGTCGGTATCGGGTTGCTTTGCATCCTCATCATGCAGGCCGCTGTCGACGATCAGCACGAACTGGTCGACGGTGCCGCTGCGCGTGGACTGGGGAACGATGGTCAGGCTGGCGGTGAATACGGACTTGTCGTTGGCCAGCAGGCCGATGCCGGACCGCACGGCTTTGGTTCTGGCGGCAGTGACCAGGGTGATGAAGTCGTGTTCGTGGCCGGGAGCGATGCAGGTGCCGAATGCTTGCCCCGCCGCTTCCGCGGGCGTCAGGCCGAACAGCCATTGACACTCCGCGCTCCAGCTGCGGATCTTTCCCGCTGCGTCCATCATGCAGACCGCGGGCAGGCTGGTATGTGCTGTCATGACGATTCCCGGCACGCCGGATGGGCAAGTTTCCCTGCCATCCATCTTGCGTCGCCCGGCGTAGCACGTATTGTCGCAACTCAAGCGCGCGGTGCTTGCACCACCGTTTCGTAATGCGCGGAACTTTCCTCGAAGCGCAACAATTCCGCGTGTGCTTTGGGGTCCTTATCAGCTCGACAGCTTTCCCTGGCCCAGCACCCGCATCAGTGCCTCCTTGCCGTGCAGCTTGAGCTGACGCTCGAGCTGGTCCTGCGCCGCGTGCTCGGTGCCGGCCGGCCCGCTGGTGATGCGCTTGCCGGAGGAACGCTCGGTGACGGCCCAGCCGCCGCGCTTGTCGTACAGCCACGCATGCAGAATGAACTGCATTTCCTCGAAGCCGGGCACGACGAGTTCTTCGCCCAGCAATTCCTGCGACTGTCCGAATTCGTTCCGGATGAGAAATTTTTCCACGGCGGCCCCCTGTTCTCCAAGCATGATACTTCGACCCGGCGTTCACCGGCATCGGTTCCGGGCGTCTGCTACATTGTGGCCATGGACAAGGCAATGTGGACTGAACGAAAAGCGGACCCGCGCTGGGAATTCTGGATCGATCGCGGCGGCACGTTCACGGACATCGTGGCGCGCCGCCCGGACGGCAGTCTCGTCACGCACAAGCTGCTGTCGGAGAACCCGGAACAGTACCAGGATGCGGCGGTAGAGGGCATCCGCCATCTGCTCGGGCTGCGCCCGGGGGAACCGATCACGGCGGAGCAGGTTGCAGCGGTGAAGATGGGCACCACGGTGGCCACCAACGCGCTGCTGGAGCGCAAGGGCGAGCCGACGGCGCTGCTGATCACCCGGGGATTCCGCGATGCGCTGCGCATCGCCTACCAGAACCGCCCGCGCCTGTTCGACCGCCATATCGTGCTGCCGGAACTGCTCTACCGCGAAGTGGTGGAAGTGGACGAGCGCATCGGCGCGCAGGGCGAAGTGGTGCTGCCGCTGGACGAGGCACAGGTACGCCGCGAGCTGCAGGCACTGTATGCGCACGGATTGCGCTCGGTGGCGGTGGTGCTGATGCATGCCTACCGCTATTCACAGCACGAAACCGCGATCGGACGCATCGCGCGCGAGACCGGGTTCACGCAGGTGTCGGTTTCGAGCGAAGTGAGCCCGCTGATGAAACTGGTCTCGCGCGGCGACACGACGGTGGTCGATGCCTATCTGTCGCCCATCCTGCGCCGATACGTCGAACAGGTGGCGGGCGAGATGCCCGGCGTGCGCCTGCTGTTCATGCAATCCAGCGGCGGGTTGACCGATGCCCATCGCGTCCAGGGCAAGGATTCGATCCTGTCCGGCCCGGCGGGCGGCATTGTGGGCATGGCGCGCACGGCGAATGCGGCGGGCTTGGACCGCCTCATCGGCTTCGACATGGGCGGCACCTCCACCGACGTATCGCACTTCGCCGGCGAATTCGAGCGTGCATTCGAGACGCAGGTCGCGGGCGTGCGCCTGCGCGCGCCGATGATGAGCATTCACACAGTGGCCGCGGGCGGCGGCTCCATCCTGCACTTCGACGGTACGCGCTACCGCGTGGGGCCGGACAGCGCGGGTGCCAATCCCGGGCCGGCGAGCTACCGCCGGGGCGGACCGCTCACCGTCACCGACTGCAATGTGATGCTGGGGAAGATCCAGCCCCGGCATTTTCCCGCCGTCTTCGGCCCGCGTGCGGATCAGCCGCTGGACCGCGACATCGTTGTGCGCAAGTTCACCGAACTGGCCGCCGAGATCGAGCGCGCCACCGGCAAGCGCAGCACGCCGGAGGAAGTGGCGGAAGGCTTCATCGAGATCGCGGTCGGCAACATGGCCAATGCGATCAAGTTCATTTCCGTGCAACGCGGCCATGACGTCACCGGCTACACCCTCGTCACCTTCGGCGGCGCCGGCGGACAGCATGCCTGCCTGGTGGCCGACGCGCTCGGCATGACGCGCGTGTTCGCCCATCCGTTTGCCGGCGTGCTATCAGCCTACGGCATGGGGCTGGCCGACCAGACCGCGATGCGGGAGCAGGCGCTGGAGGCGATTCTTGCACCCGCGGCGATGCAAACGGTTGCGGATACGTTGCGCAGGCTGGGCGCAGATGCACGTGCCGACCTGCAGTCGCAGGGTGTGGATGCATCGTGCATCCGCGTCGTCGAGCGAGTGCACCTGCGCTATGAGGGCACGGATTCCGTCATCGTCGTTCCCGCCGCCGATATCGCCGCCATGCAGGCCGCGTTCGAAGCGGCGTACAAGCAGCGCTATGCCTTCCTGATGCCGGGCAAGAACTTGGTAATCGAGGCGGTGTCGGTGGAAGCGATCGGCGCAGCCGGGGACGCCGCCTGCGAGACGCCATTGCCGCCGCGCGACGGATCGCTGCAAGCGTCGGAGCACGCACGCCTCTTTTCCGGCGGCGCATGGCACGACACGCCGCTCTTCCGCCGTGACGATATGCGCCCCGGCGACATCGTCAGCGGCCCGGCCATCATTGCCGAGGCGAATGCAACCAATGTCGTCGAGCCCGGCTGGCAGGCGGAGGTCACGGGGCACGGCCATCTCGTGATGCAGCGCGTGGCCGCGCGGCCGCAACGCAGGGCGGCCGGCACGGAAGCCGATCCGGTCATGCTGGAAGTGTTCAACAATCTCTTCATGTCGATCGCCGAACAGATGGGCCTGCGCCTGCAGAACACCGCGGTCTCGGTGAACATCAAGGAGCGCCTCGATTTTTCCTGCGCGCTGTTCGACGCCGAGGGCAACCTGATCGCCAAC
>NZ_DASRXF010000060.1:0-2958 GCF_035654295.1 Noviherbaspirillum sp. | reverse complement strand
CTTCCAGCCGTCCGATGTGCTGGACAAGCCGTATGCGATGGTGGGGCTGAACGTAGTGGCCGCCGATTCGGAACGCGAAGCGCGCCATCTTCTGACCACGCACCAGCAGATGCACGTGAACCTGATCCGCGGCGTGCCCGGACAGATGCCGCCGCCGGTGGAGAGCATGGATGGGCTGTGGTCGCCGATGGAGCAGGCGTCGGTGGAGGAAACCCTGCGTGCTTCCATCGTCGGCGATCCGGACACGGTCAAGCGGCAGCTGCAGGCGTTCGTCGAAACGACGCAGGCCGACGAGCTGATCATCAACGCCATGATCCACGATCACGCGGCACGGCTGCGCTCCTACGAGATCGCCGCGCAGGCGCGGCTAGGCTGAACGGAGATTCCGGATGTACATGGTGTACTGGACGGAAGCGGACGACGGCCCCAGGAGCCGCGAGTTCGCGTCGAAGGACATGAGTGCGGCCATGCAGTTCATGGAGGCATTGCGCAAGCGCCAGCGTGAAGGCGACGGCGTGTGCTTCATCACCATGTGCTCGGAAAACCCGGATTCCGTCGGCCACCCGGGAGTGGCCGATCCATCGCCGGATTACAACTGGAAGAAACGGCGGCGCTAGGGGATGCTCCGGTGGGTTTCGCTTCGCTCTACCCACCCTACCGTCCTATATAAAGAATCGTAGGGTGGGTAGAGCGCCAGCGAAACCCACCATGCGCTCCTTTTACGTGTTCCAGGTCATAACACCCCCTCGACTTTCTGTGACACACTTCTGGGCTGCGCGCGCCTATCGTCATCAGGATTTCTCACCGTGGAAGCACACCAGTCCCTACCCTACCTGCGGGAAACCATTCTGTTCCTGGCCCTGACGGGCATCCTCATCCCCCTGCTGCAGCGCTGGCGCATCAACCAGATCCTCGGCTTCCTCGCCGCGGGAACGCTGATCGGTCCGTTCGGGCTGGGCCTGTTCGCCGACGTCCATCCCTGGCTCGCATGGTTCACCTTTCCGCACCTGGAGGGCGTGGAAGTGCTGGCCGAGCTCGGTGTGCTGTTCCTGATGTTCATGATCGGCCTGGAACTGTCCGCCGAACGGCTCTGGGCGCTGCGCAACTGGGTGTTCGGCGCGGGCGCGGCGCAGGTCTACATCAGCGCGGCGATCATCGGGGTCATTGCTTATGCCTTCGGCAACAGCCTGGAGGTGGCGGCCATCCTCGGTTCCGTACTGTCCTTGTCGTCGACCGCGGTGGTGATGCAGCTGATGACGGAACGCCGCACCCTGGGCACGCGGCTCGGGCAGGCAGGCTTTTCCATTCTGATGCTGCAGGACCTGGCGGTGGTGCCGCTCTTGATCCTGATGGGCGTGCTGGCCAGCGGCACCAGCGAGGGCATGGTCAGCCTGGTCGGCCTGACCCTGCTCAAGTCGGTCGGCGCGATCGCGATGATCTACCTGCTCGGCCGCCGCGTGATCCGACCGCTGTTCCATTCCTTCACGCAGCAGCGCCAGCCCGACGTCTTCATGGCGCTCACGCTACTGTCGACGCTGGGGATCGCCGCGCTGACCGAAATGGCCGGACTCTCGCTGGCGCTTGGCGCCTTCCTCGCCGGCCTGTTGCTGGCCGAGACCGAGTTCAAGCATGAGGTGGAAGTCACCATCGAGCCCTTCAAGGGTTTGCTCATGGGCCTGTTCTTCATGTCCGTGGGCATGGCGATCGACGTGCGCGAGGTGATGAAGTCGCCCGTGTGGCTGCCGCTGTCGGTGATCGGCCTGTTCATGATCAAGACCCTGGTGACGGGCGTGATCCTGCGCATCGGCGGCTTCAGCTGGGGCCGCGCGATCGAGGGCGGGGCACTGCTCGGCCAGGGCGGGGAGTTCACGTTCATCGTGGTCGGCTACGCGCTCACGGCGGGCCTGATGCCGAAAGAGATCGGGCAGTTCATCATGCTGGTGGTCAGCCTCAGCCTGTTCGCCACGCCGCTGGTGGCGAAGGCGGGCCATGCCTTCGGCGACTGGTGGGACAAGGAGCATGCCGACCAGCCGGGCGACCTCGACAAGGCGGTGGTGGAACAGCAATCCGGCCATGTGATCATCGCCGGCTTTGGCCGCGTCGGGCAGCTGGTGGCGCAGATGGTGTCGAAACAGAATGTGCCCTATGTCGCCTTTGAAACCAACCCGCGCGTCGTCGGCAAGCTGCACACGGCCGGCCTGCCAGTGTATTTCGGCGACGCGGCGCGGGTCGAACTGTTGCGCAAGGTGCACGCAGACAGGGCGGCGGCGATCGTGCTGACGATGGACCATCCGGCGTCGGCGCTGCATGCGGTGAAGGCGATCCGGCGCGAATACCCGAACGTCCCCTTGTTTGCTCGCTCGCGCGACGAAAAGCACGCCCAGGCGCTCAAGCAGGCCGGCGCTTCCACCGTGATCCCGGAAACGCTGGAGGCCGGCCTGCAGCTTTCCGCCTTCGTGCTACAGTCACTCGGTATTTCGGAAGGCGCGGCGGCGCACACGATCCAGATCGAACGCGACCGCCGCATCGCAGAATTGCACGGTTAAAACCAACAAGGAGCCCATCCATGAAGATCGTCAACGATGTCACGCAACTGATCGGCAATACGCCGCTGGTCCGCATCCGCAACCTGGCCGCGGGTGCCGGCGCGGAGGTGGTGGCCAAGCTCGAGTTCTATAACCCGGCGCACAGCGTGAAGGACCGGATCGGCGTGGCCATGATCGATGCCGCGGAACAGGCCGGCCTGATCAAGCCGGATACCATCGTCGTCGAGCCGACCAGCGGCAACACCGGCATCGCCCTGGCCATGGTGTGCGCGGCGCGCGGCTACAAGTGCGTGCTCACCATGCCGGAAACCATGAGCAAGGAACGCCGCATGCTGCTGCGCGCCTACGGCGCCGAACTGATCCTGACGCCCGGCCCCGAAGGCATGGGCGGTGCGATCAAGAAGGCGGAAGA
>NZ_DASRXF010000059.1:0-12836 GCF_035654295.1 Noviherbaspirillum sp. | reverse complement strand
GAAACCGACGAACAATACCGAAAACGCAAGTGAAGACATGCCCTGCCTGTGAGAAAATGGCGGATTACCGAGGAAAACAATTATGTCACAAGCTCCCTTGAACGCACCTGCCCGCCCGAACGAATTCAACCTGATCTGGGTTGACATGGAAATGACCGGCCTCGACCCCGACACCGACCGCATCATCGAGGTCGCGGTGGTCGTCACGGATTCGCAGCTGAATGTGCTGGCCGAAGGCCCGGTGTTGGCGATCCATCAATCCGACGAGGTGCTGGACCGCATGGACGCCTGGAACAAGGGCACCCATGGCCGCTCGGGACTGATCGACCGCGTGAAGGCATCTACGGTCCGCGAAGCCGATGCCGAGACAACCCTGATCGATTTCCTGAAGCATTTCGTGCCGGCCGGAAAATCTCCGATGTGCGGCAACAGCATCTGCCAGGATCGCCGTTTCATGGCACGCGGCATGCCCAAGCTGGAAGCGTTTTTCCACTATCGCAACCTGGACGTCTCGACCCTGAAGGAACTCTGCAAGCGCTGGAAGCCTGACATCGCCTCCGGCTTCAAGAAGCACCAGAAGCATACCGCACTGGCGGATATCACCGAATCGATCGAAGAGCTTCGCTACTATCGCGAAAACTTCATCAAGCTCTGAACTGTTCGACCGTGCCGGCCGCCGTCCGGCGCGCCGGCACTTTTATTTTTTGCACGCATGACCTCCGATACCGACCTGCCGTCGAGCGAAGCCGCCGACGCCACCCCCGACAGTAACCGCAAGGTGCCGACCGAACTGATCGGCCGCGAAGTGGCCCGCCGCCGCACCTTCGGGATCATTTCCCACCCCGACGCCGGCAAGACGACGCTGACCGAAAAGCTGCTGCTGTTCTCCGGCGCGATCCAGCTCGCCGGCACGGTGAAGGCGCGCAAGAGCGGCCGGCACGCTACGTCCGACTGGATGGAGATCGAAAAGCAGCGCGGCATTTCCGTGGCCAGCTCGGTGATGCAGTTCGAATACCGCGAGCACGTGGTCAACCTGCTCGACACGCCGGGCCACCAGGACTTCTCGGAAGATACCTACCGCGTGCTGACGGCGGTGGACTCGGCGCTGATGGTGATCGACGCCGCCAAGGGCGTGGAAGAGCAGACCATCAAGCTGCTCAACGTCTGCCGCATGCGCGACACCCCCATCCTGACCTTCATGAACAAGATGGACCGCGAAACCCGCGATCCGCTGGAACTGCTGGACGAGGTGGAATCCGTCCTCAAGATCCAGTGCGCGCCGGTGACCTGGCCGATCGGCATGGGCAAGAGTTTCCGCGGCGTCTACCACCTGCTGCGCGACGAGATCCTCCTGTTCAAGGCGGGCGAGGAGCGCGCGGACCAGGAGTTCGAAGTGGTCAAGGGCATCGACAACCCGCGCCTGGCGGAAATGTTTCCCCTGGAAATCGAGCAGCTCAAGATGGAAGTGGAGCTGGTGCACGGCGCATCGCATCCCTTCGACCTGGAAGAGTTCCTGGCGGGCAGGCAGACGCCGGTGTTCTTCGGTTCCGCGATCAATAACTTCGGCGTGCGCGAGATCCTCAATGCGCTGCTGGACTGGGCGCCGGCGCCGCGTCACCGCGATGCCACTGTGCGCGACGTCGAGCCGAACGAAGAACCGTTCTCGGGATTTGTCTTCAAGATCCAGGCCAACATGGACCCGGCCCACCGCGACCGCATCGCTTTCCTGCGCGTGTGCTCCGGCCGCTTCGAGCGCGGCATGAAGATCAAGCACCTGCGCCTGGGCCGAGAGATCAAGGTGTCGAGCGTCGTCACCTTCATGGCATCGAGCCGCGAACAGGTGGAGGAGGCGTATGCCGGCGATATCATCGGCCTGCCCAATCACGGCAACATGCAGATCGGCGACAGTTTCTCCGAAGGGGAGATGCTGCAGTTCACCGGCATCCCGTATTTCGCGCCGGACTTTTTCCGCTCGGTGCGCATCCGCAACCCGCTCAAGATCAAGCAGTTGCACAAGGGTTTGCAGCAGCTGGGCGAAGAGGGCGCGGTGCAGGTGTTCAAGCCTGTGCACGGCGGTGACCTGATCCTCGGCGCCGTGGGCGTGCTGCAGTTCGAGGTGGTGGCAAGCCGTCTGCTGAACGAGTACGGCGTGGACGCGGTCTTCGAGGGTACGAGCATCAGCAGTGCGCGCTGGATTTCCTCGGACGACAAGAAGGCGCTCGCGGATTTCGAGAAGTCTTCCGCCGGCGCCAATATCGCCTTCGACGCCTCCGGCAACATGGCTTACCTCGCGACCTCAGGCGTCAACCTGAAGCTGACGCAGGAGCGCTGGCCGCAGCTGACCTTCCACGCGACACGGGAACATGCTGCCAAGCTGAACTGAGTATTTCCCGCCTGCATGCGCCGGGCCCGCATTCCTGATGTGGAGGTCTGGCGTTTCCTCTTATCGAAGTCTTCGATGACCGCCGGCGATTGTACGAAGTAGCACGCAACTTGTCGCCAAAATAGCGTGCGTTCGCGAGCATTTCCGGGGCTGTTTGCGCCAGCTCAAACGCGTGCCCGGACGCCCGCCTATACTCTCCCAACGCGTTTTCCCAACCTCACCTCTCCCCGGTTTCAACTTGTGCAGCGATCGGATTCATTGGATCCCGGTTTGTTCACGCAGTTACAGAATCAAGGAGCAACAATGCTAACTGCCACGTATTCCCTGGTCGCCATCGCGGCCGAGCAAGACAAGACCCGTAGCATGCTGTCCCGTCTCCAGCAGTATCTCCAGAGTACGTGGCGGGGCTTGCAAAGCATCGACTTCTCTTTCCTCGAGTCGGCCTTTGGAAAACTGATGCAGTTCGACAAATACATGGGCGCGCGCAAGCTGGAGCGCCATCTCGTTCCCGCGATGCGCAGCGCCGGGCGTGAAGCCGAAATCCTCATCGCGGAGTTGGATGCCCTGCGCGCAAAGAGCGCGCGCATCCTGCGTTCGATCGGCGAGCAACTGGCGGAAGCCTTCGAAGCCAGCGCCGTCAGGATCAACCAGATTTGCCACGCGATGGACAGTTATTGCGGCACCGTGCTGCACCGCCTGGAGCGTGAGGAGCGTGAACTCATTCCGCTCGCACGGCGCGTATTCTCCATCGAGGACTGGTTCTCGATCGCCGCACAGTTCCTCTCGGACGACGGCGATGCGGACGGCAGGCAGCGTACGGTGGCGCCGCAGCGCGCTGTCCCGTCCGGCCGCCGTTCCATCTTCGTGCGTTCATAGCGAAGCGAGCACCCGGCGCACTTGCGCGCCGGTACATTTCTTGGCATGGTGTGGCCCATGAAATTTCATGGGCCGCGCATGCCGAAAATCCTCAGGTTCACACGCTTTTCCCTCCGCGACTTCCTGGTCGCGTCCGGTCCGGCGGCCATTGCCGTCGTCATCACCTGCCTGCTTGCCTACTGGCTCGTCGACCCCTCGCCGCCGCGCGAGGTGACGCTTGCCACCGGACAGGAAAACAGCGCCTATGAGGCGATCGGCAAGAAATATGCGGCGCTGCTGGGGCGCAACGGCATTCGCGTCGACCTGAAGCCTTCGCTCGGCTCGAATGAGAACCTGCAGCGGCTCAAGGATGAGAGTTCCGGCATCGACATTGCCTTCGTGCAGAGCGGTTCCACGCGCAGGGAAGAGCTGGAAGGGCGCGGACTGGTGTCGCTGGGCAGCCTGTTCACCGAGCCGGTATGGCTGTTCCTGCGCGAATCGCGCAGCGTTACCCGGCTCGCCCAGCTGAAAGGCCTGCGTATCAATGCCGGGCCGGAGGGCACGGGTGTGCCGGGGCTGTTCAAGCAGATCCTGTCCGCCAACGGGGTGGACGCCGGGCAGATCAGGCTGGGCACGCTGGAGAACACGCCGGCGACAGTCGAACTGCTGGCCGGCCGCATCGACGGCCTGGTGTTCAGTTCAGCGCCGGATGCGCCGCTGATCCAGATGCTGCTGCAAACGCCGGGCATCCGGCTGTTCGACTTCGCGCAGGCCGAAGCCTACACGCGACGCTTCCCCTTCCTTTCCCACGTCGTGCTTCCGCGCGGCATTGTCGATTTCGGGCGCGACTTGCCGCCGAAGGACATCCACCTGATCGCACCCACCGCGACGCTGGTGGCGCGCGAAGACCTGCATCCCGCGCTGGTCGACCTGTTCGTGCAGGCGGCGGGCGAGATTCACGGCGCACCGGGCTGGTTCCAGAAGAAGGGCGAGTTCCCGACCGCGAATTACACCGAAGTGCCGGTGTCCGAAGCCGCCGAAAAGTACTACAAGAACGGGCCGCCGCTGCTGCAGCGTTACCTGCCGTTCTGGCTGGCCAACTTCTTCGAGAGGATGTGGGTCGTGGTAGTCGCGTTGGGCGCGCTGATCCTGCCCTTGTCGCGCATCATTCCGCCGCTTTATGTGTGGAAGGTGCGCTCGCGCGTGTTCCGCTGGTACGGCCAGCTGCGCGCCGTCGAGCAGGCCATCGAGGAGGTGCCGCCGGAGCGGCAGAAGGATGTCTACCCGGAGCAGCTGCAGCGCCTGAATGACATCGAGGAGCGGGTGAACCGCATTTCGATTCCCTTGTCCTTCGCCGACGAGCTGTACGGCTTGCGCAGCCACATCAATTTCGTGCGGCGCCGCGTGTTATCGCTGATGAAGGCAGAGTAGGCCGGCTCAGGTTAAGGCCAGGTTCAGGCGCCGATCCACGGCAGGCCCGCCTTGCACCAGCCGCCGACTGTCTTGCGATGGCCTTCGGCATCCTTGTCGCCCTCGAAGCCTTCGAGTATGTCGAAGGAGTTGGCATAGCCGTGTTCCGTGGCCAGCTTGGCGGCATGGCGCGACCGCACGCCGGACCGGCACAGGAAAAGCAGGACCTTGTCCCTGGACGCCACTTGCGACAGTTCGTCGAGGAAGGCCGGGTTCGGCTGGCCGCCCGGGTAGGTATTCCACTCCACGGCGGCGTGCTGCGCTTCGGGGACGGCGACCCGTCCTACCCAATCGCGTTCCGCGCTGGTGCGGACATCGACGAGCACCGCGTTGGGATCTTGCTTGAGCAGGGAATAAGCCTCGGCCGGCTTCACTGCACCCGCATAGGGCAACTGCTTTTCTTTTGCGCGCTCGCGCGCCTTGGAAAGGATATCCATCTGTATCGCTCCGGATCGATTGGTTTTTTTATATTCTATCCCGCCGGCGGCGCACCATTCATGCCTGCCGGGCAGCGATGGGGTGCGCACCAATAGCGTGCAAAACTGCGTCGTCACGCACTAGAATGGTGCCAGAGCCGGCGAGTGCACTTTTTTGGTGCCATTCGGATTCCGCCGACTTGGTGCCAACTGTGTTTCAAATGCGCACTATTTCAGCTAATTTGCACGCTTCATCGCGGTGCAGCCGAATTGTTTTTCCTCAAGATGGTGGCATGGAACCTGCTATCATTCCGGGCTGTGTTTCAAGTCGCACTTCAGCCGGTCCTGGCGAATACTGTCGGCTCAAACCAATTTCAACATTTACCGAACCCGCTCATCATATTTAGGAGAATCGCATGGCAATGACGGCCGCAGACGTCTTGAAGATGGCGAAAGAAAACGAAGTCAAATTCGTTGATTTTCGTTTTGCTGACACCCGAGGCAAGGAACAGCACGTAACCGTGCCGGTTTCGCAATTCGGCATGGACAAGTTCGAGTCCGGCCATGCATTCGACGGTTCCTCGATCGCCGGCTGGAAGGGTATCGAAGCTTCCGACATGCTGCTCATGCCCGATCCGAACACGGCCAACATCGATCCGTTCATGGAAGAGACCACGCTGTTCATGCAGTGCGACGTGATCGAACCGTCCGACGGCAAGGGCTATGACCGCGACCCGCGCTCCATCGCCAAGCGCGCCGAAGCCTACCTGAAGTCCTCCGGCCTGGGCGACACCGCCTACTTCGGTCCGGAACCCGAATTCTTCATCTTCGACAACGTGCGCTGGAAGGTCGACATGTCCGGCTGCTTCGTCAAGATCGGCTCGGAAGAGGCTTCCTGGTCCACCGGCAAGGAACTCGAAGGCGGCAACACCGGCCACCGTCCGACCGTCAAAGGCGGCTATTTCCCGGTTCCCCCGGTCGACAGCTTCCAGGACATGCGTTCCGAAATGTCCCTGATCCTCGAAGCGATGGGCATTCCGGTCGAAGTGCACCACCACGAAGTGGCAGGCGCCGGCCAGAATGAACTCGGCACCAAGTTCTCCACCCTGGTCGAGCGTGCCGACTGGACCCAGAACATGAAGTACGTGATCTGGAACGTCGCCCACACCTACGGCAAGACCGCGACCTTCATGCCCAAGCCGCTGGTCGGCGACAACGGTTCCGGCATGCACGTGCACCAGTCCGTCTGGAAGGATGGCCAGAACCTGTTCGCAGGCGACGGCTACGCCGGCCTGTCTGAGTTCGCGCTGTACTACATCGGCGGCATCATCAAGCACGCCCGCGCGCTCAACGCCATCACCAACCCGGGCACCAACTCCTACAAGCGCCTGGTTCCGGGCTACGAAGCACCGGTGAAGCTGGCTTACTCGGCACGCAACCGTTCCGCATCGATCCGTATTCCGCACGTCGCGAACCCGAAGGGCCGACGCGTCGAGGCACGCTTCCCGGATCCGCTGGCCAATCCGTACCTGTGCTTCGCAGCCCTGCTGATGGCAGGTCTGGACGGCGTGCAGAACAAGATCCATCCGGGCGAGCCGGCAACGAAGGACCTGTACCACCTGCCGCCGGAAGAAGACAAGCTGATCCCGACCGTGTGCTCGTCGCTCGAGCAAGCGCTCGAGTACCTGGACAAGGACCGCGAGTTCCTGACCCGCGGCGGCGTCTTCTCCGACACCATGATCGACGCGTACATCGACCTGAAGATGCAGGAAGTCCAGCGTTTCCGCATGACGACGCATCCGATCGAGTTCGACATGTACTACTCGCTGTAATCGGCATTCCGTCGCAAGGCGGAGCTGTTTCAAGAGACGGGGAAAAGCCTGCTTTTCCCCGTTTTTTTTGATCTTTGGAAACTGTTGCGTCCCCTGGACGCTCTAAAGCAAGTGTGTTTGTAAAGCACCATGTCTTACTCTAAACTAGTAAGCGCCTAGATGGTTTCTGTAGGGAAAGATGACTAAAGTACAACTTGCCGGTCTGCTATTGCTCGCGTCGACTATCGGTGCCGCGCACGCACAAAACGAGGTATTCCTGTGCGTGGACGAGCACGGAAAAAGGGAGTACAAGAACACTGGCATGACAAAAGGGTGCAAGAAGGTCGAGCTGCCCGGCATCACGACTATCCCGGCGCCTCCGAAACGGGTGGCGCCGATGACGGCATCGGCCAAGCCGGCGGCAGGTTCGCCTGGTGCGACTGGTGCGCCCGCGGATTTCCCCAAGGTCGACAACGGCACGCAGAAGGCGCGCGACAACGATCGCCGCCAGATCCTGCAGGACGAGATGAAGGCCGAGGAGCAGAAACTCGCGAACCTGAAACGGGAATTCAACAACGGAGAACCCGAGCGCCGCGGCGATGAACGCAACTTTGCCAAGTACCAGGAGCGGGTGGCCACGATGAAGGAAGACATCGACCGCACCGAAAAGAACATCGAAGCCCTGCGCCGTGAGATCGGCAACATCAAATAGGGCGGGTATGCCGCTTGCATGAACAGGGCCGCACGACGCGGCCCTTTTGATTTCTGGAGCAACGTGAAGACATCGCACCCATTCGACGGCCTCGACCTGCTTTCCTCGGCGGTAGTCATCCTCGACGCCGCAAGCCGCATCACCTATGCCAATGCGGCAGCCGAAAACCTGCTCGAGAGCTCCTTCAAGGCGCTGTCGCAGCAGAAGATCAACGACCTGTTCCTCAACGGCGACCACCTGAAGCAGATCTTCCAGGAAGCTGTCCAGCACCGCTTTGCAGACAAGCGGCTCGACCTCACGCTGGAGCGGCCCAATCGCGAACCGCTGCAGGTGCACGTGATCGTCACGGCGCTCGACAACCCCGACACGCCGGTATTGATCGAGCTGCGCGAAAACGTCCAGCAGCTCAAGCTCGATCGTGAAGAGCGCCTGCTCGACCAGAGCCAGGCAAACAAGGAACTGATCCGCAATCTCGCGCACGAGATCAAGAACCCGCTCGGCGGCATCCGCGGCGCCGCGCAATTGCTGGAGCTCGAACTGCCGGAGCGGCACCTCAAGGAGCTGCGCGAATACACCCAGGTCATCATCAAGGAAGCCGATCGCCTGCAGACCCTGGTGGACCGCCTGCTTGCGCCGCACCGGCGGCCTCACATCGTCGGCGACGTCAACATCCACGAAGTGTGCGAACGCGTGCGCAGCCTGATCATGGCCGAATTCCCTGCGGGGCTGACCATCAAGCGCGACTACGACCTGTCGGTGCCGGAATTCCGCGGCGACAAGGAGCAGCTGATCCAGGCGGTGCTCAACATCGCGCACAACGCCGCACAGGCACTCGCGGACCGGATCAAGGACGGCGATGCCGTCATCACCTTCCAGACCCGCGTGGCAAGACAGGTCACCCTCGCCAAGGTGCGTTACAGGCTGGCATTAGACTTGCATATCATCGACAATGGACCGGGCATCCCGCCCGAGATCCGCGATCGCATTTTCTATCCGCTGGTATCGGGCAAGGATGGCGGCAGCGGACTCGGGCTCACGCTTGCGCAAACCTTCGTTCAGCAGCACATGGGAGTGATCGAATGCGAGAGCAGGCCGGAATGCACCGACTTCAGGATTTTGATACCGCTGCCTTGACCGGCAGGCTTTCTCACAGTGCCTAGTGCGCGGGATGCTGAAAAAATATGAAGCCAATCTGGATTGTTGACGACGACGAATCGATTCGTTGGGTACTCGAAAAAGCACTCGCCCGCGAGAACCTTGCCACCAAAAGCTTTTCCAATGCGCGCGAAGTCATGGACGCGCTCCAGACCAGCGTGCCGCAGGTCCTCGTGTCCGACATCCGCATGCCTGGCGAGTCCGGGCTTGAACTCCTGCAGACGGTGAAGGCGCGGCATCCGGGCCTGCCTGTCATCGTGATTACCGCCTTCTCCGACCTCGACTCGGCCGTCGCCGCGTTCCAGGGCGGCGCCTTCGAATATCTCGCCAAGCCCTTCGACGTCGACAAGGCGGTGGAGCTGATCCGCCGCGCACTCGAGGAAAGCCTGCGCGAAGCCAACGTCGAGCAGACGGCGGCGGATACGCCGGAAATCCTCGGCCAGGCGCCCGCGATGCAGGACGTCTTCCGCGCCATCGGCCGGCTGTCGCAGTCGAACGTCACCGTGCTGATCACAGGCGAGTCGGGGACCGGCAAGGAGCTGGTTGCGCGCGCGCTGCACAAGCACAGCCCGCGCGCCGCGCAGCCCTACATCGCGCTCAACACGGCCGCCATTCCGAAAGACCTGCTCGAATCCGAACTGTTCGGCCATGAACGCGGCGCCTTCACCGGCGCGCAGGCCATGCGCCGCGGCCGCTTCGAACAGGCCGAGAACGGTACGCTCTTCCTCGATGAAATCGGCGACATGCCCTTCGACCTGCAGACCCGCCTGTTGCGCGTGCTGTCGGACGGCCACTTCTATCGCGTCGGTGGACACCAGCCGCTGAAGGCGAACGTGCGCGTGATCGCCGCGACCCACCAGAACCTTGAACAGCGCGTGAAGGAAGGCCTGTTCCGCGAAGACTTGTATCACCGCCTCAACGTGATCCGCCTGCGCCTGCCGAGCCTGCGCGAGCGCCGCGAAGACATCCCCATCCTGACGCGCCATTTCCTCACGCAGAGCGCCAAGCAGCTCGGCGTGGAAGCCAAGCGCATGTCGGACAGCGCGATGCAGTTCCTCAGCAGCCTCGACCTGCCGGGCAACGTGCGCCAGCTGGAAAACCTGTGCAACTGGATCACGGTGATGGCGCCGGGGCAGACCGTCGAGATCAAGGACTTGCCTGTCGACCTGACGCATGGCCAGGAGTATGCACCGCCCGTGCCGGCGTTACCCGTGCAGGCGCCGGTGCTGCCGCAGCCGCTGGACGCGCCCAACGCCGGCGTTCCGGTGAGCGCAGGCATGTTTGCGCCGGCACAGATGGCAGGCATGCCTTCCGCCCAGCCGACGCCGAACGGCGCCGCCGAGAAAGCCAGCTGGATCGCGCTGCTCGAGTCGGAAGCGGCGCAGATGCTGGCAGCCGGCCAGCCGGAAGTGATGGATGCGCTGGGCCGGCAGTTCGAGTCCGCTCTTATCAAGACCGCGCTGAAGCACACGCACGGCCGCAAGAACGACGCCGCCGTGCGACTCGGCATCGGGCGCAATACCATCACGCGCAAGATCCACGAGCTCGGCATAGACGGCGCCAAGGACGACTGATTCCGCAAGGGCCGGCAGCACGCCGGCCTTCTCCTTCTGTGCGCCATGGAAACATTCGCGAGGCGCATAAACATTCAGCAAACGCAACAAGCTTGATCGCAGGGAAGCTTATGATCTGCTGACAGTCAACTTTGTCCGCGGAAAACTTTCCCCTGCCCGATCGCCCATGTTCAGCTACGTCCACGTCATCCTTGCCATCCTGGTGACGATCGCACTGACGCTGGTCGTGATCAACTTCACCGAGGGCGAAAAGAAGATCGACCGCAAGGTGGAAACGCTGTACGGCGTCAGGGATGCACAATTCCTGCGCTCGATGGGCGTGCTGCTCGGGCCGTCCATCGTCGAGTGCAACAGGGTGGAACACCTGGAAAACGGCGACCGCATCTTTCCGGCGATGCTGGAGGCCATCCGTGCCGCGCAGCGAACGATCGTGTTCGAGACCTTCATCTACTGGTCCGGCGATGTGGGACGGGCTTTCGCGGACGCGCTGTGCGAGCGGGCGCAGAAGGGCGTCAAGGTGCACGTCCTGCTCGACTGGGTGGGCAGCGCGAGGATGGAGGAGCGGCTGATCGACGAGATGCGCGATTGCGGCGTCGAGGTCGAGCGCTACCACGAACCGACCTGGTACAACTGGTCGCGCATGAACAACCGCACACACCGCAAGCTGCTGGTGGTGGACGGCAGGCTCGGCTTCACCGGCGGCGTCGGCATCGCCGACCAATGGAGCGGCCATGCGCAGGATGAACGGCACTGGCGCGATTCCCACTTCCGCATCGAAGGGCCGGTGGTCGCCGAGATCCAGGCCGTGTTCATGGACAACTGGATCAAGGCCACCGGAAGCGTGCTGCACGGGGCGGATTACTTTCCGGAGCTCGAGCCCGCCGGCAGGGTGCAAACGCAGATGTTCAGCAGCTCGCCCACCGGCGGCAGCGAGAGCATGCACCTCATGTATCTCCTGTCGATCGCCTCGGCGCAGAAATCGATCCTGCTGTCGAGCTCCTATTTCGTGCCCGACAAGCTGGCCATCCGCGCGCTGGTCGCCGCCGCCAGGCGCGGCGTCCGCATCCGCATCATCACTCCGGGCAAGTACATCGATACCCATATCGTGCGGCGCGCATCACGGGCGCGTTGGGGGAGCCTGCTGGAGGCGGGCATCGAAATCCACGAATACCAGCCCACCATGTACCACTGCAAGGTGATGATCGTCGACGGCTTTCTCGTCTCGACCGGGTCGACCAACTTCGACAACCGTTCGTTCCGGCTGAATGATGAAGCGAACCTGAATGTGTACGACGAAGACTTCGCGAAACAGATGACGGAAGTATTTGAAAGGGATCTGACGCGCGCGCGCCGGATCACGCTGGAAGAATGGCTGAACCGCCCGCCCGTACAGAAGCTGATCGAGCAAGCCGCGTCGCTGCTCGGCAAGCAGCTGTGACCCGCCTCAGGTATTCCGGCGCGGATAGCCCTCGGCGGTGATGCGGACCCACACGCGTTCCTTTTCTTCCTCGTTCATGAAGACCCAGTTCGCCACTTCCTCGACCGTGCGGCCGCAGCCGCGGCAGACATCATCGAAAGTGGTTGAACAGACGGCAACACAGGGCGTGTCGGGACGGGTGGAATTTTGCATAATGGAGGCCTTCAAACCGACATTCTAGGCCAAATCCCATGTACAAGCTCTACTACTATCCCGGTAATGCGAACCTCGCGCCGCACATGTTGCTGGAAGAACTGGGCGTGCCCTACGAGCTGGCGCTGGTGGACCGCACGAAGAATGCGCAGCACAGCGCGGAATACCTGAAACTGAACCCGAACGGGCGCATTCCGACTCTGATCGACGGCGAGCTCGTCCTGTTTGAAACGGCCGCGATCTGCCTGCATCTCGTCGACAGTCACCCGGAGGCCGGGCTTGCGCCGGCCGTGGGCACGGCCGAGCGGGCGCATTTCTACAAGTGGCTCGTCTATCTGACCAATACCTTGCAGGCAGAGCTGATCATGTATTTCTATCCGGAGCGCTGGGCGAAAGATGACAGCGCCGTGGCCCAGGTCAAGGCGCATGCGGAAGCGCGCGTGGGTGGCATGCTGGACCTGCTGGACAGGACACTTGCCGAGAACGGCGGGCCTTACCTGCTCGGCAAGCGGCTCACGGCTGTCGATTTCTACCTGTTCATGCTGTCGCGCTGGACGCGCATGATGCACAATCCTGCGCGCAACAGGGTGCAGCTTGGCGCTTTCCTGAAGATGATGGTGGAGCGGCCCTCGGTCAGGCGGACGCTGGAGCAGGAGGGGTTGGGCGAGCCGTTGTTCTAGTCGAAGGGATGGTGGGTTTCGCTTCGTGTTTAGCCGGGACACATGGGTAACACCTGTCGGGAGACATAGGTAACACATGTGATCACGATTTTAGGCGATGTTCCGCAGGTCGACCTGCCTGAGGTGTTTATGACAGAAGTAGACATCGAA